>JBDVJN010000010.1:0-113866 GCA_039961455.1 Cyclobacteriaceae bacterium | reverse complement strand
AGGTCATCAGCATCCTGGCTATTACTCATGGGAAAAGACTTGGAATTGAACAATGACACACTTTATTGAACATAACCACAAAATGGTGTGGAAGTTTCAGCGGATGTATACCCGTACTTAGCTAGCTATACCACAATTGGTATCGTCTTTCCGGAGTGGGCAAAAACGGTTGAGCAGTTTGAGGAAGCAAAGCGAACTCGCAACAAAGAATTGAGAGAGTACCTGTTTAACCGAGTGCAAAAGCGAAACGGCCCCGAGTCTACGCTGCTTGCCGGAAATCAGTATGCTGGTAAAACATTGGAACAAGCTGCCGCTGACTTGCAAATTTCATTTGTAGATCTACTTATGCAAATTGGACCTGGTGGTGGGAGTGGTGCTTACTTCATTATGGAGGACAGTCTTATGAGCACGTTGCTGCTACACCCGGAAGCGATGATCTCCAGTGATGGCAGCCCAACCATGCGTCACCCTCGAGGACACGGAACCTTCGCGAGGATTATTCAGAGATATGTTGTGCGGAAGCAACTCGCCATTGAGGAGGCGGTACGTAAGATGACAGCATTACCAGCCAAAACGCTAGGTATCGAAAGACGAGGACTTCTCAAAGCAGGAAACTTTGCTGATGTTGTGGTATTCGATCCGCAAAACATCAAGGAGAATGCTACGTATCTGGATCCTTACCGAACAGCCTCGGGGTTTGATGAAGTGTTGATGAACGGAATTTCGGTAGTAAAACAAGAGGCAATTCTTTCGCCGCAAGCGGGTCGCCTATTAAGGAAGTGAGGTATCATACAGACTGTTCTTCTGTAAGATCCATGGCACCTACATTTCCCTATATGTTAGCGTTTGTTGAGGTTATTGCTGAACCAATTGACAGATTCTTCCATCACATTTAGCTTTTGAATGGCGACCTTCATCCAAAGGAGTTGATAAGTTCTTAGGTGTTGACATTAGACGTGAAACTGTATCGCGCAACCAAATAAACTTGCCTATAGCATTTAAAAGTTTGCTAACTTTCGTTGAAACCAGTTATCACTAATTCTATCTCATCATGAAGTCTTTCCTTTTAGGTTTGATTCTTTTTTGTTTATCTATTTCACCTACAATTGGTCAGAAAAATACTAACCCTAAAGAGCTTGATCAGACGCAGTTGTTAAGCTCAACAAGTGGTATTGATAAATTAATACTGATTGCTGATTCGCTAATCAATTATGGTCATCTGGATGGTGTCAGACAGATAGGAGACCAGATGGTTCTGGCATCTCAGAAACTGGATTACAACCTTGGTGTGGCGGAAGGGCTGCTCATTCTAAGCAGGTGGTTTAAACTAAATACAGACTATGATAGTGCATTCTACTTCTCAGATGAGGCGATGAAACTTACTTCAGTGGACAATGCAGGTCTTGTCGGGAGAGTACATTTTTGGAAGGCCAAGATGTTTAATGATAAAGGAGAGTATGATTCTGCTATATATAACCTCGTTGAGGCCCAAAGGCACATTGAAAAAACTGAGAATAACGAAGGACTCATTTCTATCTTGAGAGAGAAAGCAGACATTTACAATAAGCTGGATGATCATTCTCAGGCCCTAAAGGCATCTCGAAAGGCCCTATCCTTGTCTGCTGACAACTCCATATTTAAAATGGACGCCCTTAATGCGACTGGAATAACCTTCCAAAATTTGCAGAAGTATGACTCATCACTTTACTATTACGAGCAGGGCCTGAGTATCGCCAGAGCTCTTAACTTATCAAGGGATTTAGTGGTGTTTTTGAACAACATTGCAGTCGTTTATGAAGAGACCGACAGGTTTCAGGAGGCGTTGGATTACTATTTCCAAACATTGGAGATAGATATCCTAAATAAAGACACACTGGGGCTTACATATTCGTATATGGGTCCCGCCATCACCTATCATCGTATGAATCAATTAGATAGTGCACTCTATTATGCTGAAAAAACCTTGCATTATGCAGTTTATCTAAATGCCAAGCAACGAATAGAGAAGGGGTATGAAATTATGATATCCATACATAAAGCTAGAGGAGATCACGAGGCTCTGGCTAACTATTATGACTTACTGTTAAAACATAGAGAAGATCTTTTAGAGGAGTCCAAATACAAATCGATCAAGGAACTGGAAGTCCAGTTTGAAACGGAAAAGAAAGAGCAACAAATTGCTTCTCTTGAAGTAGAAAATCAGAATGAAGAGCTCAAGAGAAACATATTCGCAGCAAGCTTGATTGTATCGATTCTGATTGGAGGAAGCTTGATATGGGGGTTAAGATATCGGATCAGGAAAAATCAGCAATTGCGCGAGAAGGAAGAATTGCTGTATCGACAACAAGTGGAGCAATACAAATCTGAACTGGATATCTACACGAATAGGCTCGTTGACAAATCCACGAGAGTTGAAGAACTCAATCATGAATTGGAGAAGTTAAAAGAAGAAATTTCAGGGTCTTGTCCAACCTATAATGGAACGATAGATCACCTGATGCAATCCACCATCCTGACTTCTGACGAATGGATTGAATTTAGAAAGTTGTTTTCACAAGTATACCCGGGCTTTTTTGGAAGCATCAGAATCAAATATCCCGATTTAACGGAAACGGAGGAGCGACTTCTAACACTCACTAAGTTAAATTTATCCAGTCGTGAGATTGCCTCAATGCTCGGCATATCGATGGATAGTGTGTACAAATCCAGGTACCGCCTTTGTAAAAAGCTGGATATCTCCTCTGAAGAAATTGAGACCATAGTGGCAGCATTAAGCTAATTCACTAGTTGTCCAGTGTTTTGTCCAGACGCTATGTGGCAATAGAACTAAAGTAGCCTCTACTTTTATTGCCAGACAGATACGTATCAGCCATGACTAAGACACTCATTTTCTTCTTGCTATTAATTCAATCGAATTTGATGCTTGCTGTGGTTCTTAACCCTTCACAAATAAATGAATTCATGGACAAGAACTTTATTGATAGCCTGATCAATGAAGCCCTTGATTTTTCGGATCAACAAGTTCTTCTCAATGCATTTAAAGCCTTTGACAGTCAAACTCAATTGATGGGAATAAAGGAGTTGGCTAAGAAAATAAAGCAAGTCGGAAATCACGAGTTAGCTAAAGAGGTAATCAATCATGGAATTCATTTCGCAAAGAAGAATGATCAAAATGAAGCCTACGGTTTTTTACTTGTGCTAAAAGCAGAAACACACCATGAACTTTCTGAATACAATGATGGGATTGAGGCAGCTCATCAAGCTTTGAAGATTGGTGAAGAAGAAAGGAACCAAAAACTGGTACTCAATTGCAACAATGTGCTGGGTAATATGAATTTGGAAATGAGGCGATTTGACTTATCAAAAAAATACTACTCAAAAGCAATTGAGATAGCAAACGAATTGAGTTTACTATCCACGATGGGTAAGGTTTTAAACAATTTGGGACTCTTATTTGAAAATATAAACCAATATGACAGCGCGAGATATACCTATGAAAGGGCTTTAGAAATAAACAAATCGATACAGGACAGCATGGTGATTTCTGTTTTGAGTAATAACATAGCCATACTCTATCAACGGGAAAACGATCATGAGGTGGCTCTGGACTATGCACTTCAATCAGTGAAAATTGATCAAAAACGTAAGGACGATATTGGTTTGACCTATTCGCTACACACTACTTCGAAATCTTATAGAGCGATAGAAAAGCTTGATTCAGCCATATTCTATGCAAAGTGGAATATGGATATGGCATTCAAAGTCAACAGCCCCAAAAGGATAATTAAAGCTGCTGAAGTGCTTTATCAACTTCACAAAGACCATGGAAATTTTAAAGACGCAGTTCAAGTATTAGAAGTAATGCAGCAAAACAAGGATTCTGTCCTTAATGCGGAACAGTTAAAGCAGATCAATGAGTTGCAAACCAAATACGAGACGGAAAAGAAAGAGCAACAGATTGCTTCTCTTGAGTTAAAAAATGCCAATGAAAAACTAAAGAGAAACGCCTATGCTGTTAGCTTTTTCTCAGCCCTGGTAATTGGAGGCTTTCTGGCCTTTGGCCTTTGGTACAGAATCAGGAAGAATCAGCAACTAAGTATAAAAGAACGTGAGGTCGCGGAAGAGAGATTGCAAAGGACTCAGGCTGATCTTAATTCCTACACCTTACAGTTGATCGACCGTTCATCCAGAATAGAAGAGTTAAATAAAGAATTGGAAAATGCCAAGCTTGAGCTATCGAGGATGAGTCCTTCCTATGATGGAGTTCTTGACGATCTTATGCAGTCAACAATCCTGACTGAGGAAGAATGGTCACAATTCAAAAAACTATTCAATCAGGCTCACCCTGGTTTTCTTGTAAGCCTTAGGAGTAGCTTTCAAGATTTGACAGACACTGAAGAGCGACTATTTGTTTTATCCAAGTTAAATCTTACAACCAAAGAAGTAGCTGCCATGTTAGGCATCTCAGTAGAAAGTGTAAACAAGTCTCGCTATCGGCTAAGAAAAAAATTACAAGTGAACACAGAAGAAATGAATGAACTGGTAGCAAGTTTTTAGAAGTGTTTACTGTAGCGATTTAGCTGAAATGTCATTCCTGACGACAATGATTCAGGTTCATCTTTTCCAATTACCACATATTGACAAGTAAGTGTAAAAAGAGACTGTTAAAACACTTGTCCATTTCAGTATCCTTTAAAAAAAGGCTCTCAGAGTCATTCCAGCAGTTGATTTTGATTATTGTCCATGGTTTTGTCCATGATGAAAAATAGGATTTAACACTGTTTTTTTTGGATTTTTGAGTCATGAGTTCAGAATGGATAAAACAATATGGATTTTTCATGCTGAACTGAAACAAGACAAATGAAGACTCACCCTACACGCATTTGGTCAATCACTTTCTCGATTCTTTGCATGGCATTTAGTTGCTCGTTGCAAGCTCAGGATCTTGGAAATGTTGATAGGGAAAATCCGATTAAAGTCAGTGGTGGATTTGCAACGGGAATTCGTACTTACGCTGCAAGCGGTATCGAGAACCGGTTTGATCCCTATGTTTGGACTGCATCTGGAAATATCAACCTGGACGTGTACGGAGTGCTACTCCCATTCTCTTTTTTATACAGCACTCAGAATAGCACCGTTCGTCAGCCATTTAATCGTTTCGGAGTGACCCCTCACTACAAATGGATCAAGCTGTATCTGGGTTATACAAGTATGAATTTTTCATCCTTCACCTTTAATAACAACTCGTTTTTAGGTGGAGGCATAGAATTGACGCCTGATAACAACTTAAGGTTCTCGGCTATCTACGGTCGTTTGCGACAATCAGTAGAAAGCAACTTTGCAAATTCTTTTACCATACCTTCTTATAAGAGGTTGGGCTATGGTTTCAAAGTAGGCTATGGGACAGAACAAAGCCATGTCGACCTAATCCTGTTCAGAGCCTTTGATGATCCCAACTCCATAATAGTACCTGATACTTTAGAGGTTAATCCTCAGGAGAATCTGGTACTTGGAATTAATAGTCGATACCAGTTAACGAAGCGACTGGGAATCACTTTCGAATATGCCACCAGTGCAATTAACCGGAACCGGAACATTACCTCGACGGAGCTTGAACGTCGCAGGGTTTTCAACAACCTTGGAGGACTCTTTAGCCCTAACATAACCAGTGAGTTTTATAATGCCATTCAGAGCTCTGCTACTTATCGGTTGAATAAAGTGGACTTTGAGGTGTCGTATGCCAGGGTCGATCCGGGTTATGAAACCTTAAGTACATACTTCTTTAACAACGATAGAGAAGAAGTAGCCTTCAGTGCTGGTGTGCGCTTGTTAAAAAACAAGATGTATGTGAGAGGTGGTTTAGGCCATCAAAGGAACAATCTGGAAGGAAGTGAGTCCACCACACTAGAGCGACTTGCGGGGAATGCCAGCATTAATTATGCGTTTGAAAATGGCCTGAGTCTCGCTTTCTTCTTTACCAATTTTTCTTCAGCAGTGGAGTACCTGGTTGACGAATTTCAGACTGATAGCCTCAATTATGTTCAAGTAAGCCAGAGTTATGGGCTCAATGCTAATTACTCATTGAGAGATGGGGATGTTGCTCAATCTTTTAGTCTGAATGGCAACTACCAACTACAAAATGTGCAGGCTGAAATTGATAACCCGGGCCTGAGCAATTCACAATTGTGGAATATGACAGGGAATTACAATGTGAATTTTGTTCCCACTAAACTGAGGTTGACGCTGGGCCTGAATTTCAACTCCAACGACATTTCGGGAAATGTTTCTGATCGGTACGGGTTGAGCCTCGGAGCAACCAAGAGCCTGTTCCGGAATAAACTTCAAATTCAGCTTACTTCTGGAGGATACAATGCCTACAGAAATAGTAGCCGCACAAATACAACCATCAACACCAGGGCTGGAATTACTTACAATGTGACAAGTCATCATTCTTTAACAGGTGCTTTCAGCCTGATTCAAAGAAATCAGAACAGTGAAGAAAATCCTTCATTCTCAGAATACAATGGTCAGATCAATTACAGATATCGATTGTAATGAATAGAAAAATGAACATAAAAGCGTTGGTCTTTGGGGTGTTGCTGGCAACAAGCGCAAGCTTAAGTGCTCAACGATTTCCATCAACAACTTCAATCCAGTTGCTTCCACCATACTCCACAAACCTTGAAGAGTATGCAAGTATGGCGAATGACCGTGTGATGGTCACAGCCGTATTCAACGATTTCAGCGTTCCCTCATTTAGTGTTCGTTTCAAACTCACCATTAAAAGTGGAAATGTTTCACTCCAGACAAATCCTAATGCTGTTTTCGAACCCATCCAACTTTTACCGGGGCAGTTAGAGCAATTCTCTGGATTTGATTTGGCCGAATACTTCAATATCAACAACATGGTTGTCTCAGGCATAGAGAAGAGCGAACTGCTAATCGGACAGGGACTACCAGAGGGGATGTACACGTTTACAATAGAAATAGTTGATTACCGATCGGGCATCACTATTTCGAATGAAGCCACTGCCATGGCTCCTGTTTTCCTGAACGATCCACCACAAATTGTTTTTCCAACGTGCGGTACAAGCATCACAGAAATAGAACCACAAAACATTCAATTTCAATGGTTGCCTTTGCATTTAGGGTCACCAAACAGTGCGTTTTCCACAGAATATGAATTGACCCTGGTAGAAGTGCCAGAAGGATTGAACCCTGAAGAAGCGATGCGCTCAGCATTGCCAACATTCCAAACCACGGTGGCTTCCAATAGCTTCTTATACGATGTGTCTGCGCCGCTCTTGCAAAATGGAAAAACATATGCCTATAGGGTACGTGCCATAGATTCGGATAACCTTGGACTCTTCAAGAACGATGGGTACAGCAATGTTTGCTGGTTCAAATTTGGCTTCAATACTGATGGAGACATTTCGTTGAAAGGGCCTGAAAACAATTCCATCGTCAACGGCAGGAATCGGTTGGTATTCTCCTGGGACGCTCCGAATAACCTTGAAGCAGGCCAGCTTCATCGGTATGAATATAAATTGGTAAAACTGGAAGAAGGCGAGAACCCGGAGGAGGCCATTTTTTCTAAACCCTCATTTTATGAAGAACAGCTGGGGGAAACATCCGCAGCTTTTGGTTCGAGTTTTACACTGCCTGTGGATTTAGATGCTGAGTCTCAGTACGCTTGGCAGGTCAAAGCATATAGCAGCAACATTGAGGTTGCCTCTTCCCAGCCATCTATTCTAAATTCCTCACCTAAGATTTCGTCCTTTTTTGCGGGCTCACAACAAGTGAAGATCATCACATTGGCCAATGAAGATTTTAATAACCTTTCAGGAAAAGGCTTACTCAAACTAGAACAGGATGGAGCAGAATATGAAGTAACCTTCTCAGGTCTGCGGCTAAAAGTGGTTGCCGGAAAACTCATTCTTGATAACGGGGAAATAAACTACAGGCTTCCAGAGCGATTCAGTGACATTTTATTGATACCAGATGTGGATAAAAATGGAGAAGCGATATTTCACCCTTCCAGGATACGGTTGGATAAAAGGAAATTGGAAATATTCGGCCAGGTCAATTGGGGATTCCATTTGCCGAAGAAGGATGGAGAGCCGATAATTATTAGCTCTGATTCGTTGTGGATGAATTATGATGTACTGAAGCTCAATGGGCCTGCAAAACTCCACGCTAACAATCGATTTGAGTTACTGGAACCATACGACTTTCAGTTAAATCTTAGTGAAGAATCGGATTTTTACATCACAAATAATTTCTATAAACAGCGCTTTTCAGGTCAGGTCGTCATGCCTTCCAACGTAGCATCTGGTACCGGGAAAGAAGTTGCATACTCCTTCAGCAAATGGTCACAACTCTTTTACAACACCCTCAATCTGGATTTGAAAAACGACCCGGTTTCCCTGACCAGAAATACGAATATCAGCCTGATACCGGAAACAGCAGTGCTCGACTTTTCATTCGAAGAATCAAGTGGTGCCTTGGGAAACGATGCAGAATGGGTGGGACTGAACTATGAGAAATACGCGATTCAATATGAATCAAAACTGGACCCCGACCAACTGGAGCTGCCTGAAACGCTCACACACGACTATACCCAGACAACCAGTTCAGAACAAAAAGGATGGATTACGAATGGAGGATTGCAGTTTGAGATCAATCGGCGATTTGATGAAGATGGAGACGGAATTGCTTTCTTCAATGAGTTTAGGGGGAGTTTAAAAGAATTGAAACTGCTTATTGAAGACTCTGAAGTTTCAGAAGGTCATGTGAAAGGATTCATTCGAATACCGGTTGTTTCGGAAGACGAGCGATTCTTCTATACACTACCTGTAACTACTGATGGTTTTGAGGTGGGCTACCTGGATGAAGAACTGGAAGAACGGTACTTTTCCTTTAATCGATATGGAGGGGAGAACAAGGTCGATTTCACCATTAAAAGAGCTGTTTTTGCCCAAAACGAACGCCTCGATTTAGTTGTAGATGTCGAACTCCCTACCCTGGGAATTACCATGACTGGTGTAGAAGACTTTCGGGCATACGGCGATTACTTTATTGGATTTGGAAAGAGGAATGGTGCTTTGCCACTCGCACAACAAGTGGTTGGAGAATATGACGGGTTTGATCTTTTCATTGATCAGGTCGGTGCGTCGTTTGCAAATGGAAGCTACGCATTCAGTTATTCGGCCACCATGCCTTTGGGTGAAGAGTTCAGCGGAGACAATGGCCCACCAAGGATCAATATGCATAGTGTAGAGCCGCTGGGTGACGAGCATCGTCAGTTTGCCGGGAATGCCTCACAGCAAAACACTGACCTTCCGGCACCCCTCGAAAGTTCTCAAGAAGATCCAAAACTTCTGACTTTTGATTCCCTCGCTGTTAGAGCCACTTCTCCCATCGTAGACTTTAATGGATACCTTCTTTTGGTAAAAGATGATCCTGAATGGGGAACTTCTTTCCAGGGTGGGGTAGCAGGCAAGTTAAAAATGCCAACCGAAGTGGGGATTGGGGCAAACCTGATTCTTGGAGATAAGGACAAAACCAAGTACTGGTATTTCGATGCATGGTACGTAGATGAGCAGGGTACGGGAATCAACGTTTTCGAACTCTTTAGCCTGGTGGGTTTGGAAGGGCGTGTGTACCATCACATGTCGCTTGATGGCGAGCTGCCGGTCAAAAATGGAAGACCAAACCTTGTAGTAGATCCGGATCTGGATTTTGGAGCTGGTCTTTACATGCAGATGATCGATACGAAAGGTGGAAAGCTTTTCAAAGTAGATGTCGGAGCAGAAATCAAAGTTGAGCGTACGGGATTTACGGTGCAGATGGAAGGCGATATGGCTATGTTGAATTCAGAAGGAAGATCTCCGGGAGCAGGTGCAGCCTTAAAGAAAGAAGTGGCGAAAGAAGTAGCCAATGAGGCTGCCGGAAGAGCCACTGCAGCATTGCTTGATGACATAGATATAGAGGTACCCATTGGAGACCTGACTTTCGGTTTGAAATCAAATGAGCTGGGAGGAGCAGTAACCTTTGAGATGGGGGATGCATCCTTTGATTTCATCGGAGACGTATCTGCAACACCAAAAACAACTTTAAATGCCTCGCTTGGATCAAAAAGACTTTCTATCTCTGGTGATGCCAATGCAGAGTCATCGTTCTCGCTGCAAGATGGGAACAACATTGTTGGCTTGTCTGTCGATGGTAGCCAAAGTGGGTCGCTAGATGTTGGATTCGGTGAAATTTCTCTTAAATCAGCATACGATACGCAAGTAGGCACGGCGGGATTCAATCTTACTTATGAAGACAAAGTCATAACCCTGGGAGCAGATGCCAGGGAAGGAAACGGAAACCTCGAATTGCAATATGAGGAAGGTAAACGCATGTATGTGGAGGCAGATAAGGCAGGCAAAGGAGCATTCGAATTCGAGCTAGATGAGTATACCACTTCACTTTTAGCAGATAAGGAGGCGGGTACAGGATCTTTTAGCTACAGCGATCAAAGTAACCAGTTCCAAACTTCGCTCGATACGAAAGCGGGTACTGCTTCACTCAAATTGGAAATTGAGGAGAATTTATTTGATGCCGCAATCGATCGAGCCGGAAAAGGAAACCTTTCTTTCACTAATGACAACACGTTCTTTAAACTGGAAGGAGACCGAACCACGGGAAATGGACAGCTCGAGTTTATTTATGATGCGGATAATCGCTTCTTTGCATCGCTCGAAGACGCGAACAAGGCAGTGCTGGAATTGGAGAAGGGAACCAACCGAATTGCCATGTCAGGTGATCGTTCGGAAAAGTCGGGACAACTGGTCATTGAAAATACGGAAGGACGCTTGTCTGCTGCGGTCAATCAATCTGCACGTACAGGTAAGGTGGGACTTCAGTATGGTGGAGACAGCATTTATACAGAGATACTTTCAGATAGTGCCAATATAGCACTGGCTTTCGAAGGGAAGCAACTATCTGTCGCCAAGACCTCTACCGCCGGGTATCTCGATGTGATTGAAGGTGAACAACTACTCTCCGTACGAGTAAATACCGATACTCAATCAGGATCCATGCTGCTTCAACAAAATGAAGACAAGTTGTTTGCCTCAGTAAATAAATCTCAGCAAAACGGTCAACTGGAGCTGGATTATAAAGGCAAGTCACTGAATGCTTCCATTGATCAAAACGAATTAACCTTCAATCTGACCAATGGAAACGAATCCCTGACAACGAATGTGAACAGGGCAGGAGTCGGTGAAATCGGAATAGACAATGGAAGTTTTAGCTTGGGACTCGCCCTGGATGCCACATCGTCGTCAGGAGCTTTCGCACTGAAAGCCGGGGATATCCATTTGAAGATCTCTTCGCAGAATGTATTGGATCTCTCAGTGTTTGGCACTGACCTTTCATTTGACCCGAGCGGAATCGGAGGGCCAATCATTATTTCTGAAGCAGGAGTGCCACGAGAAGTACCCCTCGATGAAAATGGTAGTGGGCAACTGGCACTGGAAATAGAAGGAAAACGTATCGATTTCAGTATTGATAATGGAGAAGCAATCTTTCAATTCTCAGAAGGAAACGATACCTATGATTTATCGGTAGATGAGAAGGGAAACAGGGCTATTGGTTATGAGACCGGAGGTGTCAACTATGTGCTGAGTCAAAACAGCGGCATGTACTCTCTGGTGGCGAACGAATATGAATTGACATATACAAACGGAGGCGCACTCACCTTTAGTGAAGGAGCCTCGAAAAGTATTGCCATTACTTCGGAGCTTGTGAAGCTTAACTACGAGGATCATGTTGTGGAATTTGGTACAGACAAATCCCTGTTTTATGAAAATGGTGAGCGCTCATTTGCATTCAATACATCAGGCGCTGAGCTGAAGGAAGGAAATCACCTCGTTTCATTAGGTTCGGATCAGAGCCTGTTGGTCAAAGATGGCAACAAGTCATTTTCTTATGCTGACAATCAATTAGAAGCTCAATACGATAAATATGCGGTGACACTTGATGCGGACTACAAACTTACTTTCAATGACGGCACCAAAAGTTTTGATCTGAACAGTGAGAAACTAAGCCTGAGCGATGGAGATAAAACAGTGAGTGTGATTAACCAGCAGGAGGATAAAGAGCTGGCTCTTTCATTCGAGGGCCGCTCTGCCTCCCTGTCTAAGGAAGAATTTGCCTTCGAAGAGCAGGATAAAACCCTGGAGTTGGGAGGAGAGAACTTCATCAGTTACCAGACAGAAGCGAAGCAATTCGAAGTATCCGGTGAGCGCATTCTGTTTGAAGATGGAGACAAGAAACTCTCTTACGGTGGAGATAATTTCATTGAGCTGACAGATGGAGGTCGCAGCATGAAAGTCACTCAGGAAAAAGCCCTGGTGATTCTGGAAGGAACGAAGACTGTTCGCCTGAATGCAGACCGCTCAGCTGAATTCACAGACGACCAGTTGAAATTTACGCTTGGAGGAAATTCTGTTGCTTCATTTTCTGACGGGAATTCTTCTGTTATGCTGAACTCAAAAGGCAGATCTAAGTACGGAGTTACGTTTGAGAGTGGTGAATACAAACTGGGTCTTTCCACGGAAAAATTCCGCAAAGCGAAACTGGATATCGAGTCTCCCCAGGTAAACCTTTCATTGATGGGAGACGCGAACCGCAATTTTGAAACCTCTTTCATCAAAGACAGCTACAATGTGACCTTAAAAGGTGGTCAACAGGGCATCTCTGTAGAGGGGATAGAAGACCTCTTCACACCAGAAGAAATAGCGGGGGTTGGGGAACCCGAGCCGGCAAATGCTGAATACCTGGAAGGAACAGAAGCTCCTGAAATGACTGGACCTATGTATATAGGAAAAGTAACCGATGGAGCAGATGGCAGAATCCGGGGGAAAGCCCAATTCTACTACAGCAGTAGAGATCGTCATCTAATCGTCAATGGAGCTGTTTCCTCTACTCTTCCCCCTTGCCTTGATGGAGCTTTCTCTATTGAATCAAGACCTGATTACTGGAGAGTGAATGTGGGGAGCAAAGAGCGAAAAGTGTGGATAAAGCCTGTGTGCTCGATTTTCGAAGGCAATGGTTATCTGCAAGTGGATTCCAGGCGATTTGATGTGGGAGTAGGATATAGATGGTCTGCCGGAGGTAGTGTGAAAGTTGGGGGGAGTACTCTTGGTGCGAGAGTTCGGGCCAGTGCCAGTGCAGAATTAGGTGTAGAAGCAGCCGCACAGTTTGAACCCTATTTTGCTATTAGAAGAGCAGGTATCTGGGCCAGCGCCTCTGCCACATTGGATCTGGACTACTGGACACCAATCAAAGATGGTACTGTCAGGTTATTCAGAGTAGATATGGCTGGCAATCTGGTGATTGAATTTGAAGATCGCACAAGAGTCTATGGACGATTAGACGGCTATTTTGAGATTTTGGGCATCATAGAAGAAGATTTCACAATCAACTTCGATCAAAGATTTTAACTATGAAGATAATGAGAATAACTTATGTCATTTCGCTGCTGGCTATTTCCCTTCATAGCTCAGGTCAAGAGTCAGGCACTGGTAAAGTGCTGGTTGCTAATGACTACCGGGATGCGAACAGTTCGGCTATTGCAGTTAAATGGTTTGACAAACAGGTGTACTATGAGGATGGCTTCAATGTGTATAGAAAAGAGGAGGGAAGTGCGAACTGGATCAGGTTAAACGATACCCCAGTCAACCTATCAGAAGCTGACCAGACAGACACCATTGCGGACAATAAAAACGCTGGTGCCTTTCTTCAATTAATCAGGGAAACGAAGTATAAAGAGTTTCAGGAAAGCATCATGCCTGCTTTTGTGGCCATTTACGCCATCATTGATCCGGCATTTGCAGAACAGGTTGGCATATTACTATACGATGAAAAGGCAGAAGCGGGTCGTCAATACCAGTACAGAGTGATGAGTATCGATAAGAAAAAGGAAAACCTTGTTGGGATTTCCCCGGCTATCATTTCCGGAGCATTCGTGCAGGAACAACCTCCACAAGGGATACAGGTGCAGCGCAGGTCTGGCATGATCGACATCAACTGGATTCCTGAAGTGACCAGATACTATGGTGTGCATGTGTATCGAAGGAGTGAAGAAGAGAGTGCGTATGGAAAAATTACAGATTTGCCCTATGCTTTGCAGCGTGTAAAGAACGAACAGGGGGAATTAAAATATCCTGAGATTTTCTTCACAGACACCACGGCTGTTGATAGCATGGCATATGACTACAAGCTGTCGACACTGGATTTTTTTGGTCAGGAAAGTCCGCTTTCACAGGCACTGAATGCTCCATCAGTTGATTTTGAAGCACCGCTTCCGCCATTGAACCTGCAGGCTAAGGCTGATACGCTCGATGTAACATTGACATGGGAGATTCAAAAGTCCAAAGATCTGGCTGGTTTCAATGTTTATCGCTTTGGAAGTCCGCAAGATGAGCCTCAATTGCTGACAACCACTCCAATTGGAAAGCGAACAAACACTTACACTGATCGCCTCAATATGCCAGGTAGCTACTACTACAGCATTGCAGCGGTAGATGAAAGTGGAAACGAAAATCATAGCACCTTGATCATTGAGGTAAGGGATATTGTTGCACCTGCATCACCGAAAGGATTACAGGTTGTAAGCGATACAGGCAGGGTGGTTTTGACCTGGGATGCTAATGAAGAAACAGATATTTCCGGCTATGTGATCTACCGATCCCTGGCTGATGAAAACAATGAGGATAACTCATTCGTGATTGTCACCAGGGAGCCGGTAGTAACTACACGGTACGTAGACCAGTTACCGAAAAATGCCCGCAACGAATTTGTGTATGCTGTAGGTGCAGTAGACACTTCCTTTAACTACAGTGACCGGTCGGGAATAGCTACCGCAACATTGCCGGATGTTACTGCTCCGCTTGCTCCTGTCATCACAAATGTCAGGGAGGTTGAAGGGGGCCTGAGCATTTCATGGATCGGAAGCGTAGCTGATGATGTGAAAGGATACCAGCTCTTCAGGGTCGACGAAACCACTCCGGATGAGGTTCTCCGACTTTCTGATGAATGGATTGCACCGGGGCAGACAACATTCCTGGATGCCGGCGTGGTAAGAACAGTCAGCTACTCTTACTATTTAGTTGCTGTTGACCAGGCAGGAAATGAATCAGATCAATCCAATACGTATTCCAGACGATTTGGATCATCGAAAAATGAGCTGTCAGCCATAACCGACCTGCAGGTGAATTTTGCAACGGAATCCCGACAGGTCAGGCTGAACTGGCAATCATCAGAAAACGAAAAATTGAAAGGGTTCATCATTTACCGTGGAGTTGCCGGAAAAGCACTACGACCAATTACCGGGTTCGAAACGACCAGTGGATTTATTGATAGTGACCTGCCAAAAGAAGAGAACATTACCTACCAGGTAAAGGCATACGGGGCAAATGGCTTATTGGCCAGCAGCGAAAAGAAAACGATTCAAATCACACCAGAAGACAATTAAAATATGAAAAAGATACTTTTTTTAACCGCAGCAATATCTGTCTTTAATGGATTTAGCCAGACGCTGATCTCTAAAAATCCCGGAGCAGTTCCAAATCCGGATGCATTGTTGGAGGTAAGAACACAGTTCAGTAGCCCACGCGGTTTTCTGATGCCTTCTACTACGTTCGGCCAGATATCGGGAAACTTGTTTCCACGGATCGATAACACGATTAATGTCTCATTTGACAATGACGGCTTGTTGATTTATGCTTCAGATAGTAGCAAGTTCATGTACTTCAGAGATGATTACAATGCGTTCACACTACTCAATCCATGGACATTAAGCGCAGATGGTTCCATACTTAGTTATGAGGCACCTGATATTACAGGTTTTGGTTTAGGCACTTCCAACCCACTCAGCTTTATGGATGTAGCCGGAGGTGTGACGATTGGTGCTGGGTATGCAGGAAACGATGCAGCACCTGTTGATGGCTTGATTGTAGAAGGGAAAACAGTAATTGGAACGAATACGATAGATGCGGACTCCAATGTTAAACTGCAAGTCGCAGGAAAGGCGACTTTTGACTCATTAAGTACTTCCGGGGATATTAATGTTTTAGGCTCTTTGGAGGTGAACAATGAAATAACCGTCAGTGGATCCCAGGACTACAGATATAGTAGTCCGAAAAGAAGAAGGGTCGTCATTCCATTCACTTCATTTGTCGTGAATACTGCTGAGAATTGGGTCTATGAAGATGACCTTCTGAAATCGGAAAACTCCGGGACAGTTACAGCAAGAGCGTCTATTATACTACCGGATCGTTCGAGAATTAAGCAGGTCTATATTGGAGTCTTAGATAATAATTCCAATGGAAATGTTGATTGTGAAATAAAACTTAACAAGAGTGTTGGGTTAGATATTCCCGCCTCAATAGATGGAAGCTCATCAAGGCTAGCAAATGGCGATGTGTTAATTGGATATGACGACTTCATAAGATATTACTGTGAATGTAAAATATTTACGTCATCAGGAAATCACAACAACCTGGGAATAAGATTCCTGCGCGTTGAATATGAAGTGAACTGGGCAGACTAAATAATTAGCTATGAAAAGAATGAAAATCAATTTGTTACTTCTGCTAACCACTTGTCTGTTCCAATTGGAAATACAAGGTCAGACGCTGATCTCTAAAAATCCCGGAGCAGTTCCAAATCCGGATGCATTGTTGGAGGTAAGAACACAGTTCAGCAACCCGCGCGGTTTCCTGATGCCTTCTACCACGTTTGGTCAGATATCAGGAAACTTGTTTCCACGTATTGATAACACGACCAATACCTCCTTTAATAACAATGGCCTGTTGATCTATGCTTCAGATAGAGGCAGGTTCATGTACTTCAGGGATGATTACAACGCATTTACGTTGCTCAATCCATGGACCTTAAATGCAGATGGTTCTATACTGAGTTATAATGCGCCCGGTATTACAGGTTTTGGTTTTGGTACTTCCAGCCCATTCAGTTTCATGGATGTGGCAGGAGGAGTGACAGTAGGTTCAGGCTATGCAGGAAACAATGCTGCACCATCGGATGGTTTATTGGTGGAAGGGAAAACGGTAATTGGTACCAGTGTGATTGACCCTGATCCCAATGTAATGTTACAGGTAGAAGGGAATGCACTAATCACAAATGATTTAGCTGTTACAGGTACTACAACTATTCAAAATGGAGTTACAATTCAAGGTGACAAGAATTATTCATATTCTACTCCTAAAACTTATTCTTACTCCATAGGTATAGCAGATTTTGTACTAATCAATCCAGAATTTTCGATAGCCACTATGTATCGCAATTTTGATTTTATGACAATTTTAAAACCTGCTGATGCCAATCCTGCTAAGGTCAATGAAGCTAGGTTAATGGCACCAGTTCACCTTCCGCAAGGAGCTAAAGTAACAAGCCTTGTGGTTGGTTATAAGGATCTTGATGTTCAAGAAATGCGATTTGCATTGTGGAGAAGTTCTTCAACTGGTGAGAAAGTAAGACTAGCTTATTTAGTCCCTGAAAACACTGGTTCTTTTGTTCGGACCAGCTCCACAGAAAACATATTAACTAGCGCTGAAATAGTGAATAATTTCTCATTCAACTATTTCATACTAATTGATTTACCTGGAATCAATCCTATTACTCATAACAGGGATGTATTCTCGGCCAGGGTGGAGTACACTGTTGACCATGTTGATTAATCACTAATTCGTCAATTATGAAATTTAAGAGTTTAATACCCATACTTATACTTGGCTGCCTTTTTTTTGAAGCAGGAGCCCAACAAACAATCATTAACAATACAGGGAATACAATCAAGTTATGCTCGGGTACAGTGTTGACCGTGAAGGGAGACTACCTGCACTCAAATGATGATGCAGAACTTTCCATTGACGAAGGCGGGATATTCACCATTGAAGGCAGTCTGATCAATCAATCAGTCAATGCACTTACCTCAGGTGATACCGGGGAAATCAGGGTAGGCGGGGATAGTATTTACTCTTTACAGGCTTCTACTTTTCACTCACTGGTGATCAATCAGTCGAACCCACCGGATACGATGAAATTTGTCGGAAACATTACGATTACTGATTCACTTTACCTCCAGAGTGGAAACTTGTTTTCACAAAACGATACGCTCTTCATGGTTTTCTATGAAAATGGAGATATTGGACTTCAGACTTTTGGTGACCTTACTAATGAAGGTGCAAGCACACGGTTAATTACGAATAATCCCGGCAATGCAACCACTGCATTCGAAGTGGTTTCTAATGACCTAAACCTTCCTGGTATCAACCTCGCAAATCTTGGTTTGACTATTGCCTTACCGGGAGCCAATGGAGCATTGTTGGAAATTGATCGATCCAATGACACCTCGGAAGGGTTGATTAACGGTTCCATTGCCAGAAAATACGAGATCAGTTTTCCGAACCCTGCAACCGATGGAACTTTGGTCATGGAATACTTTGATGTCGAACTGGATACCTTACCAGCGGAGAAGGAAGTGGAGCTCCGGCTTTTCAACTCAAAAGATGGAGGTAATACATGGAGTGTCCTGGATGGAATGGCCAACACCGGCACCAATGAAATCACGGCCACCGGAGTAGATGACATTAATGGTGCCTGGACAGCCAGCTATTGCAATAAACCTGATGTTTCCATTCAGGGAGATTTGGTGTTATGCGCAGCAACCTCCGGAACAGTTACAGCCTCAGTCAGTCAGTCAGCAGCCTATACCTATCAGTGGTACAGAGATGGAGTAGAGCTGACAGGAGAAACATCGGCAAATCTGTCATTTGAGATTGCAGATGGGTCGATTGAATTCATCGTGCATGTACGAGATCAGTATGGCTGTCTGGCAGGTGATACAACAATGGTTTCAGTCAATCAGCTACCTGTTGTTTCACTCGGGGAGGATGTAAGAGCATGCCCGGAATCGTCGGTTCAGTTGGATGCCGGTTCAGGTTTCTCATCGTACGAATGGTTTGATAAGACCGGTGCCTCCATTGGTGATACACAAATATTAGAAGTAATGGATTCTTCTATTTATGTGGTGCAGGTAACAAACGAATCAGGCTGCCTGAATGCAGACACCATCACCGTATCCTACTTTCCGGTTCCTGTTTCCACGTTGGATAGCGATGTTTTTGTTTGTGGCAATTCGTTCACCTTCGGGAGTGAGTTGGAGAGCTTGAATCCCGGTGCGATGTTTGAATGGACGGATGAAAGTGGCGCCACTTTATCGACTTCTGCTGAAATCACGGTGACGAATAATGGAGATTATTTTGTTGAGATTATCAATTCGGATGGTTGCAGTAGTATGGATACGGTGAGTGTAGAATTAAGTACCACACTGCCCCTTCCTGATTTGGATTTAGGATCAAACCGCCAATTTTGTACAGATGAAGTCATTACGATCAGTGCAGGAGATGGATTTGAATCTTATCTGTGGTCAACGGGCAGCACTGATACGGAAATTACTGTGAGCCAGCCGGGAGACTATTTTGTGTCTGTGATTAATTCGGTTGGTTGCTCTGCCTCCGATACCATCAATGTGATTCATTTTGACCCAATAGATGTAGATTTTGGAAATCAGATAGCTACCTGCGGAGATGAGATGGAATTAGGGGTGGAGCTAGAAGCATTAAATCCTGGCGCATCTTTTCTTTGGTCTCCCGGAGGAGAAACTACTTCTTCAATCATGGTTTCGGAGGAAGGATTTTATGAGGTTACCATCACCGATACAAATGGCTGTTCGCTTACAGCTGGAACGGATGTGATACTGAATGAAACGGATTTTGTATCTCTTGGAGAAGACATTTCCATTCAGTGCGAAAGTATCGTATTAGATGCTGGCTTGAGTGGTGAGTATTTGTGGTCAACAGGATCTATCGAGCGCTCAATTAATGTTGAAAGTTCAGGGCTTTACTGGGTAGAAGTGATAGATGTAAACGGATGTGTAGATCGCGATTCCTTAAACATCGAAGTACTACCTACTACAGACTCTGCTTTTTACCTGGTGGCAACAGAAGCTTTGGTTGGTGACACATTGGTTTTTATAGGATTGCCTACTTCAGAACCGGACTCGATTGTTTGGGACTGGAAAGACGGCTCGGATCCGTTGACAGGGTACAATTTATTTCCGACACATATATATGAAAGCTCAGGTACATATCAACCTGAAATGATAACAGTATTTGATAATGGCTGCATTGATGAATACTTTAAAGTTGTCACGATTACTGAAATAGCAGGGGATGCTCCTGAGGGAGAAGAGGAGAACGGAAGAACAACTTCGGTTTTCAACGAAGTGATTATTTATCCCAACCCCAATGATGGGCTGTTTAGTGCAGAGATTTTTTTGAATCAAGAAGAGGAATTGAGTTGGTTGATATCTGATTTGTTGGGGGATGTAGTTTTATCAGGTTCAAATGAGCTGAGTATGGATCATGAATTGGATTTTGATATCCGTTCGGTTCAGGCTGGTGTATATGTTCTTCAAATAGTGGCAGATTCTGAAAAGAGGTCTTTCCGAATAAGTGTGAGATATTAACGAGGTGTGAGCCTGAGAGATGTATGCAGAATGAATCTAAATTGAGAACCTTCGTTCGTCATCAGATCAATTTCAGAATTAACCAATCAGCCAAAGTTTCCTTATCTGGAAGTGTCAACTGGGAAACTATAATGATAAAAGAACTATCCAATTACTTCTTTGTACAATCGGTATACGTTTAATCCCATGACTTTTTCAATTGCGGTCTCTGACAGATTTCTACTTTTAAGACTACTCCAGATTACTTCCATCCTTCTTGGTCCGTTCAACTCATCCATATACAATGGCCAATCTTCTGCGTGAAAGTTATCTCCTTCCTCTGCCTTAAGTTCGGCAATATACTCATCGGTCATTTCAACTACCCGGTGGTCCCGATCACTGCCTATACATACATGATCCTCGCCGGCAATGTTAATAGCGTGTAAAATGTGATCAATATATAGCTCATAAGCTCCTTCCCTTTTATTGGAAATGAATGGTCTCATTTGACACATCCCAACTACTCCTCCACGATCAGCAAGCAATTTCATATTTTCATCTGTGGTATTCCGCTCATTTTCATTTAGCGCCCGACATGTGGTATGTGAAATAATGACTGGTTGGAGGGAGGCCTTGATGGTGTCAGCCATTGTGACCATATTGGCATGTGATAGGTCTATCAACATTCCCTTCTCATTCATTTTTCTTACCAGCTCAATACCGAAATGTGTCAGCCCAGCATTCGTACGTTCTTTACACCCGGCACCAGCCCAATTTTGGTAATTGTAAGTGATTTGGCTGGAGCGTACACCCATATCATAAAATCGATCAACGCTTGAAAGGTTGCGCCCAAATTGGGTGGAATTTTGAAACAAGTAGAAAATTGCCAATTTGCCTGCTCTTCGTGCTGTGTCTACGTCGGATGCTCTGAGGGCTTTAATAAAAAGATCGGGATTGTCATTAATGTACTTGTCGTACTCAGTAATTCCCTGTTGTGCAACAGCTACAGCATCATTTTCAAAAGTTTTCGGGTCACATAGGGTAATGGTAATGGCATTTAACCCACTTTTTAGAATTTCTTTGATTAAGCTAGGTGTGTAAACATTTCTGATTTCACCCATAGCATCAAAAATCAAAGCTGATTTCGGTGTTGAGGTTGTAAGCGATGAACTAAACATGGGATGGATTACGGCCATTGAAGTCATAGCCATTCCAGTTTTAGATAAGAAACTTCTTCTATTGAATTTTGTGGGTTTGTTCTTCACAGCTTAGAATATTTGATACTATGCACAAAATAACATTTGCTCTCACCGTTCACAACAAATGAGTATTTATTTAAGCTTGAACAATGCAAATTTTAGCACAATCTGACTTATGGATCATTAATCACTCAGTCCTCAGTGCTTTTACCGGATTTGAGACCGCAGCTTTTATGGCCTGGAAACTGATTGTGATCAAAACAAGGCCTACGGTAAGTGCGCTCGCCACGATGAAACTGATCGGGGATATGCTAATTCTATAAGAGAAGTCTTCTAGCCAACCATTTCCAAGCCAGATCGTAATTGGTATGGCTATTGTCATGGATATAACCGCTAAGAATACGAATTGCCTTGACATCAGCATCACGATGCTCGGGATCGATGCCCCTAACACTTTTCGTATCCCCACTTCCTTCATCTTGCGCGAAGCAATAAACATGATCAGTCCATAAGAGCCTAAACAGGAGATTAGAATTGCCAGTGCTGCGAAGTACCCCACGATAGTACCAAGCTGCTCTTGCTGATTATAGCTCTGCTGAAGGGATTCGTCCAGAAAAGTGGGATCGAATGTTTCCTGAGTAAAAAATTCATTCCACGTTTTCTCCACCTGTTCCAAAGTTTCAGGAATATTCTCATTAGCCACCTTTATGGAGAAGACACCAAACTGTGCAACAGAAACCTCAAGTAGCAGAGTACCCATGGGGTTAGTCAGGGAGAGGAAGTTGAAATCCTTCACCACTCCAATTACTTTACCGATTTTCCCCTCGACATTGATTTCTTTTCCAAGTGCTTCATCTGGAGTTCCAAACTCAAACTCTTTGGCGCCAAACTCATTGATAATGAATGCATTTTGCTGATCGGTACCGAATTCCTTGGAAAATGTTCTTCCGGTCAGAATTTCTATTTCGTAGGTGTCGATGAAGTCGTAGTCGACAGCATACACGGGGGCAATGATGTTGTCCTGGGCTGTAAAACCTTCGGGCACCACATTCCTGTTCACCATGCCAAAGCCAGGTGCCGTTGACGAAGCAGTACTACCAAGCACTCCAGGGATGTTGGCAATTGCGTCTTCAAACGAATTCATCTTCTGTCTTTTCTGACCATCAACACCCCCAAAGACATTGTTGAAATTCTGACTTTGAATGGGCACGTTAACCATGTGATCTTTCTTAAATCCCAACGGACGATTTCGCATCATGTCGAGCTGATCAAATACGATTAATGTGCTGGAAATTAGAATCACGGAAATTCCAAATTGTACGATAATGAGTGCTTTCCTGAATGCCAATCCACCTTGTCTGCTCTTCGATATTTCACCTTTCAGGCTGCTGATCGGCGCAATGCGTGTCACAAAGAAAGAAGGGTATAATCCCGCCATGAAACCAGCAACAACGAACAACAAGACGAGTCCAATTAATATTTGAGGAGTATACAAGACGCTGGTGGAGAGCTCTTTGTCCGTTAGTATATTCATTTGAGGCAGTAGAAAGCTGGCAAAACCCAAAGCAAGTACGGTAGCAATTGCAGTGGTGAGGAACGATTCACCGAGAAACTGAGCGATAAGACTTGACTTGCCCGAGCCCAATACCTTTCGCATGCCAATTTCTTTGGTGCGCTGCAGCGATCGTGCAGTTGAGAGGTTGATGAAGTTGATGCATGCAATAATCAACGTAAGCACACCGACAGCAATAAAAATGAAAATGAAACGAATGCTTCCACTAGGCTCTGCTTGTGCCTGTATGTCGTTGTTCAAGTGGATATCTGACAGGGGTTGCAATTTGAAGGACGGATCCTTGTTCATATTTTCTGGAATCTTCTCAGATATGAAAACCGGGAATCGGGCCTCAACCGTTTCAGCAGACCGACCTTCCTTCAGTAAAACATAAGTAGGAGAATGGGAGACGATCCAGTTTATCTTGAAGTTGTTACGAATGTTTTCCCTCAGTCCTTCTGGTTCAAGATCATACATGTTGTCATAGGGAAGGAGCATGTCAAAATGTGTGTGGGAATTGACCGGAAAGTCTTTTATTACAGCGGTAACCTTGAAGGATTTATCCCCTTCGAGGACAATCTGCCTGCCAATGGGATTGGATGATCCAAAGTATTTCAGAGCAATTTCCTCGCTTAGTATAACAGTAAATGGTGCACTTAATGCTTGATCAAGCGATCCACTTACCAATTCTGTATTGAAAATGTCAAAGAAGGAAGTATCGGTGAAGTTGACATTAGATTCTTCAAAACGCTTGACGCTAGTGGTATTCTCGTCCGGTACTTGGATGCTTACACTTCGTGAAAAGAGACGGGTAGTGGTTTCGACTTCTGGAAAGAAGGAGGCAATGTGCTCTGACATAATTGGAGGAACCCGTGCCAGGTTGAAATTTTGGATATCATACTGTACCCTGTAAATACGATCTCCTTTTTCGTGTGACTTGTCATAACTGAATTCGTCAATGACAAAGGTGAAGATGAGCAAACAAGAAGTAAGACCTCCTGTGAGGCCTAAAATATTGATCAAGCTGAAAGTCTTGTGTTTTGTAAGGTTTCTTACGGCGGATAAGAAGTAGTTCTTGAACATGGCTTTCCTTTTTCTTTGGTAAAAGAAAACGAATTTCCATGTCAATGAGTCTTACATTTTGATGAATGGCAAATTGGTCACAGAACCTCGAACCAAGTGATACTACATACGTTTTACTTTCCCACTGCCGGAAGAATTACCGTTCACACGCTCTGGATTTCCATCGTAGTACACGTTTCCACTACCGGAAATCTTGGCTCTTACTTCTTCCGTTGCATACACGTAGCAGTTTCCTGAGCCGCTGATGGAAGCTTCAAAAATTCTAGATTTCATATCCTCCGCTTTCACCTTACCTGATCCGCTAATCGAGGCTTCGGTCTTGTCTGCAGTTCCGTCCAATCGGATGCTTCCTGAGCCTGAAATATGGATATCTACCTCTGAACTGTTTAGGTCTAATTCCATATCTCCAGAACCGCTCACAGATAGCCTTAAGTCATCAGTATTTAGTTGATTCTCGCTGCTGATTGTGCCAGAGCCACTGACAGTAAGCCTTTCAATATCTTTCATAGTGATGTAAACATCCAAATCCGAGTTTCTGAGACCGTCTCTCCAGTTCAGATTTCGCTCTCTTCGTATAGTGAGCCTGTCTCCACTTAGGTCAAAAACTAGTTTATCAAATGTTTCATCGCTACATTCTACTTCCACTTTTTCTTCTGATCCCTGCATCAAATACACATTTCCGGCGACTGCAAAAGAGAATTCAGAAAAATTGGAGGCGTCGATTGTCCTTTTTTGGGCGGATACACTGATAGAGATAAATAGAAGTATGAGGAGTGTTGTGAGCGCTTTCATGATTTGTTGTTTAGGTAATAGACTATCTAGATTCTCTAAGGTTGCTTAGTTAGGGTATTTTTTTTGAAATTGACTGACAGGCTGGCTAAACTCTTTATAATCTCCTGTTTTGAAATTCCCAATTTCTTTGGCACATTAAAAGAGTGATCAGCAGATTCAATTTCTATGAGAGTTCCTTTTCTTAGGTCACCAACAACCTCTCGCATCAAGTCAATGTTGGCAAGTTTGTCTTTCGTCCCCTGAAGAAACAACTGTGGAACTTGTATCTCATCTAAGTGGTTGGCTCGATCCTTTGAATCTTTGCCTGGAGCATGCAATGGGAATCCCAAATAGAAGATACCTTTTACACAATCAATCTTACTTTCTGCCAGTAGGTGAGAGGCCATTCGTCCGCCGTAGGACTTCCCAGAAAGGAAGATTGGAAGCTTCGGATATTTGTCATTTATATGTTTAATCACTAGGCGCCAGGTCTCGATATTCTTCTTAGGGGATCCAGGTGATTTCCGACCTTCCTCCATGTAGGGGAAATTGAACCTCACTGTATGAAAACCCATAGAAGAGATTTCATTCGAAATGTCGACCATAAATGGATGATGCATTCCAGCGCCTGCTCCATGTGCAATTATTGCTACACCTATAGGGTTAGAAGCTTCGTGAAACTCGACAGTAATTGATCCAAGGTCTTCATTGAGCGTAAGTTCCATAGTTGTTCAATTAAAGGGTGTTGAAGATGATACAAATTAGGTTACTGCAATAATAGGTTCCCTTATGCTAATTTTCGATAAATCGCTATATGTAACCGCGCCAACAAACCAATCACTTTTGCTAAACTCTTGCCCGGTTTTGATAGTTCTAGATACTATCTAACGCAGTTAATACACAGAACCCAAATTCAATGTAATTATGATGAAAAAAGCTGGATTTCTGACGATCCTATTTCTCTTTACTTCTTTCGCTTCTATTCATGCCCAGTCAAATGAAAAATTGAAATTGTTTTTCAAATTAAGCGACTATTTTCTCAAACGTCATGTTTATAAAGGACTTGTAAACTATCAATATTCATCTAAAAACTCTGGAGAAATTGACCTTCTCCATAAGACAATCGGTGAAGTTGATCTTACAGGTGCAGCAGCCGACGAGAAGAAAGCTTTTTATATAAATGCATACAATGTTCTTGTTATCTATCAGGTTACAACCTCGTACCCACTTGCAAGACCACTTGACAAGGAGGGGTTCTTTGATGGAACCACCTACAATGTTGCTGGTGAAATGCTCAATTTGAATGAATTGGAATCTGAAAGGATGCTTAGGACGTACGAAGATCCACGTTTTCATTTCGTTTTGGCTTGTGGAGCCATTAGCTGTCCACCACTTCATAACCTGGCCTACATGCCCGATGGCATTGAAGAGCTGATGGAGGAACGTACTCGCTTGGCGCTTAACGACGAGAACTTCATCTACCTAGACAAAGGTTCGAACACTGTCAAAGTATCCAAAATTTTTGAGTGGTACAAAGACGATTTTGGTGGCACATCTAAATCTACAATCGACTTTATCAATAAGTATCGAGAAGAAAAAATCCCCGGGGATTATAAACTTGAAACGTACGAGTACGATTGGACCCTAAACGAGCGTACCTAGTTAGGCTAGTTGAATATTTGAAGGGTTGGATAATGGAGATGTGTTGACGCTGAGGTGCAGACAATTCTATCATCCCTCGATTGGCTTAATTTAGTCGCATGAAACTTACGGTACTAGGTTGCGGTGATGCATTTGGAAATGGAGGACGCTACACTACATCTTTTTTGTTGACAGAGCAAAATGAACATGTTTTGATAGACTGCGGTGCTTCCAGTCTCCCTAGATTAAAACAAGAGGCCATTAAGCTTGAGGATATCTCCACGATTGTTATTTCTCATTTTCATGGTGATCACTACGGTGGGCTTCCATTTTTTCTGATCAGCAGTTTATTTGAAGCACGACGTGAAGCTCCGTTGTCGATTGTTGGTCCGCCAGGAGTTGGATCAAGAATCTATGCGCTTCAGGAAGCGATGTACGCCGGGACAGGGGATATGCTCAATGATCTTGATATCAAATATTATGAATACAACAACGACTGGATTGATGTCTCTGACAAAAAAATTCTAGGAAAACCTGTAGAGCATAGCGAGCCTTCCATTCCGCACGGAATTCGATTTGAGTGGAAAGGAAAGATTTTTGCATTTTCAGGCGACACCTCCTGGACCGATAATCTGATTCCACTAAGCAGAAATTCTGACCTGTTTATTTGTGAATGTAACTTCCTGCATGAAGAGGCTTACGGTCATTTATGTTATGATGAACTCGTTGCCAGAAGAGGAGAGCTTGAGTGCGATAATATCTGGCTGTCTCATATGGGAAACAATGTCTTGAACTTCGAAGATTCAGTTTTTAATAAATTGGAAGATGGGATGAAAATTGATTTTTAACATGAAATCACTCGTTTGGTTTGTACCTGCATTTCTTGTTTTTCTTGGTATTCTTCTTCTATCAACAGTGCTTTCGATCCCGGTACAGATTGAAGGGGTGGGATATACAGATAAGTTGTCGCACCTGTTCGCATACTTCGTTTTGATCGTCACCTTACTGTTTGCCTTTCATAAAAATGGAATGTTAGGCACCACTAGTTGGATGGTGCTGATTTTGGCGTGTTCTTTATATGGAGTCGCTCTTGAGTTTATGCAATATTCTCTTTTTCCAAACAGATACTTTGAATGGCTCGATGCCCTCGCAAACGTGTCCGGTGCCATTATTGGAAGTTTGATATTCAGATTGGTTAGTTATGTCAAGGAGAAACAAGCTTAGCTACTTCTTGATCCATAAACCTTACAAGGTTCTAAGCCAGTTTTCGGACGAAAACGGGAACCCAGGACTCGGCAGTCTCTATGATTTAGCCAAAGACGTCTACCCTGTAGGAAGATTGGATCTTGATAGTGAGGGTTTACTTATATTGACAAATGATAAAGCACTGAATAATAAGCTGTTAAATCCTGCTAATAATCACAAAAGAACCTATTGGGTGGAGGTTGAAGGTACTCCTGAAAAGGAGTCATTAGCAAGGTTTGAAGCTGGCTTGGAAATAAACCTGAAGGGAAAGAAATACAAGACGAAAAAGTCTGCCATTCGTTTGATTAAACCTGATGTGATCGATCGTGATCCACCGGTGAATATCAAAAAACATCCGATCAGATCTTGGGTTGAAGTGGTCCTTACAGAGGGTAAAAATCGTCAGGTTAGAAAAATGACTGCAGCAATTGGACATCCCACGCTACGCCTAATCCGTGTTTCAATTGAAGGTCTCGAGGTATTTCCGCTAAAGAGCGGAGAAATCCGGCAGGTCAGCAAGAATGTGGTCTATCAGAAATTAGATCTTCTTTAGTCTCCAATCCAATGAGTATTTCCCGGATCCAAGTAAGAAAATGGCTACATATCCAACAAGATAGAGCAACGGGAATTCTTGCTTTCGCCAAGGGTCATCCGAGTGTATCATGAAGATGGCTACCAACATGACGATAGCAGGAGGAATGGAAGCAAGTCGGGCCTTGAAGCCAAATATTAGAAATATTGAACAAAAGAATTCCGCAAAAACGGCAAAGATTAGCGAAGGCAATTGGCCCAGCCCGAACGGGTCGGCAAAACCAGTTTCTCCCGAAATAAGATTCATGAATTTACCATATCCATGGGTTAGCATCATGGAACCAAGGGAAATTCGTAAGATCAGTGATGTTAGCGAGATGTCTTTCTTCATTTGTTATGCTTTCTTAAGTCGAGCCATCTTTCGAGCTCTGCGGTATACTTTTGGGTAATTCAACAAGATTTTCACAGTATCGAACAATCTGCCGAAGGCGGACAGACTTTGTTCATCTGCTTTGCTTACTGGAGGTGATTCGAAGAATTTGATCAATTTTTTCAAGCTGTTGTCCAACAGGGTTACATAAAGAAATGCGGACATGGCCCAAAGGAAAATGAGATTGAAGGTAAAAGTAGAAATCTCTCGGCTACCTATGATTTTGTATGGTGCATAAAAATGCGCCCTACCCATATGCGAATAGGGTCTCATCATGATCGGGTCCTTCTTCTGAATAAGTTGATCCTCACCTCGGTACACCATATCGAGGTGCGCAGTATTCATCAGCAAATCTTCTAGAAATTCATTATTGTACTTCCTTTCTAAGGAGATAAATTCATCTCTTCCGATATCCTTGATGAGCTGACTATAAATTGAATCTTTAATTTCTGTGGATAAAATATATTCCCTTGCAAAGTGGCTTTTGGCATTTTGAAGATAGGAATCCAGTCTTCTCCCCATTGCTGTTGAATACCGTTGTGGCGAAATACTAACTGCATTTGAGAATGCTCGGAGTTGATGAACGTTTGTCAGCCGATCTAATTCGGTCTGCAGAATTCTAAAGCTTTGAGGGGAGTTGTTCCACCTGGTCGAATCATTCATCAGTTGTCGATTGATGCTGATCAACTCGGGAATCAGAAAGGAGCGATGAACGGAGTTTTTACTTATTTCCTGATTGATCTCAAAGAAATGCTTTTCATAATCGTTGTAACTAAATTGGGCAACAGCAAGTGCTTCATAGGCCCATCTGGAGGCCATCATATCACCCACAATTGGTACATTTTTCTGGTTGCTAATGGAGTGATGTAATTCATCAAATTTGATCATCGCTCCGCCTAGAAGCAATTGAGGAACCAGAATAAAAGGAATGAGAATGTAAATTGTGATGACTGAATTGAGAGCAGACGAGATATTTAGCCCAACCATGTTGGCAAAACATGAAGTGGAGAACAAGACCAACCAGTAGTAAAAAGTCATCCCATGGATTTCCAAAATGAAATTCCCTATCATCACGAAACTCAGACTCTGGATGGCAGAGAGGATAAACAGGTAGAAGATCTTTGAATTCAGGTAACTAAATCTGGAAAGGTTTAGAAAGGATTCTCGCTCAAGTATTTGACGGTCCTTGTATATTTCCTGGGCGCTGACTGTCAAGCCAGTAAATAGCGCGACCACAACAGACATGAATAGATATACCGGGAGGTTAATGTTTTCGGAAAAAGCGTACTCACCTTCTGGTGAATACTTAGAGAAATAGCCTAAGATGAACGCCAATAGTGGAGCTTCAAACAGGTTGATGATCACATATTGCCTGTTCGATATTTTCGAAAGCAAATTCCGTTTACTAAATATTTTAAACTGATTCCAAAGGTCCGGAATATTGAAGTTAGTAGGAGGGAGTATTGTCTCGTATCTAAGTTTATTGACTTTGGGAAGAATATTTTCCTGGTACTTCGAATACCAGACGTGCGGTTGGACCCTTCTTTTTCTTGTTGTAGAGCCATCATCATTAATTTCTCGCGCCTCAATTATTTGCAGTATTTGATCCGGAATTACGTTGCCACATCTGGGGCACTCACTTTCAGCAGCATTTACCTGAGTGCTCATGGTTTTGAAATAGACCACAGCATCTACTGGGTTTCCATCGTAGATTGGATATCCACCTTTGTCAAGAATCCATAGTTTATCCAACAGCTTGAAAATGTCAGACGAAGGCTGGTGAAGAATGGCAACCACCAGTTTGCCCCTTCTCGCCAAATCCTTCAAGAGAAGCATCATCTTCTCGGAATCCATTGAAGAGAGGCCTGAAGTTGGCTCATCTACGAATAGAACAGAAGGCTCACGCATCAATTCCAGCGCGATATTCAGTCGCTTTCGTTGCCCCCCGCTAATTGTTTTGTTTAATGGGTCGCCGACTTTCAGATCCCGGATCTCTTGCAGGTCAAGATCATCCAAGACTTTGTCAACTGTTTTGTCCAGGAGCTCCTTGGAAAAGTCGCTAAAACATATTTGAGCATTGAAAAAGAGGTTCTGGTAAACGGTAAGTTCCTCAAACAAAAGGTCATCTTGCGGTACATATCCGATTACTCCTTCCATTGAAGCTTTTTCCAGTGGAAACCCGTTGATATGAACGCGTCCATCGGTTGGAGCAATCTTACCATTCAGCAGATTCATCAGCGTTGATTTGCCTGTGCCACTACCACCCATGATGCCTATCAGTCGTCCCGAATCTTCCGAAAATGTGAACGTTTTGAGTCCGTTGTTGCTGTTTTTGAACTTAAATTCTACGTCATCACCAGCAATAACAACTCTGGCACTTGATTTCTCCTGGATAAACTGACGGGTAATCTCCGTTTCGTAAATGGAACTGATGTTCGGTCCCTTGATGATTGCTCCAGGCTTTAGAATGTAGGCCTTGGCTGTGATTATTTTTGTTCCCTCCAGGTATAAATTCAACGGACCATCGTATCGAAAAACGTAGCTATCGACACTTTTCAGGTAGAGAACGGAGAGCTTTCCAAACAGATTTTCAATGAACAGGTGACGCGGTTCATTTTGATCTGTCTTTTTCTTCCGAATGATCCAGGCAACGTCTTCCGGCCATTCAGTCTGTTTGTTATCAATGTATAGTAGACTGTTTTGGTTGACTTCCTTAAAATCAGGATGGATAATAAAGGACTTCAGGTTCTTAACATCGTCTTGGTTAAGGTTGAAGTTCAGTGCCACTAGCGCAGCAAATTCTTCTTCTTTTTCCGCTACCTTCTCATCAGCGTTTATCAACTCCATTAGCTGCATGAATACAATCAGCCGTTCAGATTGCAGAAGCTCTTTGTTTAGTTGATTACAGATCTTCGCAATCTGCAGAATGCTGGTGCTATCAATGTTTACCTCGGAGTCTTTGGAAGGGCTTGCTGTGTTTTTGTAAAAGTTAAGGTAGTCGTAGAAGAGATTAATGTATTCTGCTGTAAGCGAATCATTATTGAAATTCTTCTGCAGGTAGGGTTTGATGACCAATTCACCTGAATCTACAACAGCTGTATCCTCTTTCGCACTTTCAATTATTGCAAAGAGATGGACGAGTGCATTGATGATGGATTCGGTCATATAGGCTTACAAAAAAGCCTCAATCTTGATATCTCCCAGATTGAGGCTCTAAAAATATGTTTTAAGTTTTTATTTAGCTAACAATATGATCTCTCATTGATTTCACGCTATTGGCTACATCTGAAAATTGACCTTCCGTCATCCCAGTGTCCTCGCCTAACTGATCAAAAACAAGATTAATGTACCGCAAATCAGGAAGTACTTTAGCGACATTCGAGTCATCTTGAAACTTCTCCATGAGCTCAACCAGTTTGATTACCTGAGGCTTTTGATTGGCCAAAACTTTCATCAGCTCCTCTTTGTTTTCGCTCATCTTTACAAGTTCGCATGTGATGTGCAGGCCTTCAATTACACTACCAGCTATTACGAGAATCGAAGTTTTCTCTTCACCATTTTGGTTTAGGTAATTATAGGTGTCATAGAATGACTCCGTAACGATGAAAATTAAGGAATCGATGTTTTCGAGATTTCCTTCAATTCTCTCAGCCATTTTGCTGTTGAAAGCAGACGTGATATTTAGATCGTCGATCATTTTTCTTAGGACTTCTAAATAATCGATGGTCTCTTGTGTTTTATCAAAAGTAGCCGCGAAGCTCAAATCAGCACCGTAAACACCAAGGTTGGCAGCTTTTTGCCACGTGGTGACATATTGATCAGCTTTCGCCGGATCGTTAACAATCTCGCCGTTGAAGGCGGTATTGGCGTCATTTAGCATCCGAGTTACCTCAAACGAAGTCGGCATAGGATAGGTAAATTCCTTTTCAACGAACTCCTCAATCTCCTGCTTCTTTTCAGCGTTAGCATCCTCCTTGGTGCCTCCACCGCAGGATACAAGAAATGAAGCAATGATCGCTAGCGACAAGAAATTCAATAAGTGCTTTTTCATAGTTTTTTAATATTCTAACAATTCAAATTCAAGGATAACTCAATATTTACTCTTCTTCAATTTTACTGGCGAGTTTATCAATATTTTTCTCTCTACTCTCCAGTCCAAGGTTTTGTTTATACCACACTCTTTCATGCAGATAATAAAGCAGCATCTTTAGAAACGTCTCAGCAATCGCTACGCCTGAAGCTTTTTCGACAGCCATTGGATCGCTACGAAACATAACAAATGCAATAGCGAAGGTAGTAATGGATGCGATTAACCTCCAAGTGACTGCTTTTAATAAATGCCGGATCGTACTACGAATGGCTAACTTAATCCTGAACCAGACTCTTTCATGATAGTAGTACAATATCATTTTCAATGCAGCTTCAATGAGTGCAACGTTGGCAGCCTTCTGGGTTGCATTGGGGTCATCTTTAAAGAAGAAAACCGTCAGCAAAAAGGTAGTCAGTGAGGCTACTATTCTCCAAGTGATTGTTTTGGCGAGGTGTCTTCTTTTCGTCAGCATTGTGTATCGCAAAAGTAGGTAGTGAAAATTCCCAGTGCGATATCCCAGGCAAATAATTGCACACCTTTTTTTTGATTTTGGAACCAGGTAGCTCTGCTTATTTGGACTGATTTTGTTCGAAGAAGATGGAGAAGGTTATGACTCCATTTTGGGTGTTAATCCGAACATTTACGTCGTCGATCGAATAAGTTTTGGTTTCATTCCGATTGGAATTCAAATGAATATCTTTGAAATTGGATATAATCCAATTAATTCATTAAATCCTGACAATCGTGAAAGCCACACTCATTAAAAAGAGGGTCTTACCAATCCTTGTCCTCAGTCTGATTTCTAGTCTTGCATTATCACAACAGCATTCTGCCGGGGTAAACATTGATAACCCCAATCCCAATGCTGTTTTGCATTTGGTATCCCCCTTTAACGACCAGGGGCTTCTGGTACCGAAGCTAACCACAACCCAGAGGACCACTTTGGGTACCACACTTGCAGCTAAGAATGATGCTGCAGCGGATAATGGAATCATGGTGTATGACGCAGATGAAGATGCCTTCTATTTCTGGGTGACTGGAGTTGGTTGGGTAAAAATGGCTGTGGACCAGACATTGGCAAATGTTCTTGCGAATGGTGCGGATGCGAATGGCATTGTGATTACAGGTGCGGGAAACCCGGTCAACCCCCAGGATGTTGCCACTAAGGACTACGTGGACAATCAGGCAGATTCTGACAATCAGGATTTGAACAATGTACTAAATGTTAACAATAGTGCGAATAATAATGCAATAACTAACCTGCTCGACCCTGCAAATCCGCAGGATGCAGCGACAAAAAACTATGTTGATGCGCAAGCTGGCGTAACGGTAGATGGGACCTCGATAAATGGAGACGGAAACATTACTCCTTTGTCTGTTAATATAGGGACAGGCGCTGGTCAGATTGTTCAGCTCGGTGCTGGTAGTCAGCTTCCTGCGGTTGATGGGAGTTTATTGACAGGTGTTACATCGGTTATAGGTGCTAATTCCGTAAATGGTACTGGAATTGCAGATGGGTCAATTGAAGATGTAGACGTAAGCGGGACAGCGAATATTGCATGGACTAAAATAAGCAAAACCGGCGCTGTTCTAAGTGATTTTAGTGATGATGTAGGTTTTATTACCTCAGAACTGGACGCAGTGTGGATCGCTGACCGAACTACTCTTGGCTCAGTCGGTGCCATTAATACTCCAGCAAACCTGATTGACTGGACACAACTAAAGAATGTTCCTGCTGCTTTCAGTGATGGAACAGACGACGGCATAGTTACCGAACTGGACGCGGTGTGGATCGCTGACCGAACCACTCTTGGCTCAGCCGGTGCCATTAACACTCCAGCAAACCTGATTGACTGGACGCAACTGAAAAATGTCCCGGGAGACTTTAGTGATGGAATTGATAACGGAATAGTTACAGAACTGGATCCCGTTTGGACAACAGATCGTACAACTCTTGGCTCAGCCGGTGCCATCAACACTCCCGCAAATCTGATCGATTGGAGTCAATTGAAAGGCGTGCCAACGGCATTTAGTGATGGAATTGATGATGGAGTAGTTACCGAATTAGATCCAATTTGGACTGCGGATAGGACGACTCTCGGAGCAGTTGGGTCGATCAACACTCCAGCGAATCTGGTAGATTGGAGTCAACTGAAGGGTGTACCCAACGACTTCAGCGATGGAATTGATGATCTTGCTAGTTCGGGAAATGGAGTTACGATTACCGGGGGCAATGCAGACCTGGGAGGAGTTTTGACAGGAAATGCCACTATCACGACTGGAGCTGCCGCCACAGATTTGATAGTAAATGGTGCAGGTACACTGGATGTTGATGCTATAGCCAATTTCAGTGCTCAAACAACAATAATCAACATTGATGTTACCGGAGGGACTATTGCCAATACGGCAATATCACAGGCAGACACCCAATTTACATTATTTGACGGGGGTACTGGTACTAAAACGGCACAATTTGATCTTTCACCAATTACAGGTGGTGCTTCAAGAACCTTTGCTTTGCCGGATGCGGATGGAACGCTAGCTTTAGAGGGCGGTATTAACCTCCAGAGTGCCTATACCAGTGGAAACACTATTCTTACCGATGCTACGGGTCCGTTTGATGTAAGTGGGACCCAGCCAATCAGCTTAGACGGGACAGGTCTTTCTAACTTCTCAGCTACAGGAGGAAACCTCGATCTTAATACATTCACTTCGGGTAGCATAAATATAAATTCAATACAAGACCTTAATCTAACAGCTGGTCCAAGCAATAGTATTACACTAAATGGACCAACAAACTTTACCGGAAATATTGTGGGAGCTTCGCCACTCGTCTTTGATGGAAGTATTGAAGATGCAAATACAACCACGTTTGCAATAACCAATCCACTGGGGGTTCGAACGATTACCTTTCCCGATGCAAGTGGAGATGTTCTTTTAAGTCCTGGAGCCTTGCCTGCAAGTTTAGCTTTGACGACAAACGGATTATCACAAATTGTGACGGCTTCTGATGCTGAAACCTTTGCTGTAAACAGCGACATTATTAATCTTGGGAATGCAATAACAGATCAACTGACTTTCAATGGAGAGATTCTGGGAGCTCTAAATTTTGAAGGAGGCACTAACAACGATATTTATACAACGTTAGCGGTTGAAGATCCATCCGGACCTCAAACAATCATGCTACCTGATGCAAGTGGCGATGTTGTGTTGAGCCCTTCTCCACTGTCGTTGAATCTAGCTCTTACTAGTGATGGAAACAGACAGGCTGTATCAGCAGCTGATGCGCAGTCGTTTAATGTAAATAGCGATGTTATAAACCTGGGTAATCCTCCAACTCCGGCAGTGATAAACATACGGGGCAATTTCACATTTGATGAGGCCTCAAACGACCTTATCGTTGAAGCGATTGATCAAACGGCACTTGGCAGTACGCTAAGGTTTCCAGACCTTGTTGGATTAACAGATACAGTTGCTGTACTAAGTGATCTTACGAATAGCCCCTGGACAGGATCACCTGATATTTCCTTCAACACGGGCCGAGTTGGAATAGGAACAACCACACCAGTGACTGATCTGCATATTTATAATACATTAGACCAAGCCAAAGTGCTTACGTTGGATGCACAGGGAGCAACATCGATGCAATCTGCAGGAATTGTTTTTACAACCCTTGGAGACGGAATAAATAATATCAATAATGCAGCCACAAACGGGTGGTTGATGCTTGGCTATGGTGATTCCTTTAGTGATGCTACAAGACAAAATGACCTGACGTTTGCCACCTTCACAGGTGCAACAGAAACTTCAAATGTCTTACACCTTGACGCTGTCGATGGGAATGTTGGCGTGGGAACTGGTGATCCTTTAGCTCCATTCCAAATAGGTAATAACCTTGGCTTATTTCATTTTGATGATATGGGTGCCGGACCAGGACCCGATCCGGTAGTAGGCGAAGTAATTGCTGATAATATTCATCCAATCGGAACAGATGTATTCTACACACATAATGCACATGCCAGTATGATATTTATGGGAGAGGGAAATATTTCTTTCTTAACAGCTGGGCCTACTGCAGGTGCAGCTGGAGTTACCGCTTTCAATGATTTGGGCTCAGTGCTTGAACTTGACAGCGTTGCCAACGCTTATTTTTCTGGAGCAGTTGGCTTTGACGACTTCAATAGTGTAGGTACACCAGATGATGGAATGATTCGATTTGATGGAACCGCTTTACAAGGGCGCATCTTAGGCCAATGGTACGATTTAGTTGATACAACTTTTTATGAAGATGCTTCATTTAACCACTACAGTGGATCCACAACCGCTCAAAACATCAATACAGGTTTTGATAACATCTTTATGGGGCGCAACGCTGGTGCTGGAATAATAGTAGGAAGTTCTAATATCACGATCGGTCCAGACTCGGATGTGAGTGACGATACAGACTTTAATACCGCCATTGGTAATACCGCTATCGCTGATGGGGGTACTTCGGTCGCAATCGGTCCTAACACCTTTGCGTTGGATTCATCAGTGGTGATTGGAAATGGGGCAATCTCAGGGTTTGAAAATGCAATTGCGATAGGTGCCGGGGTTTCTGGTGGTCAAGGTGCATCAGTAAACGCTCCATTTGGCGTCGCGCTTGGATACGATGCTGAGGTTGGAATAAGCAATGATAATGCTGTTGCGATTGGAGCAAATTCGTCTGGTTTAGGTATTGACGCAGTTTCGTTGGGTTCTAGCTCTACGGCAGATGGTGATGCTTCGATCGCAATTGGAACTAGTGCAAATACTGGAAACACTGCTCTGGATGCAATAGCTATTGGCCTCAATGCCTCAGCCCTTGCAAATGAAAATATTGCAATAGGTCATCAGAGTAGGGCGATGGCAGCAAATGCTATAGCAGTTGGTGGTGGCACAACGAATACTTTTGGTGCTGAAGCTAATGGGATTAGCAGTATTGCTATTGGGTACGACGCAATAGCTCAGGTCTCGGCAGCAGTTGCAATTGGTTCGCTAGCAGATGTGGGTACTACAGCGGATAGTTCTATAGCAATTGGAGTTAATGCAAGGGTCTTATCTGCTGCTGACAATTCTATTTCTATTGGCCAAAATGCTTTTGTTCCAAACCCAAGGGCCATTGCAATAGGTGGTGGATTCATGGGGAACGGTGGAGCTGAAGCATTAGGAAATGAATCTATCGCAATAGGATATGAGGCTATCACAAACAACCCTGGATCGGTGGCGCTTGGTGGGACAGCTAATACAGGTGGTATCGATGCAATCGCAATTGGTCCCCGAGCGCTTGCTGACAATCCAAACTCTATAGCAATTGGTAACGGAAGTTTGGGCGCAGGGGGAGCTGAAGCTAGGTCTGACCAAGGTATTGCAATAGGATTCGAAGCGGAAGTTCAGAATGCAAGTGACAATTCAATTGCAATTGGGAACACAGCTCAGATAAGTGCTCCAAACGCAGTTGCAATTGGTTCATTTGTTACAGCCAGTGCAAGTACGAGCATAGCTATTGGAAATAATGCTCAGGCTAATGGAGCGCAGGGAGTGGCTCTAGGTTTTCAATCGCGAGCGGATGAAACTAACTCAGCTGCATTGGGAAATTTTGCAAGAGTCAATGCAGGAGGCACCGAGTCAGTGGCTATTGGAAGCGGAGCCGCTACCGCATCACCAAATACTATTCTATTGGGAGTCAATACGCATACTGTTGAAATTCCAGGGGATATTGAAATCTCTGGAAATGTCGTTTCCGTCCCAAATCCTGCACCTTATCTGGTTAATTCCGGCGGTCAGACGATTCCAGTACCATCAAGTCGGGTATTGAGATTGCAAGGCTCTGGTGGAATAAGTACCGTTTCTAATATCGATGCAACTGGTGTTCCCTTCGGTCAGGAGATTATTCTATTGTCGATTAATCTCAACTTGACAATAGAGTCAAACAATGCAGGGCCCAACAATATATTGTTGAATACCAACGCGAATTTTACAATGACAAGAGGAAGTACACTTCATCTAATGTATGTTGAAAACCCAATGGGGGATGGAACGCATCGGTGGCTGGAAATTGGGAGATCGGGAATCTAAAACGAAAAGAGACTTACGATGAGATATCTATTTTCTTTATTGACGCTCTTTGTTTTGGAGAGCATAGCCCAAACCACCAATCTAGGTGGAAACGCTACCCTCTGGGTTGGTGACCAAGCCAGTTTTTACTTTGGTGGAAATACAACCTTTAATGGTGTGCTCACTAACAATGGTGAAATCATCAGTTACAGCGATCTGGATTTTGTCGTAAATAGAACGGTAGGCAGTCTGAAGTTTGTTGGTGCAGGTGATCAAAATCTTCTGGGAGATACACTGGATGTTACTGATATGGTAGTAGATAAGGCTGGCAACTCGAATGTTGTGCTATTGACGGATAGAGTCGTTGTCGCAGGCCAGTTAGACGTAACAAATGGAATTGTTCAAGCTGAGGAAGAACTGGACTTGTTAGTGAGTGGTACCTCTGATAATACAGGAAATGGATTTGTCGAAGGAAAGCTGGTGGGATTATCTACCGGTCGACCTGTCACGTTTCCCATGGGCATCAATGGTTCTCCAAATTACATCACATTATCTGGAACTAATTCAGGAACTGTCTTCCGTGTAGAATGCATTCAACCCGATCCAACAACAATAAGCGGAGATGTGGAGATTCAGAGTATTTCAACAGATGTAGAGTGGATAGTAACCTCCATCGGAGCCGGTAGTGACGGCCAATTAACCATTGATTTCTCCGGAGTTGATTTGTCAGAACCCAACGTAGAGGCAATCAGGGCAGAGGTTTATCAAACAGCAATTGTTGCATTAGCCGATGGAGACTCCCTCTTTAGGGTCCTTTCTTCTGTTCGATCAGACCTGGACGATCCAATGATATCTCCGACAACTGGAACAATCTCGGTTGATGATTTGATCAGTATAAGTGAAAATCCGACAAGATTGGCTGTTGCCTGGATTCCGGTGGTAAATGACATTGAGTTTTTTGTTCCGAACTCCTTTGCACCAAATGGTAACGAAATCGAAAATCGAACCTTTAGACCTTTTTTCTCCGGAGACGAAATTACAAATATTTCATTCCGTGTTTTCAACTCCCTGAACGCTGAAGTGTTTTCTGTTTCACAGTCAGGTAGCAACTTGGATTTGGAATTTCTGGGATGGGATGGAGTGCTTCCGTCTGGTCAGGAAGCACCAGGAGGAGTCTACTATTACAATGTTGTTTTAACCTCACTAACAGACCAAAGGACAAAGGCTGGAGCTGTCTTACTTGTGAAATAGATGAAAAAAACTCTCACCAACTTATTATTCATCTTATTCACCACTTCAGCTAGTCAGCTAGTAGCTCAGGAAGGACAATTTTCGCAATACTTTGCTAGTACCTCAATCCTCAATCCTGCATTTACTGGTACTAACCCAAATATGACTTTCAATACCAACTTCAAGCGTTCCGGAAATCAAGCGTCTGAATCGTACTTGGAATTGATGCAAGCAACATTTACTTACCCAATTAACAGGACGACAAGTAAGGATTTTCAAATTGGAGGAGCTGGTGTTACATTTTTTCGAGAGCGTCGTGGATTTGAGGGACTTTACAATGCACAAAAAGTATTGCTAAATGCTGCCTATTCTATAAAGTTGGCGAAGCTAACAAACCAGTCGGTGGTCTTTGGATTACAGGGAGGTTTGGTGCAAGCCCAGTTGGATGATAGCAGTCTCCAGTGGGGTTCACAGTTTAATAAGTTCTTCGGCTATGATAATACCGGACCTTCAGAGAGTATTAGCTCAGACCCCGTGACGTACCCCACTTTCAACTTTGGTGTGATTTTTACCTCCTATGACAATGATAACTACTACATCAGGGACAAAAGTATTTTGCTGGGGGTAAGTGTAGATAACTTAAACAAACCCACGGTGACTCAAGACGGGTTTGGTGTAGGGGAGGTAAATAGAGTGTTCAAAGCATTTGGGTCAGCTAAGTTCGAACTGGCACCACGGATATATCTCCATCCGTCAGGTTATGCACTCTACTCTGATGGAAACAAGCAAATCAACACAGGACTTTACATGTCAACATTGGTAAGTTCTCCACAGGCAAAAACAGCGCTGCTGCTTCAAGTGGGGACATGGTATCGATTGCAGGATTCGATTATTGTTTTGGCTGGCTTTGAAATTAATGATCTACGAATTGGAGGGAGTATGGATTTGAATGCGACCTCGTTTGATATCAACCGTGAGCTTGGAAACAGTCTACCTTCCTATGAGATTTCACTAACTTACAATTTCAATTTAGCGAAACCTTTGAGTAACGTATCTAGCCCAATATTCTGATATGAAAGCGTGTCTGGCGTTTCTTCTTACAATCTTATCAATTGCCCTATCAGCTCAATCTGTTCCAAAGTTGATCCGAATTGCGGACGAACTGTACGATGCGCAACGATACATTGACGCCATTGAATTTTATGATAAAATTTCAGGGATTGATAAGCAGAACTATCAAGCAATGTTCAGGCTGGGGTTTTGTTATAACAAGACTTTGAAGTATGACGAAGCGAAGGAAGTCTTTCTAGCACTAGGTTCGGTGACAAGTGCAGACAATGCGTTTCAGGCGCGTTCACTTTATAACTATGGAAACTTGTTGAAGCTAGAGAGTAGATTCCGCGAAGCAGATTCTGTTTACTCGTTTCTGATTGCCCTGCCAAGTGCGGAGCCTGAACTGATCAACTCGTCAAGAAAGCAAAAGGAAGGCTGCTTGCTTGCGTTAAGACAAAAACGCGAAGACAAGGGGTACTCTGTTTCCCTGATGAATGAAATAAATTCAAAGTTTCACGATTTTGGTGCTGTCGTCAATCCGTCCAATAAACAGTTGGTGTTTGCATCCACACGAAATCTACCTGGTGTTCAGTATGAGGGAAGTCAGTTTGACGGTGTTCTACCGGATCTGGTGGCTTACGAAAGCAGAAATAATAGATGGCGAATTTCTTCTTCGAACCAGAAGTTCGGAGACCTAAATACACAGTGGTCGGAGGGATCGGGATCTTTTACAAAAGACGGTCAGACCTTTTATTTTTCTACTTGCAGAGGTGAAAATGGTTCTGATTGTGGCATAATGGTCAGCTATCTTGTTGACAATGCTTGGACTGATCCTGTTCCATTAAATGACTATATCAATGAACCAGGGGCAGAGAATAAACAACCAACGATTTCCACATCTGGAGACACATTGTTCTTTAGCTCGGATCGTCCGGGAGGTATCGGTGGGAGTGATATTTGGATGAGCCTCAAAGGGCTAGAGCAAGAATCCTGGACTCCAGCGATCAACATGGGAGATGTCATTAACTCCTCAGACAACGATATAACACCTTATTTTTCTTCTGCTTTCAACTGCTTGCTATTTGCGAGCAACGGACATGTTGGCTATGGAGGTTATGATATCTATGCAGCCAAAGGAGAGTCCTTTTTCGAACCTGAGGTGTACAATTTAGGATACCCATTTAATTCCACGTTGGATGACACCTATTTTGCCATATCAGATACTGTGGGATTCATTTCATCCAACCGAGAAGATCACAAGAATTTGAACCTGTATTCTTTTAATCTTAATAGTGAGAAGCTTTTTCTTTCACTCTTAATATCAGGTGAGTCGCTGATCGACTCAAGAATCGTTTCGAAGTTCCGGGACGTAAGATCGCTCGACCTGGTCACTTTCCGGGTGGAGGATTATCAAGGGTATGAGCTCTTTGACCCTGTAAAGCGCAAAAAACCTAAACCAAGAATCCTAGCCGATCAAGAAACGGAGTCGAGTTTGGATAGCACGACGATTGCGAGTCTAGAAACAGGGACGGGAACATTGTCGGGGTCGGATTCGCGACGGAATCGAATCCAATATGAAACGCAATATTTTGGATACGGCCATGTAATGTTGCGTCCTGAGGCAAAGAAATCCATGGATGATCTTATCGCACAGCTAAAAAATCAAAACTACAGTTCGATTAGTGTGCTAGCTTATACTGATCAGTTAGGAACCGATACTTTTAACATTGATTTGAGCGCAAAAAGGGGATTGGCTATCAAAGCATACCTCTCGATCAAAGGAATTCCTTTGGACAAAATCAACATTTTCGCAAGAGGGGAGTTGAAACCCGAGGAAGGAAAAGACCATATCTACCGAAGAATCTTTAGCCGGAAAGTTGAGATTATCGTAGAATCGGAGCAACCACTGGAGTTGAGAACTGCTAAAACCTATATTGTTACCAGAGAAGAGACAGTAGAGACTCTTGCTCGTAATTTGTCGATTTCCAAAGACGACCTGGCAGCTTGGAACAACCTTCGTTCTGAAAAAATCCCATCAGGAAGTACAATACGAATTTTTGAAACTTCAGAAAAACCGTCTTCGTCCTATTTTGTGACAGAAGAAGAATGGAAGAAGGTATTTTTCAATAGAAGGACCGGAAGTTAGGACGTTCGTTTCTATTTGATGGAGACCTGAGGACATAACGGTAACCTCTAACTAGCTCTTAGAAATCAGAATGTAAGCTCCCCAATTGTAGGGGTTAGAATCGATCTTTTTGAATTGTGCTCTAGCATTGAAGAATGCCCGTTGAGGATCCTCATCTTCAAGGAGTGCTTTGTAGAATAGATTCATGAAATTTCTGGCTGCCTGATCATTGATCTTCACCAGACTTAGAAGGATATTATCAGCTCCAGCAACCAGAAAAGCCCGTTGTAATCCAAATACTCCTTCACCATTTTGAACGGTTCCCAGCCCTGTTTCACAAGCTGCTAGTACAACCAAACTTGTCTGATCTAGTGCTAGATTCATTGCTTCATACGCTGATAGAAGTCCATCATTGGTGCTACCTGCTCTCTTACTGAGAAATATGCCCGAACTGTGCAGCGGGTCTGCGTGGTTCGGATCATCGTCAAAATACCCATGTGTTGCCAAGTGAATTACGCCCGGGTTTTGTAGTGTTTTAACTTGCTCTTCCGTCGCATTGTTGAAGTAGAAAGTCTCCGACTTCCACTTTCTCACGTCTAGTATTTCAGTGATGTCGCTGGCTTCTCGCTCAGCTCCGGGTAGTTGATTGAGTTCGAACCCGACAATCTGAGAAAAATCTGGATTACCAAATATCTGGGCATCCTTTATAAGTTCCGTCTTTTCATTGTACAGCAAATCCTTTCCACTAGTTATGTAAATGATGTCGTATTCATCCGAGACGTAGAGATTCTTTTTTGCATTAAAGAACACAGCGGGGTTCAACTTGTGATAGATGCCATCGTTAGCGAGATATACTTTGTTGACATTCTCCAGATGCCTATCAACCGGCTCCCAGAACACCTTGTAGCTAGATACATCTTTTACAGCAAACTTCAGTGAGTTTCGATACTGTGCAAACCCTTTTGCGAAGTCTGCATCTTTCGGCCAAATCACGGGCTGGAGCAAACTATCTTTCCCAATAATAAAGGCCGCATAGTTGGAGCGATCCTCAAAACCTTGGGCTATTTTCTCATCCTTAATGCTTACAGTGTAATTTCGAAATTGGATGATGTCAAGTGTGACTGTGTTATCAGGTAGTACATTGCTGATTTCCTGCCAGTTATGGTACTCAGCGCTTTCCTGATCTGAGAAGACTTTGAATTTCAGAGCGAGCTGCTTTTCAAGTTCTGTGGACTCATTCTCAAGATGTTCAATGGAAATTCCTTGAATCCTTCTTTCGCTTTCAGTGAGCAGGTATGCTTGTGCTAATTTGTACTTTTTCTCACGCCATTCATCGTAGACTCGTATCGTCTGCTTGTCACCACTTGCCTGGACTATCCGCCGCATCTTTTCTGATGCGTAGAATAGAATACCCTTCGTATTGATGAAGTGATTTAGTGCATCTTCAGCGTACTGCGTGTTGATGTATTTGGGTTTGAATGCCATTGAACAAAAACGCTCAATATTGGCTCTCGACTGATCAAAATATAATTTCCTCTGATTGTCCGTCAGGACTGGAAAAATATCAGCCATATGCTTAATCTCAGCTTTTAGGGCAAGATTGAATTCATTCATTGCTGAAATACTGTCCTTTGAAATCAAATAGTAGATCCCAAGGTCATTGAGCGTTTTTATGTACAGTGGATGGAAATCACCTAGCGCTTCCCTTCTTATCTCTTTCGCTCGTAATAACAGCTTACCTGCCAATGAGGTGTTACCAAGTTGTAAATACAGCAGAGCCACGTTATTCAAAGAAGTGGCGTATCGTTGATTGTTTTCACCATAAATCACCTTGTCCATGTCGAGGACTTTGGTGTATACGTTCAGAGCCACAGCTAACTTTCCTTGCAGCTTATAGATACCTGCAAGGTTATTTAGGCTACTTGCGTAGTCTGGATTCATTGTTCCAAACAGCTCTCGAAAGCCATCAACGGCTTCCCTAAAACTCAATTCAGCATTTTCTATGTCCCCTTGCTTCATGTAAATCGTTCCAAGATTGTTCATCATGTAGGGACGGATATTCCGTATATCACCTGTCGATTCCAGCGCCTGACTCATGTAATCATTTGCCGATTCAAGATCGTTTAGTTTGTAGTAAAGGACACTTAGGCCGTTTAACGTTTCTAACTCCAGCAAAGGGTCTGAAGCATACTTCTCCCTTTTTCGATCTAGATTATAAAGAAGATAGTTTTCCGAATCTGAGTATTCTCCTTGCTCGATCTTTAGCGAGGAGAGGCGATCGATCGCTGTCAAATATTGGATTTCATTCTTGTTTTTAGATTGTTCGACAGCCTTGAGGAGTTCCGCTTCGCTTTGCTTAAAATCGCCAAAATGCTTGTATGTAGTTCCTATTTCAATTTGCAGCGCAATTTTAGTTGAGTCATCTGCAAGTCGATCATTGATAGCAATTGCATTTTGTAGGGCTTCAAGGCTCTCCTTGAAATTACCTACCTCTCTGTGATAGATGCCTTTCCTATGTTCATAGCGGAGTTTGACTTCATCATCATCTTGATATGCAGCATCAATGACTTTCCCTGATAAGGCTAAAAATTTCCCAGCTTCATCAAAAGAGCCAATCTCTTCATAGAGCGCAGACAGATTATAATACAAGCCAAGTAAATCCTGATGGGTGGAATCTTTGGATACAAGTTCATGCGTTAGACCACTGTGAAATGCATAGAGACTCCTTTTCTTGTCATTTGTCTCCCATAGAATCAAGCCCAAGTTATTGTATGCTCCAGCAATTCCTATTTCCACCACACATCGTCCAGAATCCAAGTCAGACAGCGCGCTAGAGGCGTAAAACTTAGCTTTCTGCTGATTCACATATTTGAAATACTCAGCACTGTCAAGTTTTTGAAGACATGTTTGGCCAACAGCCAAAGATGCTATGAAAAGAAAGGGAAGGAAAATGAGATTCCTCATTGAATGATTGTTGGCGACCTTGTAAAAATAGAGCTTAAGCGTTAATGGAAGGACCAGAATCTTCAAAAACCCTCTATCTTTAGACGTGAGTTCTAAATAAATCGACAGATAAGTATGAAACGATTGAAAATCAGCTATTTACTAATTTTTGTGCTGCTTAGCAGCACCACAGTTTTTGCACAGGCACCCAATGCGAACGGGTTGTATCGTGAAGCCATAAAAGCACTCAATGTAGGCGATTCAAAAGGTGCTATAGAGAAATTTCAAGCCGCCATCAAGGTAAACACCAAATACGCCGATGCATGGTATTATTTGGGGATGACGTACATGAGAGAAGAAATGTTTAAAGAGGCTATCGCTTCTTTTCGAAACCTGGAAAAGATCAATGCAGACTACAAACCCACTTTTTACTACCAAATAATCAAAGCATACATAACGACAGATCAGTTGACCAATGCAGGTTTCTATGCTAAGAAGTACATGTCCAAGCTTTCAAATAGTCCCAAAAGCATGAAAACACGGCATTTAGTTAAAAATCGACTCGTTTATGCGTCCGAAAGTGTGATCGTTCGAAAGCTGCCAAATTCAACCTCCGATCCTGTTTTGGTCAATGAGGTGAATAGTATTTCGGGTGATTATATGCCTCAGGTGAATCCAACAGGAACTCGATTGTACTTTACAAGTGTGAGAAAAGGAGGCTTTGATTTTCAAAATGCAAATTCAAAGGCGAACGACTATGGGGAGGATATCTACTTCTCTGATTTGAAAAACGAAGTTTGGAGCACTCCTGAATTGCTTCCTGAACCTCTTAACTCAATGGGAAATGATTTCGGCTCAGCCTTTACGGGAGACGGTCAAGTTATGGTGTATGTTAAATGTAGCGAGACGAAGGGGGTAGGAAGTTGCGACTTATATATTACTGAATTGAGTGGAACCGAATGGTCACAGCCTGTGAACCTGGGAAATGTTGTAAATAGTAAGGAGTGGGAATCTCAACCGACGATCAGTTCGGATGGAAACAGAATCATTTTTGCTTCTACAAGAGATGGAGGGTATGGCGCCGCAGACCTCTACATGAGTGAAAAAAATCACTTGGGTGATTGGGGCATACCTCAGAACTTAGGTAGTACCATAAATACCCCTTTAAGTGACGGGAGCCCATACATTGCGCCAGACGGCAAGACTTTGTACTATTCGACTGCAGGGCATCCTGGCTTTGGAGGTACAGATATCTTCTACAGTGTTTTTGAAAATGCTAAATGGTCTAAGCCAGAAAATTTGGGCGCACCGATCAACTCTGAAGGAGACGATACAAATTTCAGTATTTCAGCTTCTGGGTTTGGGTACATGGCATCATCCAGGCTTGATGAGAACAACTTTGACCTCTATCGAGTGGAATTGCCGGATCACTTAAAACCTAAGCCAACAGCAGTTATCCAAGGTATCGTTAAAGATGGTGAATCAGAAGAACCGCTTCAAGCGCTGGTTCTGGTTGAAGATATCGACACTGGTGAGTTGCTTGCTGTGAATAAAAGTAATTCGGAGAGCGGAGAGTACTTGGTAGTGTTACCGGCAGGTAGAAATTATAGTGTTTCGGCTAGCAGCGAAGGATATTTTTTCTATTCTCAAAGCTTCGAATTGCCAAAGGATACAACGTACCAAGAGATTGTAAAAGACCTTGCTTTGGAACCAATCAAAAAGGGAGTGAAGGTTGTTCTGAACAATATTTTCTTTGAAACGGGTAGAGCTGAGTTGAAGCCAATTAGCTACGTAGAGTTAAATAAGGCTGTCAAATTGCTTGAAGAAAATCCATCGATGATCATTGAAATTGGTGGACATACCGATAGTCAAGGGTCTGATGCTGCGAACCTTGCACTTTCAACTAAGCGCGCACAAGCTGTTGTTGATTACATGGTATTAGCAGGACTTGACAATAGTAGACTTCAAGCCAAGGGGTATGGTGAATCTCAACCCATAGAAGACAATGCCACGAAAGAAGGTCGTGCGGCAAATAGAAGAACAGAGTTCGAGATTGTAGGATTCTAAGGTCACTAGCCGGGAGCCACAATAGCTTGGCGAAACCTAAAAATCATAAGTTTTAGCAGGTAATAAAAAGAACAATTGGTAACCCAATTGTTCTTTTGTACGTTTGGTAGGCAAAGGTGAAACAAATGATTATTTTTTTGATATGAAAGGAACCTACCTGGGAGAATTTGAAGAACTCGTGCTACTAACTGTCGGCATTTTGAATGACGATGCGTACGGACTGGCAATCACTGATGAACTGGAATCAAGAACAAAAAGAAATGTGACTATCAGTTCCGTGCATAAGTCACTGGTTCGCTTGGAGAGTAAGGGATTTCTAAAATCACATGTCGGCGGTGCCTCGAAGGAGCGGGGAGGTAGAGCAAAGAAATTGTATCAGCTAACCAACTCCGGAAAGAATGTAGTAAACGAGTCTAGATCGCTCCGAAATCATATGTGGAACGATGTGCCGAAGATCGTGTGGGAAGGAGGAGAGATATGATTCCTTCGCCTCCAGATTGGATGACTCGATTTCTTCGATGGTACTGCCGAAAGGATCTTGTAGATGGCATTGAGGGAGACCTACACGAACTGTATTTGAGAAGGGTCGAAAAGTATGGACATCGCAAATCGAACCTTCTCTACTTCTTAAATACACTTCTTTTTTTTCAGCCTTTTGCATTTAAAGAGAAAAACCAAAACAGAAAACTAAACTTCATAGATATGCTCCGAAACTATTTTAGAATCGCTGTTCGCAGCTTACTAAAAACAAAATCCATTTCAACTATTAATATTTTGGGACTAGCCATTGGTATTTCTAGTTTCATAATGATGATTGCCTATGTATTTGGTGAGCTGTCATATGACAAATTCAATTCAAAAGCAGATAGGATTCTACGAGTCACATATTCCTACGAGACTCGGGGTGAGAATAGAGCTGTATCTAGAGTTGCATTTCCACTTAAGCAAAGACTTCTCGAGAATTATCCCGAAGTAGAAAGAGTTACTCGATTCTACCAGAATAGGATGGACGCTACAACCTTAAAGGCAGGCCAAAACCTGTTTACAGAGGAAAAAATATTCTTTGCTGATCCTGAAGTTTTTGAGGTGTTCGACTTTCCGCTTCTCTCTGGTAATCCTTCAACTGCGCTTAAATCAATGAATTCGATTGTCTTAACAAAAGAAGCTGCCTTGAAATATTTTGGAGATTCAGACCCGATGGGCAAAACGATCTTGTACAAGAATCGTGATAAGCTTGAAGTGACGGGTATATTAGAGAAACCGACACACTCTCACATCGATTTTGAGTTTTTGGTTCCTGTTGAATTACAAAGGCAGCGATGGAAGCGCGAAAGTGGAAATAATGGCTACGACTTTGAGCAAGATTGGAAGTGGTCTGGTGCCTGGACGTATATTCTGCTGGATCACCCGTCATCAAAAGAGGCTTTTGATACAAGAATATTGGAGGACGGTAAGGATTTATTTGGAAGAGTATCTAAAACAAGGGTGGAATATAATTTTGCAACTCAGCCACTTCTAGATATTCACTTAAAATCAGATATGATTTCCGAAATCGGTATTAATGGTAATCTCAAGCAGGTATACGGTTTTGCAATAGTGGCTTTTTTGATTTTACTGATAGCTTGTATCAATTTCATTAATCTTATGACTGCCCAGTCTACAAACAGGGCCAAGGAAATAGGTTTGAGAAAGGTCATGGGTGCTCATCGAACGAGCCTTGTTTGGCAATTTATCACTGAATCTGTTCTGGTCACTTTGCTAGCCACTTTACTGAGCTTGTTACTACTTGAGGTAATTGTTCCAGTCTTCAATTCATTCATGAATCAGAGTGTGTCGATCCCATATTTCCAGTTGCCAATTCTGATTCTGGGAATTCTTGCAGGTGCTGTCATAGTTGGAGCACTGGCTGGATCATACCCTTCATTTTATTTGAGCAACCTAAAGCCGATAGTGACTTTGAGAGGAAATTACAGTGGAGAAAGTGGCAATGCACGGCTCAAAAAGATATTTGTAATTGTTCAGTTTACTGTTTCCAATATATTGGTTGTCGGGATTATCGTGGTGCAAATGCAAATGAATTTTGTCAAGGGAAAGAACCTGGGATTTGACAAGGATCAGACCATTGTTCTTGAGCACGGAACAAAAATTGATGATGAATTTGAACTATTCAGATCACGATTGATCAACAACACTTCAATTTCGGGAATCTACAAGGGATACATTCCAGGAACAGGTGGGTGGCAGCAGAGTTTTAACATTGATGGAGAGGAAGTGAAAGAGGCAAAAAGCCTTGGATTTAAAAATGTTGGATACGAATTTTTAGACCTATTCCAGCTGGAAATGGCAGCTGGTAGGAATTTCTCCCGAGAATTTGCAACTGACTCCAGTCAGGCTATTCTCATCAACGAAGCAACAGTCAGAGCACTTGGATGGTCGAATGAAGAAGCTTTGGGTAAAGATTTCTCGTGGATTGGAGGAAATGATAACAAGACCAAATTCTCAACCAAAGTAATTGGTGTTATGAAGGATGCGAATTTCGAGTCCCTTTATCAGCCAGTTAGGCCAAGTGTTTTCAAGCTCAATTTTTTTGGAGATGTTGCTATCAAGTTTGATGTTTCTTCTATGGAGGAGCTCCTTGCGTCAGTAGAAAGTGTGGAAGAAATCTGGAATGAAACCTCACCACAGTGGCCATTTGAGTTTGCTTTCTTAGATCGACAAATTGAAGATCAGTACAAGAAAGATGAGAGACTTGGCCAGATGATTCAATTCTTTGCTTTTCTTGCCATTTTCATTGCCTGTATGGGTTTGTTTGGATTAGCGACTTTTACTGTTAAGAAGAGAACAAAGGAAATTGGAGTTAGAAAAGTGCTGGGAGCTGGTGTTTCAACTATCGTTTTTGTCATTATGAAAGGTTTCGTCATTCTTGTGACGATAAGCTTTTTGATTTCTGTTCCATTAGCATATCATGTTTCCAACAGCTGGCTACAGAATTTTGAATACAGAATCGAATTGGGACCTTTGGTATTCATCGCGGCAGGAGTGGTCTCTCTTGTAGTTGCTGGATTGGCCATCTTATCACAGAGCCTGAATGCAGCCACGACCAATCCTGTTAACATTTTGAAGGACGAGTGACATAAAGATTATGAATTTGTTTTGAGCTTCCCTTAGGTGATCCTTCAATACGTTTTGACGTAGACCAAAATTATATCCAATGGTACTGCAGGATACAGTTTTGGGGAGTGATTAATTCTATATTGCTTCTGGAACTGTACCTTATGAAGATCAAAATCACTCATCAACCATCTGGAGAAGTCATAGCTGACGGAGAAAAGGGGTGGGGTATGTTTTCATTCGAGGGGAACTATTACATCTCCTCAAAAAACCTTAAAACGAGCGGATTTCGATTTTCCGGAATACCAGGTATTTGCCCATATAAGTTCCTGTACTTCTGGTACCATTTTAAACCCAAAAACGGAGAAAAATCGTCCATGCTTGCTTGGAAATACTGGCTTCCCAATCCATTATTTCCCTTCATAGCTTTTCGTATCGCTGTTCCAGCACGTCATCCTCATTTGCTAGTTGAGGAGTATTAATTCGCGAGCTTTTAGGTTGATAATCATCTAATGAGCTAAATTGGATGGTTTACTTACCTCATAGACATGCGTACCCTCAGTCAACCGAATAGATTACTCACTTTTTTCGTTTTTGTTTTCCTCCTAGGTCCAATCTGTAGCGCCCAGAACTTGCTTGAAACAGAGAAATGGAAAAAATTCTTTAGTGAAAAGCCCTATCTAAAGAAGGGTGCAGAGATAACAGATGATAAGTTTTGGGAAATTGACGAATCCTACACATACTATCAAAACTATACGCTTTTGATAATCTTCTCGAATGGGGCGACCGAGGAGTTAAAGTGGCAGTATGACGGCCTACCAAATTTGCTAAACAAAAAGCAACCGCTTCTTGATAAGAATTTCGAAACGCTGGAAAAACAAAACATAGCCTATATTGTTTTTGATAACTATTTGTTGCGTAACTCTAAAATGGGAAATGCCATATCAGGCGACTTTACTTTTGTCCTCTGCGAAGGACCGGTGTCCATTTATCGTGAATACTATTCCTCTCCAATTACTCCCGAAAACACAGCTTCGGGATTTATGTATAGAAAAGAAGGCAAAATTGTGTCTGACTTCTATCTTGGAAAATTTGAAAAGAAGGCGGCTAAGTTGGTAGGGGACCACTCTGAGCTTGCAGAGAAGATCCGTGGGAAAAAGGCAGGCTATTTCAATACGGAAGCTGACATGCTCCGTATTGCGAACGAGTACAATCTATGGGTGCAAGAGAATTACCCGTATCGATACGAAGATTGGGCTGGACTTCAATTTGATTTGTAAATCAGGTAAACGTGACTACCTAAAACTTCAATGATAAGAACCTCATTTAGATAAAGAGCCGATCCTCATATGAGGATCGGCTCTTCTGTAACTCCTGCTGCCTACTAAAAGCCTCTACTCGCTCCTTAACACTTGAGCAGGGTTGATTTCAATTGCTTTCTTTACTTGTCCTGCTACTGTAATAATCATTGTTACGGAAAGAAGGAAAATGGCAATAGCAAAGGGCAGGAGAGAGATGCCTTTGACATCCGTAAAAATGCTATGCATCAATTGATCCATCATCAGGAATCCAAGAGGAGCACCCGCAATGAATGAAATCAGAATAATCCACATGTATTGTTTGCCAGCAATTTGTGCTAATGTGCGAGGTGCAGCTCCTAGGACTTTTCGTACGCTGAATTCCTTGAGCTTCCCTTGAATATTGAAGGAGAGAAGGCCATACAGTCCCAGACAAGCCAACAGGATTGCAATAATCGAAATAACAATTAGAATTTTGATGTTTGCAGTATTTTCTTCGTAAAAGTCGTCGAATACATCTTCCTGAAAAACGCGATCATATGGATCATTAGGTGCTATTCTTTGCCACGCATTCTTAGCGAATTTATCCACATCATAGAGTTTTTCTGGTGCGGTTCGCATGGACAAATATCTAATATTGGATTTGGTGAGTCCCTGAATAATTACAGGATCAATACCTGAGAAGAAGTCGTAATAGTGATAATCTTCAATCACGCCAACCACGGTTCTTCTAAGGCTATCAAGTACAAAGGTTTTGTTAATAGGATCATCTTCCCAGCCCATTTCCCTCACAAATGTTTCGTTTACGACTACTCCGCTTTCCTGATCTGAGGCTTGGTCGGTCAAAAAACGTCCCTCTTTCAGTCTCAGACGAAACGTTTCAAAATAGCCTTCAGAAACCCCATAATTTCGAATTCGAATCTGACGCCCATCATAATCCAACGATTTTAGACCAATTCCACGACCAATCAAATTGCTGGAAGCGGTATACATCTGAACATCAGGACTAGCAATAACTTCGTTTCGAAGTTTTTCATACTGTTCTTCATCATTCACATACACAGAAAGTGAACCCGATGGATCGTAACCCCAATCCTTTGAAGCTAAATAGTAGCTTTGATCAACCATGACCAAGCATCCCACTATTGTGATTATGGCGAGGAAAAACTGGACGCCCAACATGATCTTTGAGAATAGATTTTTTGCCCCGAGTTTCTGGGTTCCCTTAAAAATTGTTACTGGTTCAAATTTTGAAACGTAGAATGCAGGGTAGGCTCCTGAGATAACACCCACACCGATCAGGAGACTCACAAAAAAGATGGTCATAGACACCGCTGAACTTGCGCGGAGCTTCAGATCCATCTGTGGAACCAAGGCATCAAAGCCAGGTATAAAGAGAAAGTAGGCTAGGAGGACACCAAAAACAAGTGCGAATAAGCACTGCAAGGTATTTTCGATAAGAAACTGATTGATGATTTGTTTGCGCTGTCCACCCATTACTTTTCGTAGCGCAATTTCCTTGAGTCTTTTTGTAGCGCTTACTACTGAAATATTCATAAAATTGAAGCAAGCCATGCCCAACAAAAAACAAGCGATCACGGCAAGGGCAATTCTGCCTGCTGGGTGTCCACCACCACTTACCGATCCGACTATTTCAAACGATTGTTGTGATAATTCTGGTAAAGGAATGGGATCGAAGCTTTTAATATCCCACTCGGGATTGCTTCCATGTTGCAGCTCCATGTATTCTGGGTAGGAGCCAGCAATTGACTCAATATTTTCTCCTTCTTTCATAAGAATGAAAGTTGCATCAGTCAAATAAGACCAGGTGTAGTTGTCTTGATACTGAAGATCAAAGAAGTTTTCAATTGAGACGTAAAAGTCCCTTCGAATACTGTTGTTGAATGGGAATTCATCCATCACGGCACCAACAGTAAAACGAATAATCTTATCATTAAGAAATTTGAATGACATCTCCTTTCCCATGGGGTCTTCGTCATCGAAATATTTGATTGCCATCTCACGACTTATCACAATTTGGTTCTTGTCGTAGAGAACCTGCTTATTCCCATTGAGAAGAGGGAAATCAAAGATCTCCATATAGGATGGATCTACAAAAGCGGTCAGCTCATCAAAAACATCAGCGCCAAATCTGACGCTTGCGCTTCTGTATTCCATACGAGTTACGGCTTCCACGCTGGGGTGGTCTGCCAGAATTCGTGGTCCCAGAAGGAGAGGGGAATCACCCCAGCGCTTGTCTGGACCATCCTGAGCAACAAAGTTTGTCAATTGGTAGATACGATCTCTCTTGGTGTGAAACGTATCCATATTCAATTGCATATCTGTGAATATGAATGTTGTTATAGCAAATCCGATTGCGATTGCCAGTCCGAAGATATTTATCGAAGAGGAAACAAGGTTTTTCCTAATATTTCTTAATCCCAGTTTTATGTAATTCTTAAAAAGTAGTCCGCTGTTCATAGTTGAGTAGTTTGAGTTTGACTTTTTGACATTTGACCATCTGAAAAAACGTAGTACGTCCCAGATGAATTTTATTCGTGCATTTTTTTGTCCTTTTTGTTCAACCCTCCGATCAAAAAGCTCATAGATATCTCCTTCGATTTCCTCAAGAAATCGAGGATTACAATACCACCTTAAGAAGCGATCTGCCCAATATGGAGGATTGGGTTGTTTCATGCAGAGAAGTTGTACGTGAGGTCGGGAATGCGATTGTAAAGAGATGTTCTAATGGCTATTGTCTGGTCGAGCGCTTGTTTTCCGGCTTTTGTAAGTGTAAATAGTCGCTTACGCCTGCCACCACGCTCGTTCGTTGATCCACCCATTCGAGAACTAAGCAAGTTCTTCTCTTCGAGGCGTCTCAAGACTGCATGAGCAGCGCTAATGTTAAGGTCTCGTCCAGTCCTTTCTCGAAGCTCATCCATTACCGCCACTCCATATGCTTCATCAAAGAGTGAACCGACTGTCAGAAGGATTAGCTCTTCCAGTTCGCCAAGATTTGTTCCTTTCATAATATCAATTCGATTTGTTGTAGAAAACGTGAATCTAATAAATTAGTTGTAGTTATTATGAAAGAAATCGAATTGCTTATTAAGCCCCAATGAAAAATGGTGAAGAGGAGAGGTGCACTTGAAAAATGGAACTCCCTAATATTTACTTAGCAAGTTCAATATCGAATTGCTGATTGTTCAAACAAGTTTGGCTAAATTCAAACTGAAAACCTACAAACAACAACATGAAACGTTTCCACCTACACCTCACTTTGATTCTATTCGTTACATGGTCCTTTGCTCAAGACTCTATTTTAGGGTTTAAGCAGCAAAATGTTGATAGCCAGATAACACTCGAAAAAGAATTTGACGCTAAACTTTCTGCAAGCAATCTGAATCAATGGATGAAGAAAATGTCCGCCCAACCTCACTATGTGGGCACTGAGTATGGAAGAGAGAATGCTGAGTGGATGGTAAAGCAGTTCAAATCCTGGGGATATGATGCGAAAATTGAGACGTACCACGTTCTATTCCCTTACCCGAAAGTAAGACTGTTGGAACTCGTTGCACCTGACAAATACACTGCCAAGCTTGCGGCGGTCCCGGTTGAAGGTGATGAATCAACCAATCAAGGGGAAGCTCTCCTGCCAAGCTATAACGCTTTTTCTACAGATGGCGATGTTGAAGCGGATTTAGTGTTTGTGAATTATGGCATTCCAAATGACTATGAAGAGTTAGAGAAGTTGGGAATTAGCGTGGAGGGTAAAATTGTCATAGCAAAGTATGCCGGTTCTTGGAGAGGAATCAAACCAAAATTAGCAGCTGAGAAGGGAGCGATTGGCTGCATTATCTACTCAGACCCAAAAGACGATGGATATTATCGAGGGGATGTTTATCCTGAGGGAGCATTCAAAAACAAGACTGGAGTTCAACGAGGCTCAGTTATGGATATGCCTACGTATCCCGGAGATGTGTTGACGCCAGGCTATGGTGCTACCAAGAATGCGAAGAGATTGAAGCGTGAAGATGCTCCGACAATAACCAAAATACCAGTCCTGCCAATTTCGTATGAAGATGCAATTCCATTGCTGAGTGCTTTGGAAGGGCCTGTGGTGCCAAATTCATGGAAGGGAGCGCTTCCAATTACCTATCACATTGGTCCTGGCCCCGCGAAGGTCCACCTAAAACTTGAATTTGAATGGGAGTTAAAGCCAGCCAATAATGTGATAGCTACTATGAAGGGAACTGATTTCCCCGACCAGTGGGTCATGCGGGGTAACCATCATGATGCCTGGGTACATGGTGCAGCTGACCCAATCAGTGGAATGGTGGCATTGATGGAAGAAGCCCGTGCTGTGGGTGAGTTGGCGAAGGCGGGCAAAAAGCCTAGACGAACAGTGATCTACTGTGCGTGGGATGCTGAGGAGCCAGGTTTGATTGGTTCCACGGAGTGGGTCGAAGATCATAAGCAAGAATTACAATCGAAGGTGGTGGCCTACATCAACACAGATGGTAGTGGTCGAGGTTTCCTGGGGGTAGGAGGTTCCCACTCCTTGCAGGCCATGGTGATGGAAGTGGCCAAATCAGTCACAGATCCTCAGAAAAATGTTTCTGTCTACGAAAGAAGAAGTGCCGTAGAGATGATAAATGGACGTGATGGCGATCTTAAGATTTCCGCGCTCGGTTCCGGTTCAGATTACACACCGTTTATTCAACATGCAGGCATTGCCGCTTTGAATTTGGGTTATAGAGGGGAAAATGCTGGTGGCGACTACCACACCATTTACGATACATACGCACACTATACACGCTTCAAAGATCCAGGACTAGTGTACGGAGTGACGCTGGCGCAGACTGCTGGACGACTAACAATGCGGTTGGCAAATGCTGATATCTTACCCTTTGAATTCAAGCAATGGCACAGTACAGTGAGTACATACCTTAATGAGATCATTGATCTTACCGATAGCAAGCGTGAAGCGGCTGAAAAGCACAACGCGATGCTTGACAAGGATGTGTTTCAGCTGGTGGCTGATCCGACAAAGCCGTTTACCAATCCAAAGAGAAAGGAATCAGTTCCCTTCTTGGATTTTTCTCCACTTCAGAATGCGATCGCAAATCTTGAGTCCAAGACGGATCGAATTTCGAACCTCTCAAGCAAGAATCTTTCAGATGATCAAATGGAGAAAATTAATAATGCAATCGCCAAATCGGAACAGATGCTACTTCGTGAGGAAGGTCTACCTAGACGCTCATGGTTTAAGCACCAGCTCTACGCCCCCGGATTTTATACAGGGTATGGTGTAAAAACATTGCCGGGTGTTCGAGAAGCTGTGGAGCAGGATAATTGGGCAGAAGCACAGAATCAGATAGGAATCTTAGCTGAAGTCCTCAATAATTTTGGCTTACACTTGGATAAAATTTCAGACTTAGGGGGTATCTAAACGAATTTTGGATTAAGCTAAGACTTTTCTAAGTGACTGATTGAACAACTGAACTTCTTCAATTGTACCCATGCTTATTCTGCACCATTCCGTGAATGGAGGAAATGGTCTCCCAACCTTTACGCCTTGCTCTAGCATTTGCTTGTTGAAGGTTTCGATCTTTCTACCAGTCTTGAAGAAGATGAAATTGGTGTTGGAGCGTATGTATTCTAAATCAAGATCGTTCATGGTCGCATACATTAGTTCCTTGCCTTTCTTTACCTCACCTAAGCTGAATTTGTAAAACTCTGTGTCATTCATCGCTGTCTTAGCGGCTTCAATGGCAAGGACATTCGTATACGCTACAACGTTTGCTCGGATCTTAGCTGCTATATCAGGCTTGGCAATCAAATAGCCAATACGCAGACCAGCTAGTCCATATACTTTAGAAAAGGTACGTGAGACAATCACGTTCTGTCCTTGCTTTACCAATGAAACCATTGAAGGATAGTCCGGCTCCTCAATGAAGTCATAATACGCTTCATCACTAAACACCATTGTCTTTTTAGATGCGGAGGTACAGAAATCCACAAGTTTTTGTTTTGGCAGGAGCGTTGAGGTAGGATTGTTAGGGTTGCATAGGAAGATCAGCTTAGTCTGGGCAGATATCCTCTTTTCCATCTCATCGACATCGTGCATTTTATCCTTGTCCAATGGAACCCAATTAATACTTGCTCCCCATTGTTTGGCATAATTCATCATCGCGAGGAAAGTGGGTTTTGCAGCGATAATCTCACCACCGTTATTGGCGTAAGTGAGTCCTGTTATTTTCAAACCTTCAGTGGATCCACCGACCACTACGATATGATCGGTTGTAACCCCTTCTTTCTTTGCGATCATTTCATGCAACTCCTTCGAGTAAGTTGAAGGGTACCGACATCCAATATCGAAAGCTTTGGTCATGGCTTCTCTTACTTTAGCTGAGGGGCCAAAAGGATTCTCATTAAAGTTTAACTGGATGGGCTCGCCAAGCGGACGAGGATTAAACTGTCGTTTTTCCTTCTCTGAAAGTGTTGCTGCAATCGTTTGACCACCTAGAAAAGTTAATGCGCCGAAGGCACCACCTCGTTTGATCCAATCTCGTCTGTTCACGATAATCTGGTTTGGTTAGACTAGAAAGTTAAGGTATTTCAGGAAAACGGAATAATTGAAGACCTAATGCAATCCTATTTCCTTACGCCAAAAAACAACCGATCACCACCACGAAATCCACACAGGTAAATATCATTGATCCCGTCGTTGTTGAAATCGGCAAATTGGTAGTCAAAGACATACATGTCAATTTCGGGAAAAAGACTTTTGGTTTGATCTGAAAAATTGAGGCTACCATCGTTGATTATGGCCAGTTTTTCATGACCATTGAACCTGTTACCCATGAGAACGTCGAGAATTCCATCGTTATTCAGATCCGCGAAATCCATGTCGACGGTTCGAAAATTGCTTTGAGGAAGCCTATCAGTAGCTTCTGTGAAATTGCCTTTGCCATCATTTAACAGTAGCCTGTTTTGGGGATCCCCGAACCCCCCAAAGTCAACATTTGCACAGACAATGTCCAAGTCACCATCATTATCAACATCTCCAAGATCAATCTCCCGTGTCTGATCATTTATCTTAGGCAACCGATTTGAGGACTCATCTGCGAAGACTCCGTTGCCATTATTAATCAGTATTCTGTTGTGCGTTTCATTTCCCTCTACTATGTCCAGATCTCCATCACCGTCAACATCTGCTAATTCCAGGTCTTGGGTTGTATACGTATTGGTCGGCAGTCTTAATGCTGTTTCATCTTTGAATATTCCATCTCCATTGTTGATCAAGATGAAATTTTGCCCAGAGTTGCCTATAACTAAATCTATATTCCCATCTCCATTTAGATCTGAAGATTCCACTGAATTGGACGTTCCCTGAACATTCCATCTATTTCCTACAGCCTTAAAATGTGCATTGCCGATGTTCTCATAGTACTCATTCACCTGATCATCCTCGCTTACAAAGATTACGTCCAGATCACCATCATTGTCAAAATCAGCAACAGCAATGTCTTCAGAATCATGTCGAACCCTTGGAAATCTATCTTTGCTTTCATCTACCAAACGACCAGTCCCATCATTAATTAGAAGAATGTTTTCTACATATTCCATTGCAAGAATCACATCCAGGTCACCGTCTTTATCAATGTCAACCACAGCTGCGTCCATTGTATTGGAACCAAGCCCATTAGAAATCAAATGTGTGGACGTAACATCCTGGTATGGAAGTTTGATGTCTGGTTCTTGAGCACAACTAACTTGAATTAGGAGTGCTACAGCAGGAATCATCAATAGTCTTTTTCTCATAGTCTATATCGATCTAAGTGCCCGAATACTCCTAAGTAATGGAGTTATCTTGTTAAAAGTGAGTTAATATGTTTTGGATGGCAAAAAATGTTTTAATAGGCAGGCTGTTAATTTGAAATATCCACTGGCATCAAAATTTTCCAATTAATTCAAGTTCGCAGTTTTAGCATAACCTTAGACGTTTGCTCGATTCAAACCAACAGGAATCACAAATGAAACGACTTAACATTTTGACCATAGCGATCCTTGCCGTTTCAGCAAGTTTTGCGACCGACCCCAGTTATTCTTCTCAGAAAACGAAGAAGCTTATTCAAAAAATGATTAAAGCACACGGAGGTATGGACAAGTGGAGAAATGCCCCTACCATTAGCTACACACATGACATGATCGATCCAAGCGAGCCAGAAGATCACTGGCTATCTGAAGAGGTACATGAGCAAGGACGTAGGCGTTCCTACCATAATTGGACTAGTGACCAAGCTTTGCTAGTGAATGATGGTAATGAGGTATGGACAGTTGATTGGAAAAGGCTAAATCCACCCACAATGATGTCCGGAGTCTCTTATTTCTTTATAAACATTGCGTGGGTAACGCAGGATGATATCGCAAATCTTGAATTAAAGGAGAGTACGAGCGTGGATCTAATTGAGGAGGGCAAGGAATTCCATACCATTAGGCTCACTTTTGCAGGAAGCTCTCCCTATGAATACTTCGACATGTATATTGATCCAAAAACATATCTCTTGAGAGGTGTGCTATACACAGTTACTGACAAGGATCTATTTAAAGTGTTTGGACTTCCAGAAACTACGGAGTTTATGGGTCCCGTATTAAAAGTATACAAAGAGTACACTGATGTTGATGGTCTTAGCTTAACCACACGCTATGATACCTATACACCGAACGGAAAGACCTACGGCATCCATACTGTTACGAATTATGATCTTCGAAAGGAGTTTGATGAGTCTAAGCTAGCTAAGCCAGGAAATGCCGTGGTTTTTAAAAGCAGTTTCAAATGATTAGTTTTTGTTGTAGTTAAATATGTAAGGTGCTTGGCATAGAGCACCTTACTTGTTTTTGCTCGCATGGATAACTTGATTGTTCTGTATCTTTTCGGCAATGAAGAAAACGTTCGATTTCCTAAGAATTCTAGACAAGAATAACAACCGTGAGTGGTTTCAGTCCAACAAGAATCAGTATGTTGAGGCTCATGAAGAAATGATTGGATTCGCAGATCTCCTTATTGAGGAAATGAATAAGCATGATGTCATTCAAACTGATTCAGGGAAGAGAAGTCTGTATCGAATATATCGAGATGTGAGATTCGGGAAGGACAAGACACCTTACAAAACAAATTGGGCTGGATATTTGAGAAGAGCAACTGCTGAAAGAAGGGGAGGCTATTATTATCAAGTAGGCCCAATGGGTTCGTTTGTTATGGGTGGTTTTTTTGGCCCTAACCCACAGGACTTACTACATATTCGTAAGCATCTTGAACAAGATGCTGATCCTTTGAGGGATGTGATCAATTCAAACGAGTTCAATGGGTTCTTTGGTGAGATGCTTGGTTCCCAACTAAAGACGGCTCCTAAGGGTTTTGACAAAGATCATCCAGATATTGATTTGCTCAGATACAAACAGTTTATGGTACGCCATGATTTCACTCAAAAGGAAGCACTCTCTAAAGATTTCCATTTAACAGTTGCTAATGCCTTTGTACAAATGCGTCCATTCTTTGATTGCATGTCAGATATTCTTACTTCAGATCTGAACGGAGAGTCATTGTTGTAGAAAGAAATCTTAGGTACTTCCGAAATCAACCCGATGTAACGTCAGGCCTGAAGAGGGTGCCACGTGTTTGATTTGAGTACCGTCGAAGTTTTGCAGCGATTCTTTTAAGTCCTCAATTGACCATGAACGCCTTCCGATATCTACTAAGGCACCCATCATTAATCGGACTTGATAGCGCATGAAACTCTTAGAGGCAACTTTGAAAACATAAGAATTAGCAGGAACAAGATTTCCCTTTAACCTGGTATTGCTAACAATCTCTGCTTGTATAATCTTTCGTTCGAAGTCAGTATTGGGAGCAGGCTTGCTGGCATAGCGCTTGAAATTGTGAATGCCTAAGAATACAGAAGCAGCCTCAGCCATGAGATCAATATCTAGTGAGGATCCAAAATCTCGTATTGTCGGTGCATTGATTGGATGAGACTTTTCACCAAAAGAAAAATTGTAGTGATATTCTTTTATTTTGGAACTCTGGATAATATTGAAATCTGCATTTGTCTTTTCGATTGATTTCGCCCGAATATCCGGCGGAAGATTCCGATTCAAACTAAGTAAGAGACGTTCTGAAATCTGCTCTTCCAAAGTAAATAATTCAAAGACATAATCATCCGCTGATACTTTCGCGTCGGTGCGTGAACATCCTAGCGTTCTGAAGTTTTCATGCCCCAGAATGAACAAGAGTGTCTTGTCGATCATTCCATGTACACTTTTATAGCCTGGTTGCTTTTGCCATCCGTGGTATCTAAAACCCAGAAACTCAATACGAATGAGATAGAAATGTGTCCAATTGGCCATCTGAGGTTACCAGTCTATTGGGCGATAGTCCTTTAGAAATTTACCACACCAATGTTTACCGGTATTGATCCCATCTATAAGTGGATCCAAGACTCTAGCTGCACCATCGACAATATCAAGCGGGGGCTGGAAATCGTGGACCTCAGTCTTTTGTGTGGACAGATCGACTGGGTCTTCATCTGTCACCCAACCAGTATCAACCGCATTCATGTAGATGCCATCTTTGGCAAAGTCTAATGCCGAGGTGTGGGTCATCATGTTCAAGGCTGCCTTCGCCATATTCGTATGCGGATGTCGATCTTCCTTATGGAACCTATGGAATTTGCCTTCCATTGCAGACACATTTACAATATGTTTTTTACCAGTCTGCTCTTTCCGCATGAGGTGAGACAATCGATTGCACAAAACAAATGGAGCGATTGCATTGACAAGTTGCACTTCAACCATTTCTGGAGTTTCAATTTCCCCCAACTTCAAGCGCCAGCTATTTGTTTTTCTCAAATCAACTTGCTGCAAATCAGCATCAAGCTTTCCTTGAGGGAATACCTCCTTTGATGGGAGGGAGTTATCAAAGCTATATGGGATTTGCGATAGCTGCGCAGAAGCTTTTAACCCAATGCCAGGTTCTGGAGATTGCCATGCAACAGGTAGTGTGTTGTTTTGTTTCACTGACGTACTTGTTGACAATTCCTCCAGTTCCTTTATACAATTGTGGTGATCAGTTAAAAGATCGGCAACCGATGAGGGTAGTTGGTCTAGTGGCATCTCCTCATTAGCCATCAGGTGATGGTAGAATCCTGAAGGGCGTCGTACGGTTTGAGCAGCATTATTAATGAGGATGTCGAGGCTTGAATATTGAAGTTCAATGAAATTGCAGAAGATCTCAACGCTGGGAATGTGTCTTAGATCCAGACCGTGTATTTTCAATCGATGACTCCATTTAGAGAAGTCTTCCTCTTTTGAAAATCTCAATGCAGAGTCTACGGGAAATCGTGTCGTCGCAATCACTGTGGCTCCAGATCGCAGAAGCATCAGGGTAATGTGATATCCGATTTTTAGTCGTGAACCCGTAACAACAGCGACCTGATCAGTCAAATCAATGGTTTGGAAGCGTTTAGCATAATTGAAGTCCCCACACTCTTCGCACATCGAATCATAGAAATGATGCACATGCGTGAATAGTCTTTTGCATACGTAGCAATTTCGTGGAGACTCCAACTCCGGCTTTTCGAGCTTGCGGTCTGTTGTTTCAATCTGCTTTGGAGCCTCAAAGACAATGGCCTCCCGTGCACTCCGAATACCTGTGACTTTGCGGCGGTGCTTGTCTCGCTCGATCATTTTCCGTTTGGCAGCTTTTGTATAATCCTTTCTTCGTTTCAACAATTCCTCTTTGTCTGGCCTGGAAAGAATCCCTGCAGCTTTCATGAGAGCTATTCGTTGATCTTCCGGCAGTGCCAATAGCTGATTAGTGTCACCAATAAGTTCTTCCAAAATCGAGATGCATTTATCGATCTCTTTTTGATTTGTCTGTGAGGGAGAGGCTTTTGACATGAAAGGCTGATTCTTCAAAGTAGCGAATCGCAAAGCTAAGAATTTGAATAGGAAGTTTAGATGATATCAAGATCCATTTCCTTATAAGTATTCAGGAAAGAGTGATCCAGTTTTTGGAAGATTCTGCCTGGTCAGATGCTTCAAGTACAGCTGTGCACATGCATGTGCATCACTGAGTGCGTCGTGATGATTTAATTCAATTTTGTACTTCTTGCTCAGGTAGGCAAGCCCTCTTCGATAAATAGCGCGTGTACATCGTTCTTCAAAGTGAGGTTGAATCTCATCATAGTAGGCGAGGGTGCTGCGGAGGCAGCCAGCGTCAAAACCTACATTGTGTGCGACAAACACTTCGTCCTCAATGTACCTCTTCATGTCCTCATGCCATACAACATCAAAGGTCGGTGCATCTTCTGTGTCCTCAGGTTTTATCCCATGGATTTCGATGTTTTTGTAGAAATAGTAATTGTTAGGGGGTCGTACAAGTCGATTCACTTGTTTTACGATCTCTCCATTCTCCACACGCACCAATCCCACCTGACAAATACTGTTCGGGTGGTTCTGGGCAGTTTCAAAATCGACGGCTGTAAAGGACTCCATCTGCATAGACTAAATGTAATGATAACTTATCAGAGAATCTATAGAGCAGAAAGTCAAACCAGAGATATCTGGTTGAATGTCAAGAATTGCAGGAAGGAGGTTTGTTAGCTTGGAAGCCTGTCCTATAAAATGAAATATAAGACTACAATTGTCAATACTAGTGCCAAAGGCAGTGACTGCAATATGATCAGTGGGTTTCTTCTTATGTGTTTTACTATTCCGTTCATCTCTCCACGATTTAAATGTTATCGTAAAATTACTCAAATATTATCAATGTTATCTAAATGTTAACATAAGAATTTTGCAAATTGTGTTCTTCCAAGTTGGCAGTGACTAACTTTTAGCAATATCCCTAAGAAACCCTCTCGAAAATTTGCGTAACGAATAGGTTGTATTGACCATTCAAATAATACTTGCGATCTAATTCATTGGCTTAAGACATTTCTATCTAATTTCATCTGTCTAAAACAACTTATCTAAACCGATGAAAAATATGAGAATAGTTCAAACAATGGCCCTCGCATTGTTTGGATTCGCCAGTTGGGCGCAGGTAACTGTCACCCCAAACGACGTGCAGGATCAGAGGGATAGGGCATATGCCTTTACCAATGCTACCATAATGGTAGATCACCAAACTCGGATTGACAATGGTACCCTTCTGATAAGAGATGGCAAGGTTGTTCAGGTGGGAGCTAACCTTGGAGTGCCGGCAGGATACGCCAGTATTGATCTTGGAGGAAAGTACATCTATCCATCACTGATAGATCTGCATACAAATTATGGATTGCCTGAGGTAAAACGAACTGGTGGAGGAAATTTCTTTTCCTCAGCTGAGCAAATCTTACCGACAACGGAAGGGGCTTACAATGCCAACGATGCAATCAAGTCCGGATATGTCGCTGGGAGAGAATTCAGTGGTGACAGTAAATCAGCAGAAGAGTTGAAAAAGGTTGGTTTTGGAGCCGTAATGTCGCTTCGACAGGATGGTTTGGCAAGAGGCACAGCCGCCTTTGTGACTTTGGGGAATAATGACAATGAGGATTTACTGTCCGAGAGTGTTTCCGCTAACTACTCATTTAACAAGGGAACATCAAAGCAAGGTTATCCCTTTTCCAGAATGGGCTATATCTCCCTGCTGAGACAAACTTATCTTGATGCTGCATGGTATGGACAGTTTAATCCAAGACCATTCAAAGATCAAGCATTGGAAGGATGGATTTCATCGCAGAATTTGCCCCAAATTTTTGATGCCGGAGGCTGGATAGATGTGGTGAGGGCGGATAAAGTTGGGGATGAATTCGGTGTTCAGTATATCATAAAAAGCTCGGGGGATTCATACCAGAGGATAGACGAGGTGAAAGGTACGGGAGCAGCATTGATTGTTCCCGTCAATTTCCCGGATGCCTACGATGTGGACGATCCGATTGACGCTCAACGAGTTTCGCTTTCCGATATGAAACATTGGGAGCTGGCACCTACAAACCTTGGTCGACTCGAAGCAGCTGGAATTCAATTTGTTATTACGTCTGACGGTGTGAAGAAGAAGCAGGAATTTTTGAAAAATGTTAGAAAGGCCATAGAAAATGGATTGTCGGAAGCATCCGCACTAAAGGCCTTGACATCCACGCCAGCCAGACTGATCAGGATGAACACCCAAGTCGGTAGCTTGAAAACAGGAATGCTTGCCAATTTTATCATTACTTCCGGAGGACTTTTTGACGAGAAAACCATCATCCATGAAAATTGGGTTCAAGGAAGACCCAATCGATACAAGCCGCTTGATGTTGCAGACTATTCAGGAAGCTACGATCTCACTGTCGATGGACAAACACATAAGATGGAGATTAGCGGTAAGCCTGGATCTCATAAATCTAAAATCATAGTAAATGATACTGTTTCGGTAGATATCAAAAGCAAATTCGAAAAGTCATTGATTTCCATGACTTTTTCACCTGAATCTCGTAGTAAGGCCATTATTAGACTTTCAGGGTGGGTAACAGATACTGGTTGGAAAGGAACAGGTCAGATGGTTGATGGCTCATGGATTGACTGGTCAGCTGTAAGGACTGGTGATCTAGCAAAGAAAGATGAGAAGAAAGAGGGGATGGATAAAGACGGAGGTGGTGCTGAGACGGTTGGGGATGTAATCTTTCCGTTTCTGGCATACGGAAATTCGGAAGTTCCAAAACAGGAGACTATTCTTATCAAGAATGCGACGGTGTGGACGAATGAGGCAGAAGGTATTGTGGAGGAAACTGATGTTCTGCTTAAGAATGGAAAAATCGCAGCTGTAGGCAAAGACCTGAGCGACGCTGCTGCCACAGTTGTTGACGGTACTGGCAAACATCTGACCAGTGGAATAATCGATGAGCATACGCATATTGCTGCAACAAGTATCAATGATGTTGCTACAAACTCAAGTATGGTACGAATTGGAGATGTTGTAGACTCTGAAGATATCAATATCTACCGTTCGCTTGCTGGAGGAGTAACTGCCGGGCAAATACTTCATGGTTCGGCTAATCCGGTTGGCGGTCAGTCTGCTCTTATCAAGCATCGTTGGGGCGCAACACCCGAGCAAATGAAAATCAAAGGAACTGACGGTTATATCAAATTTGCCCTAGGTGAAAACGTGAAACGATCAAGCAATCAAAATTCTGTGAGATTTCCGCAAACGCGAATGGGAGTGGAGCAGGTATTTATGGATGGCTTTACCAATGCTGTTGAGTATGAGAAGGAGTGGAGAGCGTACAATAGTCTCTCTAAGAAAGCAAAACCTTCTGCGATCAAGCCACGCCGGGATCTTGTAGATGAAACCATGCTACAAATTATTAACAAAGAACGTTTCGTCAGTTGCCATTCTTACGTGCAGTCAGAAATCAACATGTTGATGAAGGTTGCTGAGAACTTCAATTTCAATATAAATACGTTCACACATATTCTGGAAGGCTATAAGGTAGCGGACAAAATGAAAGCCCATGGTGTTGGTGCATCCACCTTCTCTGACTGGTGGAATTACAAATGGGAGGTTCGATATGCCATTCCTTATAATGCGACGATCATGCACAATGAAGGTGTAGTAACAGCGATCAATTCCGATGACGCGAATAGCGGAAGACGACTTAATCAGGAAGCTGCTAAGTCTGTAAAGTATGGAGGTATGTCCGAAGAAGATGCGTGGAAAATGGTCTCGCTCAACCCAGCTAAGCTCCTGCATTTAGATGATCGGATGGGAAGTATCAAAGTTGGAAAGGATGCTGATGTAGTCCTTTGGACGGATCACCCGCTGTCTGTATATGCTAATGTTGAAAAGACAATCGTAGATGGTGTCGTGTACTTCGATGTTGAAAAAGATGCACAAGCAAGAGCGGCCCTTCGCAGTGAGCGAGCCAGACTAATTCAGAAGATGAAAGGGGTTAAAAAATCCGGAGGTAAAGTGCAAAAAGGAGGATCCAGTATTCAACTAGAACACCATTGTGAAGATCGAGGAGATCACTCATTTGTAAACGTTAACAGATAGGAATCATGAAAAAGATAATATATACACTTATTCTAAATGCAATCGCTGTTACTACATTGGTTGCCCAAGTGCCGGTTCCTGTTAAAGCACAGGATAATCCAATTCTATTGATAGGCGGTGTAGCTCATCTTGGAAATGGCCAAGTTATTCAGAACTCCGCTATCGGTTTTGATAAGGGAAAGATTACACGAGTAGAAAATGCTTCTGGAAATGTAAACACTGACGGTTATACCGTGGTTCAGATTGATGGTAAACACGTGTATCCTGGATTCATTTTACCAAACTCTCAAGTTGGCCTCGCAGAAGTAAGTGCTGTGAGAGCGATGAGAGACAATGCGGAGACAGGTTCACTTAACCCAAATGTTCGGTCGATCATATCTTACAACACAGATTCGGAAAACATAGCAACCTTCCGATTTAACGGTGTGCTATTAGCAGAGACTGCTCCGACCGGAGGGAGAATTTCAGGAACATCGTCTGTTGTGGAGATGGAAGGTTGGAACTGGGAAGATGCGGCTCATACCGTTGATATGGGGGTGCATTTGAACTGGCCCAATCGTATGAATCAGCGATTTGATTTTGCCACGTTCACAGTAAAGACAGAACCTAACAAAAACTACGATAAACAAGTGGCGGACTTGAGCATGCATTTTAAGGATGCAATTGCTTATGGCGCTGACGAAGGTAAAGTGGCAAATTTGAAACTTGAAGCTATGCAGGGCCTTTTCGATGGTACGAAGATCTTGTTTATGCATGCAGGGGAAGCAAAAGGCATTGTAGAGTCAGTTCTATTTGCGCAAGGTAATGGCGTTAAGAAAATCGTAATTGTATCCGCAGGAAGTGCCTTGATTGTAGCAGATTTTTTGAAAGACAATGACATAGGGGTGATCATTCCTCCAACACACCGCATGCCAGAGAGAACTGATGCAGATGTATATGGACCTTACAAATTACCTGCTCAATTGATCGAAGCAGGCCTGACAGTGAGTATGGAGCATCGAGGAATGCTTGGACATGGAAGAAATCTTCCGTTCTTTGCTGGAACAGCGGCATCGTATGGTCTTGATAAAGAAGAAGCCTTAAAAATGATCACCTCAAATACGGCAAAGCTGCTTGGGATTGACGGTAGGGTAGGAACCCTCGAAGTTGGAAAAGATGCAACACTATTTGTGAGTGAAGGTGATGCCCTTGATTTTCGAACCAACATTTTATCGCATGCCTTCATTAGTGGAAAGCAGGTGATGCTGAATAATAAGCAACAAGAATTATTTGAAAGGTATTCCAGAAAATACGGACACATCGATTGATAATTTCGGACGTTAAGAATTAAAAAAGGGGCAATGCCCCTTTTTTAATTACTCGACTTCTTTACTACAGGATTAATTGTCATAATTTCGAACCAATGTCTCAGATTTCATTTTTCATTCTACTTCTATTTGGGGTTTTGAGTACTAGCGCTCAATCAGTGGATAATGTGATCCTCAAGGGTGATTATGATGCGATTGATTCTATTCAGATAGTAGAAGCTTATAGAGAAGCGAAGGATGCCGTCAACCTTATGTACGAGGCAATGAATGATATCTACCTTTCCAAAGATTTTGTAAGGAGGTGGCAGGAAGAAGAAGGATTTGTGAAATGGCTGGGGCAGCCTGATAAAGTACGATTGGTGAATAGAAATATTCGAAAAATCAAATCAAAATTTGACAAAAAGATCATTTTTAATGTGACACGACAAAAAAAAGGCCGCTGTAGTGGTTGGATCAGTGCGTGGACGATACCTTTCGGAAAAATTCGAGTAACACTTTGTGAAGATTTCTTTATTTACCGTACGCACTTGCAAGAAAAAACATTGATTCACGAGATGGGACATGAGATTGGGATACTTTTTCACCGTAAAATCCATGGTTGTCGCGCCGCGAGAAGAGCAGTTTCATTCAATGACAACGTTGCGAAGCGAAGCACAGAAAACTACGCTTGGTTGGCAATGAGTTACAAAGGACTGGAATGTAACCATTAATTGCAACAAAAAAGGATGTCACTTTTCGCAACATCCTTTCCCTTTATACTGGTGACAATTATTGAAAACCAATCTGACTCCTATACTCCTCGTACTTGTCTTTCTTTTCCGTTTTTACTGCTGCTTTAACCGCCTTGTATACAGTAGCGCTACCGAGCATTTTGGTTGCTAAATCGCTGTTTACACTTTTTATAGCAGCAACCCGACTATCCTTCAACTTTTTGATATTCGCCATGAATTTGGTTTCAAAGTCATTTGCTGCTTCGGCGCCGCCTGCAAGCTCTTTATATCGAGCACCAGTCATTCCTTCTTGCTTCTTGATGGTTTCATTCACGGCTTTACTCAAATCAGCTTTCATCTGATCAACAACTTCGGTCATGAGCGCGTACTTCCAGACATGCTCGTCTGTGACTTCTTGCGCTATCGACAAATTGATAAATAGGATTAGGACTAAACTTCCTAAAATCATTCGTTTCATATCTCTTCTTATCTTTTTAAGGTTTAAAAAACCCGAATTTATAGTGAATTGACAAAACATAAAAGGCAAATTTTCCTATTTCTATGTCTTAGAAATGGCTTTTTGTAAAGTTTTACGCTGGAGTTATTGTCGATACTCGAAGGGTATTTTACAGACAAAAGTAAACTTTATCAATTTCTTTCTCGTATATTGCAGACAAAAGTAAATTTAATCAATCATGGGGAGAACCTATCTTGGAGAATTTGAAGAGATCGTTTTGTTGACAGTCGGCATTTTGTATGAGGACGCTTATGCAGTGGCTATCACAAAGGAGATTACCAAACAATCCGAAAGATCCGTGAACGTGAGCGCTGTTCATAAATCACTTTATCGTCTTGAGAAGAAAGGAATGCTCAAATCAAAACTGAGTGATCCGGAATCGAAGCGAGGTGGAAAACGAAAGCGACTGTTCACTATTACTCCGTTTGGAAAAACGGCATTGGATGATTCCATGGATCTCAGAATGAAGATGCGAAAACAAATTCCTGAACTGGCTTTCAAACTGCAGATCGTATAAAGGTGAGTAGGAGAGTTACTATACCGAGAATACCACATGCCTTTTTCAAATGGTACTGCAAATCTGAGAGGTACGAGGAGATTCATGGAGATTTAGAAGAATTTTTCTACGAGAGAGTTGAGGTTGTTGGACTAGCCAAAGCTCGCTTATTCTATCTCTGGAATGTTATTCGTTGCTTTCAGCCCTATGCCTGGAAGATACCCCAAAGTCAAAACTCAAATATTGTTATGTTTAGAAACTACTTTAAAACATCATACAGAAGTATGATTAAAAATCCGCTAAGCTCATTTATAAATGTGTTTGGCCTAGCAGTCGCCGTGGGAGTTTGCATGGTCACGTATTCCTTTATGGACTTCGACTATAGCACCGATCGATTTCATGAATTCAAAGATGAGGTTTACCTGACTACCTTTTATGTAGACAGAGATGGAACAGAGGAGCAATACGGGAAGACACCGGCGCCACTAGGTGAGATGCTAAGACAGGATTTTAGCAGTATTAAAAAGGTAACGCGAGTGCACGATGGGAATGCAGTGATGAAGCATGGAGACAACGTATTCCATGAGAGCGTTCGGTATGTCGATCCGGCTTTTCTTGAGATGTTTACGTTCCCGCTAAAGTGGGGCGCCTCATCTTCCCTTGCTGATCCTAATAGCATAATCCTGAGTGCAGCGACTTCAGTTAAGTATTTCGGTAGTGAGGATCCGATAGGGAAGGACATCAAGGCCATTTTCAATGACACTGAAGTTAAGACGTTCAAGGTTGCGGGAGTTGCGGAAGAGTTTCCGAAGGCGCATATTATCGGATTCGATTTCCTTGTGAATTTTGATAACCTATTGATTTCAAATTCTTCCTTTGATCTTACTGATTGGAAAGCCCTGGTCAATGCTACATTTATTCAAGTCGAAGATGCCGGCAATCTGAAGGTAATCGCCGAAGGGATGGAAAAATACAGAAAGCTTCAAAATGAAGTTGAGCAAGATTGGGCAATTACGGCTTTTAATTTTGTTACCGTTAATGACCTCCACCTTGGCTCAGCAGAAATCAGGGAGGACATTTCGTACGATGGTTCGCGAGAAGGTCGTGTCGGTTTGCCTTTTATAGCGGCATTCATTTTGGCTCTGGCTTGCTTCAATTACATCAATATCGCCATTGTTTCATCAACAAAACGCCTGAAGGAGATTGGGCTAAGGAAGGTTATCGGGGCAAACAAACGTCTGGTGATCGTCCAGTTCCTGGCGGAAAACCTGTTCGTTACGTTCCTTGCAGGTATTCTCGGATTCTTTCTGGCAGCGACCGTCTTTCTTCCGTGGTTTGATCAGTTCGCTGGTATTGGAAGTGAGTTCAATCTTTTGGATTCTAATATGTGGATTTTTCTTGTCAGCGTTCTTGTTTTTACAGGCTTAGTATCAGGGATATATCCAGCCTTTTACATTTCCAAGTTTGAGGTAGTAAAAATTTTCAAGGGAACAGTCAAATTTGGTACGAAAAATACCTTGACCAAAGTCTTCTTGTCTGTACAGCTAATGCTAGCCTGCGTAGGTATCACCTTTGCCGTGATGTTTGCTCAAAACAGTGCATATCAAGCTAAGCGAGATTGGGGCTATAAGCAAAAGGAGACGCTCTATGTGAATGTTTCTGATCGCTCCGTCTATGAGCAAATGAAAATGGCTGTAGAGCAGAATCCTGATGTGACCTCACTTGCAGGATCAAGTCACCACCTGGGAAAAGCAAGCGCGACAACCATTGTTCACCTTCCGGATAGGCAATACGAAGTGCGTGAATTGGGCGTCAGTTCGTCCTATTTTGAAACGATGGGGATAGAACTAGAGAATGGTCGTTTCTTCGAAGAAAATAGAGAGAGTGATCGCAGGTCGATAGTCGTGAATCAATTGTTTGTTGAAAACCTGGCTCTAACTGAACCCATTGGTGCGCAAGTCAAGATAGATTCGATTCCATATGATATTATTGGCGTTTCTAAAAACTTTCATTTCAACAATTTTTACTACGAAAACCTGCCCACCATCTTCACAGTAGCAGAGCAGGAAAATTATCGGTACCTGACGATGCAGGTACGGAGTGGAGCTGAACAAAGCATGTATGAGTCCATTCAGACTCAGTGGAGTAAGTTGTTTCCTGAGACCCCGTTTCAGGGTGGATATCAGGAAGATGTGTGGGTTGGGTTCTATGAAGACCTGGGAATAATGAAAAAATTTACAAGGGCTATAGCCATCGTCTTCGTGTTGCTGGCAAGCCTTGGTTTGTACGGGCTGGTAAAACTTAATATCTCAGGCCGTATACGGGAGTTTAGTATCAGAAAGACATTGGGTGCAAACGTGAAGAACCTGGCTAAGAATATCCTCAGCCAATATGTACTCCTTTCCATTGCTGCAGTTGTATTCGGTGCCCCGTTGGGTCACATTATGATTACAGCGATGATCGATATGATGTTTCCGGATCCCAGACCCTTCGGTTTCACGGGAGCTGCGATTTCGGCAGTTATTCTTGTTTTTGTCCTGGTTCTTGTGATTTCGACGCAAATAATGAAAGTATCAAAGGCAAATCCTGTGGAAGGACTAAAAGTGGAATAGCTTTTTATGAAGCAAAAGAATCACATACCGAGAGTACCACATGCCTTCTTTAGGTGGTATTGCAAATCAGAGAAGTATGAGGAGTTGCACGGTGATCTGGAGGAATTCTTCTATGATCGAGTGGAAGAGGTTGGACACTTTAAAGCTCAGCTCTTCTATCTCTGGAATGTGATTCGTTGTTTTCAACCCTATGCATGGAAAATACCTGGAAGTCAAAACTCAACTATGGGAATGTTTAAAAACTATTATAAGACGTCGGTAAGAAGCTTGATGAAAAATCCAGTCAGTTCATTTATCAACGTATTCGGACTGGCAGCGGCAATTGGAATATGTGTATTCACATATGGGTTTGGACATTATATTTTCACTGTAGATCAATTTCATGAAAATAAGAAGGATGTGTACCTCGCTACTTTTTTTGCGAATAGAGACGGAACACTCCAGCAGAATGGCATGACGCCAAGACCTTTTGGTCAAATGCTGGCTCAGGACTTTAGTCATATTCAAAAAGTCTGTCGGGTGGATGATCGCAATGTGGTTTTGAAGTATGGAGACATGGTTTTTCATGAAGAAGTCAGGTATGTCGATCCTGAATTTCTAGAAATGTTGACCTTTCCTTTAAAGTGGGGGCATAAGAATACTCTTTCAGATCCAAACAGCATTATTCTGAGTGAGGAGATGTCCGTGAAATACTTCGGAAACGAGAACCCTATCGGAGCGAGTCTTTTAATGAAATTGAATAGCGAAAAGAGCAAAACATTTGCGGTGACAGGTGTTGCCAAGAAGTTTCCTGATGCACATTCGATTTCTTTTGACTTTCTGATCAATTATTCAAACCTGGAACAAACGGATAAGATTTTTGATCCACATGATTGGAGCAAGTTCGTACGAGGAACTTTGATACAAGTGGGCAGCCCAACGGATATCGAAGAGATAGGTGAAGGCATGGAGAAATACATCTCGTTACAGAATGAGGTACAGCGAGATTGGGCGATTTCCACTTTTAGATTTGAGCAGCTGGAGACGTTGTACAGTAATTCTTCCTCCATCCGAAATGGTATTTCCACACGTGGATTTGATAGCAACTTGAAAGGGATGATTATTATGTCCGTTGTTGCTCTTATCCTTCTCCTGCTTGCATGTTTCAACTACATAAACATCTCCATCGTTTCGGCAGCAAAGAGGCTCAAGGAAATTGGGCTTCGAAAAGTAATAGGAGCGAATCGACGAATGGTCATTGTTCAGTTTTTGGCTGAGAATATGCTCATAACTCTATTTGCAACCCTGTTAGGGCTGTTGTTTGGTGGTGCAGTAATAATTCCATGGTTTGAAAGTCTATGGGGGTTTAAAATGGATTTTAGCCTAAATGACATGAACCTGTGGTGGTTTCTGGCAATCACAATGCTTTTTACTGGTCTGATTTCTGGACTGTACCCTGCTTTCTATATCTCCAGGTTTCAAGTAGTAGGAATTTTAAAGGGCTCTGTGAAATTTGGAAAGAAGAACAGGCTAACAAAAGTGTTGCTCGGTTTTCAGCTAATTCTTTCCTGCATTTTGATTTCCAGCGCTGTTATGTTTACGCAAAATACTGGGTACGTGGTTACCAGAAGCTGGGGTTATGATCAGGACAATGTGCTCTATGCGAAAGTTCCTGATCGATCTGCATTTGATCAACTTAACGAAGTGATGCTGCAAAACCCAGACGTAATCGCGACCTCCGGATCCTCTCAACATATTGGCGGAGGCAGTCCTAAAAAAATTGTCGCCATGCCTGATCGCGAGTACGAAGTTGATATGTTGGCAGTTGACGCTACTTACTTTGCGACGATGGGTCTGAACGTGTCCACGGGACGTGCATTCAAGGAAGATTTTCAAAGCGACAAGAAAAGCATCGTTGTAAATCCTGAATTTGTAAGTAACCTGAATTTAGATGAACCTGTTGGACAACGAATTAAGATTGATAGTGTAAGCTACCAAATCGTTGGCGTTATTGATGATTTTCATCCCCACAGCTTTGAAAATGAGATATTGCCGACCATGTTCAGAATTGCTGACAAGGATGATTATCGCTATTTGTCAATACAAGTTCGAGAAGGTTCGAACATAGAAGTCTATAAAGATCTACGAACGCAATGGATCTCTCTCTATCCCGAAGACCCATTTCAGGGAGGATATCAGGAGGACGTTTGGGGAAGTTACTTCGAAGAGATTGGTGTTCATGGAAAAGTCTGGCGCGGGATCGCCTCGATTGCAATTCTTCTTGCCAGTCTGGGTCTCTATGGGCTCGTGACATTAAACGTGTCTGGAAGGGTTAAGGAGTTCAGTATTCGTCAGGTACTAGGAGCTCAGAGAGCCAACATTGCAAAAACCATCGTCAAGCACTATGTGATTCTCTACACTGTGGCCATTGCCATTGGGGCACCAATTAGCTACATGGCGGTTGAGTTCTTATTTGACTTGGCTTATCCTTATCATATCCCAATGAATTCTTTTGGAGTGATTGTTTCGGTAGGGCTCATGATTCTCATTTTAATGACAACGATATCAACTCAGGTCAGGAAGATATCTAAGTCAAATCCAGTCGAGGGACTAAAGGTCGAATAGCGCTCACAAGTGGGCTGTTGCAGCAGCCAATATTTTTTTAAGGACAAACTCAAAATAAAATGCAATATGTTTAATTCAGTATTTCTATTTCTACACATCACCGCAGGGAGTCTTGGTATTCTTTCAGGGATGGTAGCAATGTTCACTCGGAAGGGGGTGAAAAGTCACAAGAAAATTGGAAGTGTTTTCTTCATTTCAATGATTGTGATGTCTTCCACCGCAGTCTATCTGGCACTTTTTCAACCATATAGGGTGAATGTCCTCGCAGGACTTTTGACTTTCTATATGGTGGTTACCGGATGGAGAACTGCTCAAAACACTACTGGCAAGAATGGGTCATTTGAGTATGCAGGACTGGTATTCATTTTAGGAGTAGTAACTGCAGGAGTGATCTTCGGTATGGAAGTGCTCAATAAGATTGCTATATCGGGTGAAAAAATGCCTTTGATAGACTTCTTCATTTTCTTCTTTACGGGAGTGGGAGTCTTATGCATGGCTCTGGATGTAAGAGTGCTAATCAAAGGAGGTGTGTATGGAGCACAACGAATCGCCAGACATTTGTGGCGAACATGCTTCGCGTTGTATGTGGCAACATCATCACTTTTTCTCGGACAGCCACAGGTATTTCCTGAGGCACTACGCGGAACGCTTGTTTTAGCTGCTCCTGTGATCCTTGTCGTTCTTTCATTATTCTTTTGGGTGGTCAGAGTGTATTTCGTTTCTAGGTTTAAGTTGGTTCCTGTCAGAAACGCACAGGGAAAAGGAATATGAAAAAGACACCGCGAATTCCCCGACTACCTCATGCCTTTTTTAAATGGTATTGCAAGCCTGATAAATATGAGGAACTCCATGGGGATCTCGAAGAATTCTTCTACGAAAGAGTAGAAGAAAAAGGACTTACAAAAGCACGAATGCGATATTTCTGGGACGTTATTCGCTGTTTTCAACCCTATGCCTGGAAAAATACATTAGGTCTTTCAAACTCAAATCTTGCTATGTTTAGAAACTTCTATTTTGCTACCGTTCGAAATCTCTTGAAGAACAAGAGCTATTTCCTGATAAATGTCTCTGGTCTTGCGATAGGTATCGCGAGTTTCGTCTTCATTTCACTGTATATTATTAATGAACTGAGCTACGATCGATTTAATGAAAATCACGAAAATACCTATCGAGTCAGTAGTAGAGCCATTATCAGAGGGCAACCGAGCAACTCGGCCGCTACTGCTGCTCCCTTGGCCAGCGCAATGCTGGATAGATATCCTGAGATTGAGAATGCAACTCGTATTCTGAAAGTGGATCAACAACTGATTGGTAGAGGGGACAAAAAAATCAACGAAGACGGGATTCTGTATGCTGATGAGTCATTCTTCAAGATCTTCGATTTTAACCTGATTTCAGGCGATTCGGAAACGGCTCTCGCAAATCCCAGATCAATGATTCTATCAGAATCGTACGCCGTCAAGTACTTTGGCACAAAGGATGCCATGGGTCATCAGATAACAGTTGACGAAGACAGTATCATATACACGGTGACTGGAATTGTCGAAGATCTCCCGGCAAATTCCCATATCCAGTTCGACATGCTTGGTTCTCTCAGTTCAAAAAGTGAAGACAAAACAACAAGATGGATTGGTACAGGTGTCCACACGTATGTGACTGTAAATTCTTCCGCGGCTATTGAAGGCTTACAAAAGAAGCTGAAGCAGGTTTTTTATGATTTCATGGCACCAGAAATTGAATACTATACGGGTCTGGCCATCGAAGACTGGGAAGAAGCAGGAAATTCAGTGGGATTCGAACTTGTTCCTGTCACAAATATTCATCTTCATTCGGTTTCAAGAGACGAATTAGAACCTACAGGAAATATTACTTACATCTACATCTACGGAATTATAGGAATAACAATCCTCTTCATAGCCATATTCAACTTTGTCAATCTGGCTACGGCACATTCCGCTACCCGAGCTAAAGAAGTTGGGGTGAGAAAAGTGATTGGTTCAACCAAACGAGCGCTCATTTACCAGTTCATTTTGGAATCGGTCATCATCTCCTTCATAGCCACTATTCTCAGTGTAATTATCATATTTTTCTTTACACCTTCGTTCATTGCCCTGGTAGGAAAGAATCTCGCATTTGATCTTTCGTCAGGATATGTTGGCTGGTTGTCAATGTTGGGACTTGCTCTTTTTATTGGAGTACTAGCCGGATTCTACCCATCATTTGTGCTTTCTGGATACAAGCCTGTCCAGGTGCTAAAAGGCACATTTAAGGCAGGAGGCAAGACTGGATGGTTACGGAATTTGCTGGTTACTATGCAGTTTACGGCCTCCATCGTGATCATTATTGGAACTTTAGCGGTGTACAATCAGCTGGACTTCATGCTTTCCAAAAATCTGGGCTTTGAGAAGGAACAAACGATGATTATTAAGCGTCCAGATTGGGTTGGCGAAAACCTGGTGCCATTCAAAGACGACCTGCTCAAAAATCCAGAGATTAGCATAATTGCCAATTCAGAAACGATACCCGGTAAAAACTATGACATTCGATCATATCGAAGAATCGACGATCCTGAAACGTTTCTTTTCCTGAACAATCAAGTTTCTTATGACTACAAAGACCTGATGGGGTTTGAGTTGATAGCCGGACGATTCTTTTCTGAAGGTTTTGCTTCAGATTCAAATGCCGTGGTATTGAACGAGTCAGCTGCCAGAGCTTTTGGATTCGAAGATCCAGTTGGTCAATCTCTGACATCTGCTTTCAAAAGTGGTACACTGACCATCATTGGGGTTATTAAGGACTACAATGTGGAATCGTTGCATAAAAACGTAGCCTCTGTTTCGTTGGAATTGTCACCAAACGTGGTGGACAACTATTTAAGTGTGAAAATAGGGAATTCAGAAAATGCCAGGGAAACTGTAGAATACATAGAGGATGTCTGGAGCAGGCATTCAAATGGAAAACCTTTTCAGTATTTTTTCTTTGATCAGGAATATGAAAATCTTTACAAATCGGAAACCTCCACTGGTCAGATTCTGATTGTGTTTGCAACACTGTCTGTTTTCATCGCATGCATGGGGCTGATTGGACTCATTACCTATACTGCGTCGATACGACGTAAAGAGATTGGCATTCGCAAAGTATTAGGAGCGAGTACCGCTACGTTGATTCGACTTCTTTCAAGTCAGGTCATGCGATTGATTGCAATAGCAACATTGTTTTCATGGCCACTTGCATATCTGGCCACTGATTATTGGCTTCAGAATTTTTCCGACAGGATATCAATTGATCCGTGGACATACCTGGTTTCCACTTTGACAGTTTTGGCTGTGGTGGGAGTGGCTATTGGTTATCAGACTGTAAAAACCTCAGTAAGCGACCCTGTTGATTCTCTAAGGCAGGAATAGAAAATGTAAAAAATTCTTTACATATTGTATAACATTATTAACTTTGTGTACGTAATACTTTACTACAGGTAAAAATTACTATACAATAAGTTAATAATATGTACTACCACGAAAAGAAGAGCATTGTAAACATTCTCAGCACTTTGCTGATTTACGGGATTTACTACTGGATTGTCTATCAGAGATATGGCGAGACAGTAATGAGTGTAGAAGAAGAGCTACAGTTCTGGGGGAAAACGATGCTGCTCGTCATACCGATTGCAATAGGAGGTAAGATCATTGTTCATATCATCTTTAGCATCACACATCGACTAGTGACCAAAGAAGAACAGCCTGGCTTCGAAGATGAGCGAGATAGGTTAATTGCACTGAAATCGACCAGAAATGCTTTCTTCATTTTTGGCGTTGGCTTTCTCTTTGCATTGAGTTCGTTGGCAATGGGTTGGCCATTGCAAAGCATGTTCATTGCTATGATTATTGCTGGCATCCTCTCAGATGTGTTTGATAATCTCTCACAGCTCTATTTTCATAGTAAAGGAATCTGAGATGGGAGAGCACAGAGTCAGTAATAACATACGAACGCTACGATTCCACACTGATGAAATGACACAACAGCAGTTGGCAGAAAAAGTTGGCGTAACCAGGCAAACCATTGTTGCTATTGAAAAAGGAAAGTATTCTCCTTCGCTGGAGCTGGCGTTTCGAATGGCACGCGTTTTCAACACTCCCCTTGAAGAGGTATTCTCCTTTGATGATAAACCAAAAAAGAAAAAATAACCACCAATGAAAATCTTTGTATTCAAGACCGATATAAAATCAAACCTGGAGGTAAGCATCCTTGCCAGAGCGTTGAGAGATTTACGGGGTATTGTACGCTGGTCAGTCGATATGCAAGACGTAGATCGTGTGCTTAAAATCGTCACATTAGAAGACTCCAGAGAAAGCGACTTCGTGTCGTTTGTTAGATCTCATGGTATTTTTTGTGAATCATTACCTGACTAAGGATGAAAGCGATAATATGGTCAAAATACGGTTCAGCAGATTTGCTAAAACTTGGCGAGCTGAAAAAACCAGTTCCTAAGGATGATGAGGTACTGATTAAAGTTAAAGCTGCGACGGTTACAGCCGGTGACTGTGAACTAAGGAAATTTGACATTCATCCATTGTTCTGGCTGCCATTGCGATTGATCTTAGGAGTTTTCAAGCCAAACCGACCAACACTTGGACAGGAGTTTGCCGGTGAAATTGAAGCGGTAGGAAATAAAGTGACTACATTCAAAATTGGTGATCAAGTATTTGGTGGTACAGGTATTCGCATAGGTGCTTACGCTGAGTATCGGTGTCAAAAAGCTTCTTTTCCGATGGTTACTAAGCCGAAGGAATTGAGCTTTGAAGAAGCCGCAACGATCACTACCGGGGGCATAAATGGCATTCATTTCTTACGGAATGCTAACCTTAAAAAAGGCCAAAAACTCTTAATAAATGGAGCCGGAGGAAGCATTGGTACGTACGCGCTACAATTGGCAAAACTAGAGGGCCTTCATGTCACCTGTGTGGACAGTGCCTCCAAATTGAATATGCTAAAATCCACTGGTGCTGATGAAGTAATTGATTTTAGAGAAATAGACTTTTCTAAGGCTGGAAATAAGTACAACGCAATCATCGATGTGGTTGGCGGTATTTCATTCAGTAGATGTCTTGAATCTCTTAATCCAGGCGGGAAGCTTGTTTTGGGAAACCCAAAGACCTCGCATATGTTTCGCTCTTGGTGGACAAACAAGACCGGAACCAAAAAGGTCAAATGGAAGTTTGCGGGGGACAACGTGGAAGATTTGAATTACTTAAAGCAGCTAATGGTTGAAGGGAAAGTGAAGGCAATTATTGACAAGAGTTATCCGCTTGATAAAGTCCCGGAAGCTCATGAATATGTAGACAAAGGGCTGAAAAAGGGCAATCTCGTAATAAAAATAGGGGCGTTTGCACTGTATTGATCGTGAGCAACTTCAAAGACAACTTTTCCAAGCAGTCTGATGTTTATCTGAAGCATCGACCAACATATCCTGACGAACTATTCTTGTATCTGTCAAAACTGACGGATGATCATTCATTAGCTTGGGACTGCGGAACGGGAAACGGACAAGCGGCTCATGGACTCACGAAATATTACAAAAAAATCTATGCCACTGATGCCAGTCAAAAGCAAATAGAAAATGCAATTCAACATGGTCAAATCAAATATGGTGTAGAACCTGCCGACCGAACAACATTGAGCGACCAGTCGGTTGACTTAATTACCGTTGCAATAGCGCTCCATTGGTTCGATCATGATTCATTTTATAAAGAAGTGAGACGTGTTGTGAAGCCCGGAGGTATTATCGCGGCATGGACGTATCGCTTACCTACTGTTACACCCGAGATTGATGCGGTGGTTCAGAATTTTCACGATGAAGTTGTGGACGAACATTGGCAAAGAGAGAACAGACTCGTTTCGGACGGATATAAAACGATACCATTTCCATTTGCCGAGCTCGATCACCCAGCGTTTATAATGAGCAAGAACTGGTCACTGGATGACCTCTTAGGTTTAGTTAGAAGCTGGTCAGCAGTTCAGAGAATTATCAATCAGACAGGAGAAAATCCTGTTCCGATACTAGAGAATGAGCTTTTGGAAGTTTGGGGTAATAGAGAAACTGAACGAGAAATGGTTTGGAAACTTATCCTAAAGATTGGTAGAGTTTGAATTGCACGGAAAGAATCAATTAATGAAAGCAATAACGTACTACGAATATGGTTCGGTTGACAATCTGGAGCTGGAGGAAGTGCCAAAACCAACACCAAAAAAAGATGAGCTGAGGATCAAGGTTCATGCTGTTTCAATAAATTCCTGGGACTGGGATCTTATGCAGGGAACTCCCTTTTATGTACGTCTGGCAGGTGGAGGGATTAAGAAACCGATCAAGAAAATCATCGGTTGCGACGTCGCTGGTGTCGTTGAATCAGTAGGAGAGAGTACTTCTAAGTTTAAGATTGGCGATGAGGTTTTTGGGGACATTTCCTCATATGGTTGGGGTGGGTTTGCCGAGTATGTATGCGCAAAAGAAAAGGCTTTTGTTCAGAAGCCTTCAAGCATGTCCTTTGAAGAAGCAGCGGCGATTCCACAAGCTGGAGTAATGGCGTTGCAGGGGATCAGAGATTATCGAGAGATTCAATCAGGGGACAGCGTTTTGATTAATGGAGCTGGGGGAGGTGTTGGATCCTTTGCGATCCAACTTGCAAGGTTGATGGGTGCACACATCACAGCTGTCGATCGAACATCAAAGCTTGACTTTATGAAGTCTTTGGGAGCTGATGAAGTGATCGATTTTACGGAAGAAGACTTCACTCAGTTAGACGAAGCTTATGACCTGATTCTGGATGTTGTGGGACATCATTCTATTTACGATTACAAGCGAGTGTTGAATGCAGGAGGAAACTACCGCATGATTGGCGGAGCCTCCTCTTTGATTTTGCAATCAATGTTTGTCGCACCATTTATCTCTATGTTAGGAAGCCGAAAAATGGGAATATTGGGACACCAACCTAACAAAGGTTTGGATCACCTGATTGACCTTTTTTTGAAGCAAGATGTAAAACCTATCATAGACAGCGTTTTTCCTCTGGAGAAAACAAGGGAGGCATTCGAGTGTTTTGGAAAAGGACATGTAAAAGGAAAGGTGGTGATATGTGTCTCCTAATTCTTTACTGTTTTTTTAACTTGAACTCTCCCTAACCCTCTCTTGAAAGAGAGGGAAGAATTTGCAATGCAAATTCAGGGTGAGTTAGAGTAAAAGGTGGCTTGTCTCCAAACCACCTTTTAAACTAATTATTTCTCGGCTGATTTATGCCAGGTCGAAACGATCAAGGTTCATAACCTTATCCCAGGCAGCGACAAAGTCCTGAACAAATTTGTCCTGAGAGTCTGCGCATCCATACACCTCAGCAAGTGCTCTCAGCTCTGAGTTTGAACCGAAGATAAGATCTACCCTTGTTCCTGTCCACTTCACCTCTCCAGTTGCACGATCTCGTCCTTCAAAATTATCTTGCGTCTCAGAAGTCCCCTTCCAGGTAGTACTCAAATCGAGTAAGTTCACGAAGAAGTCATTCGTTAGCGATTCTGGCTTATCGGTGAAAACACCATGTTTCGAATTGTCATAGTTTGTATTTAAAACTCGCAAACCACCAACCAATACCGTCATCTCCGGAGCTGTTAGAGTCAGAAGTTGTGCTCGATCTACAAGCAGTTCTTCAGCACTAGCGGCATATTGAGTCTTCAGGTAGTTGCGGAAACCGTCTGCATGAGGTCTTAAAGCCTGGAATGAATCCACATCTGTTTGCTCCTGAGTTGCATCAGTTCGCCCGGGAGTAAACGGAACCGTCAGGCTTTGACCAGCATCTTTTGCGGCCTTTTCAACACCGGCACATCCAGCTAGAACTACAAGGTCTGCCAATGAAATGAACTTACCACTTGTGTTGAATTCTTTCTGGATTGACTCAAGCGCATCTAATACCGTCGTTAGCTGAGCTGGGTTATTCACTTCCCAATCTTTTTGCGGCGAAAGACGAATTCTACCACCATTTGCACCACCACGTTTGTCGGAGCCTCTGAATGTTGACGCTGAGGCCCAAGCGGTTGATACCAGCTGCGATACTGAAAGTCCTGAATCAAGCACTTTACTTTTAAGCGCAGCAATATCCTGTTCGCCAATCACTTCGTTGCTCACTTCAGGAATAGGATCTTGCCAGATCAATACTTCTGAAGGAACTTCAGATCCAAGATATAATGCTCGTGGTCCCATATCTCGGTGAGTAAGCTTGAACCATGCTCGTGCAAATGCATCCGCAAACTGATCAGGGTTCTCGTGGAAGCGTTTGGAGATTGGTGCATAGATTGGATCCATCTTGAGCGCCATATCAGCAGTAGTCATCATGAGCGCTTCCGTCTTGCTTGAATCGTGAGCTGCAGGAACAGTTCGTGCATTTGAAGCTGCTGTTGGTGTCCATTGATTTGCTCCAGCCGGACTTTTTGTTAGTTCCCATTCATAGTCGAACAACACATTGAAAAAGTCATTGTCCCATTGCGTCGGATTTGGCGTCCAGGCACCTTCTATACCACTGGTGATAGTATCATCACCGTGGCCAGTTCCATACGAGTTTTTCCATCCCAAGTTCTGATCTTCAATCGCTGCACCTGCAGGTTCCCGACCAACATACTTTCCAGGATCCGCGGCGCCGTGTGCTTTTCCAAATGTATGTCCACCGGCAACCAGAGCCACAGTTTCTTCATCATTCATTGCCATACGGCCAAAAGTCTCTCGTATGTCTCTTCCTGAAGCAACTGGATCAGGATTGCCATTTGGTCCTTCTGGGTTTACGTATATCAGTCCCATTTGCACAGCACCTAGAGGGTTTTCGAGCTCTCGATCACCCGTATATCTTTTGTCTCCTAACCACTCAGTTTCAGCACCCCAGTAAATATCTTCCAGTGGCTGCCATACATCCTCACGTCCTCCAGCAAAACCAAAGGTTTCAAAGCCCATGGATTCTAGAGCACAGTTTCCAGCTAAAATAAGGAGATCAGCCCAGGAAATTTTCTTGCCATATTTCTGTTTGATAGGCCATAGCAGCAAACGAGCTTTATCCAGGTTTCCATTATCAGGCCAGCTATTGAGAGGAGCAAAACGCTGTGCTCCAGTTCCACCACCACCACGACCATCGGAAATTCGATAAGTACCGGCGCTGTGCCATGCCATTCGAATAAAAAGACCTCCGTAATGACCGTAGTCAGCAGGCCACCAATCTTGAGAATCCGTCATGAGCTCAACAAGGTCTTTCTTCAAGGCACTCAGATCAAGAGCTTTGAACTCTTCTGCGTAGTTAAACCCTGGATCCATTGGATTTGTCAAGCTGGAATGCTGTCGAAGAATATTCAACTTCAATTGATTTGGCCACCAATCGAGGTTTGACGTTCCACTTCCCGCACCGTGGTTCAATTCACCACCGTGAAAAGGGCATCCATTTGTACTATTTTTTTCCATGTTTGCTTAGTATTTTCTTTTAATCAAAATCTTTATTCCATAAAGCTGAGCAAATATTTGATATTAGTCAAATCAATAGTTTTTATACTTGTATAACTAAAAATGATATGACGTTACAACAACTTGAGTATATAGCGGCGCTTGATGAGTACAGGCATTATGTCACTGCAGCAGAACACTGTTTTGTGTCTCAACCAAATCTGACAATGCAGGTAAAAAAATTGGAGGAGGAAATTGGGGTTCGAATTTTCGACCGAAACAAAAAGCCTCTTCAGCCGACAGATATCGGAAGGGAAGTAATTACGCGAGCTCGGCACATTCTTCGTGAGTCGAAGCAGCTCAAAGAATTCATAAACCATGAGAAAGAGTCAATGGAAGGAGAATTTACAATAGGCATAATTCCAACACTAGCTCCTTACTTACTTCCTCATTTCCTTCCCTCATTTATGAAGGAAAATCCGAAAGTTCACTTAAAAATACAGGAACTGCAGACTGACCAAATCATTTCGCAACTAGAGAATGGAATCATAGATATTGGTCTGCTGGTAACCCCTTTGAATGAGGCTTCCATCAAGGAAATACCGATGTTCTATGAGCCTTTTCTTTTGTATCTACCAGAAAACCATCGCCTCTTTAGCGAAAAACTGATGCTAGCGGAAGACCTCGATCCAAGTGAAGTATTGATTATGGATGAAGGACACTGTTTCAGAGAACAAGCCCTCTCAATTTGTCGCCGTGCGAAACAAGGCTCCTCCATAGGTTTTGATTACCAGAGTGGCTCAATTGAAGCACTAAAGAATCTTGTTGAGAATGGGGTAGGCTACACGCTCGTTCCAGAGCTCTCTGTAATTGATGAGCTTGACTCCGTTTATACCAGGAGGTTTGCGAACCCTGAACCAGTGCGAGAAGTTAGCATTGTCGTTCATAGCAGTTACATTAAAGAGACCGTAGTAAATAGACTCAAAGAGGCTATTCAAAAAGTGATTCCGGAACGATTTCTGGAGAAGCAGTCAATTGTGGAATTTGATTGGAAGTAAGAATCGTTTGATTGGTTCAATTAGAATTGTACTTAGCTAGCACCTCAGAGACAATACTCAGTGTATCGACATATTCCGATTTCTTTAGCTCAACATCAGGTTTTTCTCGGGTTTGATCAAACAAACCCTGTTCTACAAATGCTTTAAGGCATTCGCTGATCATTGCGGATAGCTCTCCTGTATTCGTTGAAAGTGTACTATCAAGTTCCCCTCTGTAAGGATTATACCAAGTTGGAATTCTTTGTAAAAGAAGGAGTCTACTGAAGTAATGCTGTAGACTTTCAAGAGACCCAGCTGCTCTAAAGAATTTCTGAAGCATGTCTTCAAAATTCTTGCCTTTGTGCAGACACCACAATCTGATGATCGATTGATTCTTATCGCGAGGGCTGTTGTAAAGAATGTCAGTTCTGTAAGGAGAGTTAATTACTAAGTATTCAGAATTAGACAACCCGCGCATCAATTGATGGCAGACATGAAGTTCGTCTCCCTTGAATTGCATTCCGGGAGCATGCCTTCCTTGTATGCTAACAAAGTTCATGCTGAAGTGGGTCGTTTATTCATGATGAGCAAAGATCAGTGAGTAAACCTAGGATTTTGAAGATTGTTTCAATTTCTACTACCATATGTACAATAGGAAACGTTTGTTTAGAAACCTTAACCAAACCTCTGTGTCCTTAATTCACATGATACGTACAGAATCTATCACGACCAATAGCCTTTCCTCCAAAATCGTTCAAGTGCACACAATTGTCATCTCCTTCATTAGAAAATGTCTCAGGTGGAGTTGGATTAGCATAGTGACTTTAGGGATAGGTAGTAATCTTCTGATCAACCTCATTTTGGACTACAAGTATCAGCGACCGTTGGTGTCGTTTAGTCTTGAGGAATATATCAATGCAATTATCGCTTCATTTGTTCTTCTTAGTGGGACAAGGCTTATAACCAAAAGACTAGATAACCGAGTTCCTTGGGGCAATGGAGTGAGGCGACGGCTTGTGATTCAGTTGATGCTTCATTTGTTCTTTATTATCACGGCATTAAACATAATGGTAATTTCCATCACATATTTTTTCTACGGTGGCTTTTACGAATTTGGAGATCTGATGGTGATTAACATTAGTGTGGTTTCACTTGTGTTCTTTTTCACGTTGATTGATACAGGAATCTACTTCCACAATAATTGGCTAAATGCTTCTAGTACAGACGACAGCATAATAATAAATGCTCAAAAACCTGTTCAAGTATCACTGGGAAAATCCCAACACTTTGTTAGTCAGGAAAACATCAATTGTGCAATCGGTCAATCTGGTCTGGTGGTGATTGTAACGAAGGAGGGAAGACGCTTACCATATTCACAATCATTAGATACGCTAGTAACTAAACTCAATACAGATCAATTCTTTCGAGCCAATCGTCAAATTATTTTAAGTCATGGTATTATAGAAACCATGATGTCAATTGAGTATGGCAAAATTCGGGTGAACCTATCAAAGGGAAATGGCTATCCAGAAAATGTGATTATAAGCAGGACTCGGGCTGCAGAATTTAGGAAATGGCTAAGAAATCAAGTGGCTTAGTTGCCTCTAGTTAATAATTCTTTCTATGTAGAGTCAGGTAGCATATGCCTGTACCTCGATAGTCTTCTAATAAGAATCAATCGACCTGTTTTGCGCATTTTCTTGCTCGTATCAATGATTAAGTCCATGTGATAAGACAATGGATTGGTCGAAAACAGATTATCAGTTGATAACAAATTGACCAAATATTGCGTATTTAGTGGTGTCAATAGCTATGGGGTTTTGAATTTTTTAAAATCAAAAATTACCCTAATGAATACCGCCACAAAACTGAATGAACTCGCTGTCGAATATGTTCATTTCCAAAAACTAGTTTCACAGGACACACTTGAGTTTTCAGATCACCTGAAGGTGTATGAAGAGCTTTCCAACAAGCTGGATGAGGCTGGAATCAGTTTCTATGACATGGGTGTTTACGTTCGCTCTCAGAAGGATGAGATCATAATCTGAAAATCTACTTCTACTATCAAGTTACGATGTCCCTGGTGTCCTGCACCTTAGGCCTAAGAAGGATGAATAGAGCCATTATCATCAATAGAGGCACTGGCATACCTGCTCCGACTCCCAGAGGTATAATTGCTATCGAAAATAAAATGCCTCCCAAGACTGCTGGTTTGAAGAGGAATCTACCGTAAAACAGTCCGATCGAAATAAGAAGCTGACCAGCTGCTATTGTCAAAACAATCGCTTGAATATGGTCAGCAAAAAAGCCCTCGATGAAGGTTCGATAGAATTCAAAAATTGCAAAATGTCGATATTCAAGGTAATTCTGAGGACCGAATATTGAGGTCAGAGAATTCACGATACTGGCTGAGAGAAAGATGACTCCAAATCCATACCTACCAGATTTGGGATACTTCCAACACAGAAAAAGTAACATAAGGGCAATCACGTTGGATATCGCCCATCGTACGAAATATGCTTCTATCATTTCTCAAATCTAGAATTCAGGTGTCGGAGGTGTAATGATACCGATCATATCAAACGCTGATCATGGTCAAGAGGAAACTGGTGCGTGCATTCCTACTACTCAGTTGAAACATGCCTACGAGTTCTAAGCACAGCTTCTCCGAAACTGGATGGCACAGTTGACCTATATCATTCAAGTCATTGCAGAATATCATTGGGAAACTTGGACTTCGGGAGCAACTTGGGCTTTCAGAATTTACACGAATTAGTCTAATTGAATAAATGATTAAGTGGATTAAGACTCCGAAACGAAAATTAAGCATACCTGATTGGTTGTCGTTGTACCGGATCCTTTCGGCTCCAGTATTAGTTGCCCTAATATTTCTGGACATGAGACTCCCATTTGCTATACTTCTGCTAGCAAGTTTTCTAAGCGACGCCCTTGACGGATTCCTGGCAAGGAGAATGAACGTAGTCACGCAAAGAGGTGCGCAATTGGATAGCATTGGTGATGCTGTGACTTTTACAGTCGGACTTGTCGGTATGGTGAAATTTGAGACTGACTTTGTTTCCGAACAGCTAGCTCTTCTGCTATTCGCATTTGGATTTTATATTCTTCAATTGGGATTGGCGTACTGGCGCTATGGTATGCCAAGCAGTTTTCACACCTACCTGGCTAAACTGTCAGCGGTGTTCCAAGGTGTTTTTATGCTATGGCTGTTCTTTGTTGGAATTGAGTATTGGCTGTTTTATACCGTTGTTGCTCTTAGTATTCTGGAGACAATCGAGGAAATATGGTTGATCATATTATTTCCAAAGTGGAGAGCAAATGTCAAGGGATTATTATGGGTTTTAAATAAGAAAGAAAATGAGAAAAATAGTATGTCCGGTTGATTTTTCTGGTGCTGCAAACAATGCAGTAGAGTATGCTGCCAACCTTTCACGTCATTATGGTGCACAACTTACCTTGTTACATATCGCGGAAGATCCACAGGTCGGTATCAAGGGGAATCCCAATGGTCGACCATCCACGCCAAAGGAGCAAATGCAACTCCTTATTGAAAAAATGGAGCGTTTTAAAACGATGGTCGAAGATGATTTTTCGATTGATTGTCTGATCAAAGTGAGTCCATTTACTCCGACGGTGGAGAATGCATTGGGAAATCAGATTGAACAAGGCAACTATGACTTGGTCGTGATGGGAACAGCAGGAACGGATGAGTTAAGCCATTTCTTTCTTGGTACGCATACTTCTGGTCTGATACGAAAGACTTCAACTCCTCTGCTCATTGTACCAGAGGGGTGCGCTTTTCAGGAGCTCAGTGAAGTTGTTTATGCATCAGATTATAATACCGAAGATGTGATAATCTTAAAGGAGTTAGTTGACTTGGTTAAAGACTTTGATTCAAAGATTACGGTGTTACACGTGAGCGAGAGTGACTCGGAGGCTAGCAAGGAAATTTTTTCCTCCTTTCAAGACCTATACAAAGATAAATTGGGAGATGAGGGCCTCCTGTTTGATCGAATTGTGCACAAGAACGTTCCACAGGGGATCGACGAGTATGTGCGAGGTACAGATGCAAAACTCCTGGTGCTATTGACTCGCCGATATTCGTTTTTCAAGAAACTTTTTCATGAAAGCACCACCAAGAGCATGAGCTTTGTTGCGAGCTACCCGGTGCTCATTTCTCACGGGTCAGTTAATCCCGACTAGGTCGGTATTGTCTCCTCTGTGAGATTCAAAGGACTGCGCACATAAGGGAATTTCGAATTAATCTGTTTAGTGTAATAGATCGAATGAAAAATCTATTCACTGTACTTCTGATATGCATGTTCAAGGCCTCACTTTCTCAATCGTGGCCCATTGCGGAAATTGTAGATACGGTACAGACTGCAGTACCCGATCAATCCTACGCTTTGTATCTTCCATTGAATTACGATGCAGAAAAAAAGTACCCAGTAATATTTTTTTTCGAACCACTGGCTAGGGCTCAATTGCCGTTGAATCTCTATCGTGATCTTGCGGATAAGTATGGTCTGATCTTGACTTGCTCCAACAATTCTAAAAATTTCACTTTACCAATGGCATCCCTGGATGCAGCTGACGCTATTATCAAGGACGTCTTTGCAAAGTTCAAAGTAAACGAAGACATGACCATTGCATCTGGCTTTTCAGGAGGTTCCAGGGTTTCGATGGCGGTAGCTACGCAGTTTCCAGCGGTGAGGGGAATAATTGGAGTAGGAGCAGTAGGGCCCATGTTTTCGGAACACACACTGAAAGGCTCTCATCGTATACCATACGTAGGACTCGTAGGAGATAAAGACTTTAACTATCTTGAACACTATCGTGGCGAGCGGCTGCTCACAGAAAACGGAGTAGATAACATTCGTTTAGTATTCAACCGAGAGCACCAATGGGCGCCGGTTGATGACTACGAAATAGGGCTTATTTGGATGATTAAGAAGCTTGACCAAAGTGGAGCTATGGCAATTGTGAACAAGCCATTGATAGATGATTATTTGCAAAAGGTATCTGACTCAGTATCCATAGTAGATGCTGCAAGGATCAGCAAGTGTTTCGAATCAGATTTTGGAGTTGATGTGATTGATATGTCTGTGGATGCGTCGCTGTTAGCCAAAGAGCAAAAGAAGTTGACTAAGGCGATAGAGGTGGAAGAGAAGCTAAGATTACAACTGGAGGATTCACTACATACGGCGTTCAAACTCCAGCCGAATAAGAATCGAAATTCTGCAATGAATTGGATAATTAGCACGGGGCTTACTCATAAGCGGCGTAAAGAGCAATATCAAAAACGCGATCCTTATCGCGCCCTAATGTACGCTCGGGTGTTTAATTTCATTAAGGCCTCAGGCTATGAGTTTGCAATGGAGGGTTTGATACGTAAAAATTACACTCAGGCCTACGTTGCAATCGAAATCTGTTCATCGATGATTGAAAATGAGCGCTGGGAAAACTGGATGAAGTGTAAGCTATACGCAATGAATAATGACATTCCGACCGCCACTCATTATCTCGAAAAGTTGATCAAATCTGGATTCGAAAATGGCAAGGCACTTCAGGCGGATTCCACTTTCAATGTGCTCAAGGATACCAAACCATATATCGAATTGACCTCCAGGAATCACTAGCGCTTGAGCAGTGAATTGATAGCGGTTCACACATATAGGATCACCTATACTTTCCTTACTTTCCTGTTTATCTTTCATTTGATCTCAAATGACTTCATAAATGACCAATCCAATAGAAAAGACCGACCGCATCCATTCGCTGGACTCACTTAGAGCTATTATGATGCTCCTCGGTGTGGTGCTTCACTCGTCAGAAACTTACAACGTTGGATCCAGCAGCATATGGCCTCTTGACCCAAATGATACCCATATCTTCCAGAATTTCCTTAGTGCGATTATTCATGTTTTTAGAATGCCTGTGTTTTTTCTTGTTGCAGGATTCTTTGGAGCTATGCTCTTTTACGAAAGATCTCCTCAGGCCATGATCAAAAATAGAATTTCAAGAATCGTCCTGCCATTCGTTGTCTTTTTGCTAGTGTTACATCCACTAATTATTTCTGCTTTGGCCTTCACATCGGAGTCCTTTGGAATTACACTTTCCGGAATTCCCACAATTCTAGCAGTGCTTCCTGAGGTAACCTACCATCTATGGTTTCTGTATTACCTGATCCTGCTCAGCCTTTTTACCTATCTGCTGGCATTGGTCTTGAGACGTGTTCCAGGGCTTACGACACGCATCCAGAGATCGTTCGATTGGCTGTTTACCAGACGTGGACTAGCCATAGTGTTCTTCACGGTCATGACTTTCCTCCTGATGGTGTATCGGTGGGATTACAGTGTTCCCACTCCCTTGTCCTTTGAACCCAAATTAGGAGCATTTCTCTTTTTCCTCAGCTTCTATCTTGTCGGCTGGTTGCTGTTCAGATCTAAGCATATGCTGCCCTCTATGATGAAGTATGATTGGTTCCTGACCATCACGGCATGTACACTGTATACTGTCATGTTTGTGTGGTCATCTTACATTGATGACGTGCCAACGGGCCTACTTTACGCAGTTGTGACCTGGCTTTTCATTTTTGGAATAACGGGATTGTTTATTCGATATATGAGTAAGTACTCGGCGCGGATGCGCTATTTATCTGATGCGTCCTATTGGGTGTATTTGATACACTTGCCGTTGACCATCCTCATACCAGGTCTAATTGTAGATGTACCATTACCTGCGTTTGGAAAATTCTCGATCGTACTCATCACGACTTCTGTGATATGTTTTGCAACATATCACTACCTGGTCAGGGCAACCTTTGTTGGGAAATTTCTAAACGGGAGGAAATACCCGATCTAGCAAGCAATCCAGTCGCCATTGTAGTGGAAAATTTGGCGAAAAAGCGCGGCTCTACCCATAAATAGATATTTAAATAGATTATAGTTACTATAAACTTTGTTAATGTTTTCTTCCAGGAAATTAACACTCCAAAATTCCTTAGAATGAAGAACAATCTATTCCTATAAAACGGTCATTGAAAGCTATCAGATACATTTTTCAATCCCTTCATTGTCTTATTCCCATTCAGAAAAAGCCTGATTTACCAGAGTATACCACTACCTAAAACCTTAGGAAAAGTGATCATTTCTGGTGATAGGGCAGATTGAGATTTTGGATTGAATATGAATAAATACATATGTTTGGATAAACCTCGATTCTAGAATTAGATATTTTGTTAGATCATAATTCAAGAATTACATATTTGGATAAATCAAGATTTGCAAAATTAAAAGACACCAGTTATGCTAGACACAATCACATCACTTCACACAGAGACAATTGTTCTACTCGTTGCCTTAATTTTGGCACTGATCAATGCATTGGTAGCCGCACTTCGTGCCGAGAGTTGGATGAAACTTGGAAGAAGTTCAATGGTTTCAAAGAATTATAGCGCGGCAATTCATTATTTCACGAATGAGATCAATGATGACCCTAAGAATGCTGCTGCCTATTTGGAAAGGGCAGAAGCCTATCAACTAAGCGGAGACGAAACGAAAGCGTTGGAAGACAAGCTCACTGCGAGTGAACTCAATGCCAAGTCTGCCACAAGAATTTCTAAGAAGAAAGTTGACCGAATCGTTACCCCACGTTCTGGCAGTAGGACAATGAGAATGCACGCAAGTCCAAGCTGATTGAGAGCTGTTGGCTGGCGTCAAGACTTGAAAAATATTAAGTAAGTAGAACGGTTGAGTACTTTGGGTTCAGACTGCAGGTCTGAACCTTTCTTTTTCCTTTTCATCAAAAAAGGCAGGTTTTTACACAGGAGGCTGCAACATATACTTTTTTCATTCTCAGGATTTTGGATATAACTCTGGGACGCTCTAATCAATACCATACAGCGAACCAATAAGTATGTATATTTGTTAACCAATTGGTTAAACTATACAGTTAAAGTATGCCTGACAAGAAAGAAGATACAACCGAAGGTCAAATCCTGGAGGCTGCGAAGAACGTCTTCCAGCGGAAGGGTATGGACGGAGCAAGGATGCAGGAGATTGCCAATGAAGCAGGAATTAACAAAGCGCTGCTTCATTACTATTATAGGAGCAAGGAAATGCTCTTTGAAGCTGTCTTTAAGAATGCTTTTTCCCTGCTGGCACCTCAGTTGAACGGGATATTGAATGATGATTCTTCCATCGAGGACAAAATCAAAAACTTTACACTGAACTATCTCACATTCATGAATAAGCATCCTTATTTGCCCAAATTCATTATTCATGAAATAAATAGGAACCCGGATTTTATTTTGAAAATGAAGGACGTAACTGGTTTTCCTAATCTTGATAAATTCAAAAAGCAGGTAGCTAGCGAAGTGGAGACAGGCACGATAAAACCCATCAAAGCGGAACAGCTATTCATCAACATCGTGGCTTTAAATATCTTCCCTTTTGTAGCTACACCCCTGATTCAGGCATTTGCGAACATTGATGATCAGGCTTTTAAGCAATTGATGGAGGAGAGGAAAACGGAAGTTGCTGACTTTATCATCCATTCAATAAAAGGAATGCCATGAAGAACCTATTCATCCATGCCATGCTATTGTTGCCTGTAATCACACAGGGTCAGGATACATTAACACTTGATGCATGCTACCAGCTGGTAAATGCCAACCATCCTATTGAGCAGCAGAGTGGTCTACTGGAAAAGCAGAACGATCTGGATCTGGAAGTGATCAATACCGGAAAACTGCCACAGCTCGACGTGGAAGCTCAGGCAGTTTACCTGTCTGATGTTACTCAAGTGCCTTTTTCATCTATTGAACCACTCAGCAATGATCAGTATCGTGCCACATTTTCTGCTAATCAGTTAATCTATGCCGGCGGTTCCATTGATGCTTCACTTAAAGCCAAATCTGCAGCTTTGAGAACGCAACAAAAGCAGGTGGAAGTCAATTTGTATCAGTTGAAAAAACAGGTAAACCAGTTGTACTTCTCCATCTTGTTTGCTCGGGAAAAACGAGCACTGTTCATAGCCAAAAACGAACAACTTGAAGCACAATTAAATGAGGTTAAATCAGGCATAAGGAATGGAACCCTTTTACCTGCATCGGACAAAGTGCTGCAAGTTGAACAATTAAAAATAGAACGTCAGTTGATTGAGGTCAGACACAATGAGATCAGTCTGTTCCAGACGTTATCATCACTAATCGGGAATAGCCTCGATCCTGATACGATCCTGGAATATCCAGAGATCGAAGTCAATGCTCCAGCATCGAGTAGCCGTCCTGAATTGGTGTTGTTCGAACTAAGGAAGGAGTACATTGAATCTTCTGATCTGCTTCTTTCGAAACAGCGGGCGCCGAAAGTGTTTGGGTTTGCTTCAGGTGGATACGGTAATCCTGGCTTGAATATGCTTGACAATTCTTTCCAAACCTTCTATACGGTGGGAGTAAAACTCAACTGGAACGTTTTTGATTGGCAGGCTAATCAGAAGAAGCGAGAGTCGCTGTTGGTGAACAAAGAGCTTGTTGACAACGAATCTGAAATTTTCAAATTGAATACTCAAATCGAATTGAGTCAGCAGCAGTCTGAGATTGAGATGCTAACAGCATTTATTACATCCGATCTGGCCTCAATCCAATTGCGAAAAGAAGTACTGAAATCAGCTGAATCACAGTTGAAAAATGGAGTTATCACTTCATCAGCGTACATCACCGAATTGACCAATCTGTTCGAAGATGAGAACTCGCTACGTCTGCATCGGATCCAGCTAGCATTGATGAAGGCAAATTATAACACAACCAAAGGGCAATAGAAAAATGAGAAGTACCAACTTTATATCAATCCTAAGCATCGCAACGCTCACCCTATTTTCCTGTAGCCCTGACAATGACAGAGCGGATGGATATGGAAACTTTGAAGCCACTGAAATCACCATTTCATCTGAAAGTAATGGCAAGCTTGTGCTCTTCAATATCGCAGAAGGTCAGGAATTGGCAAAGGGAACGTTGGTGGGCTACGTCGACACGCTCGCCTTTGCTTTGAAGCGAGAGCAACTGGTCGTTTCCAAGGACGTCATTGTTTCAAAATCAAGAGGTGTACTGTCGCAGATTGCGGTTCTGAATGCAAGGTTAGATGCAGCTACTATAGAAAAAGACAGAGTTGTTCAGTTGATCGAAGACAGTGCTGGAACACAGAAGCAACTGGATGATGTCAACGGTCAAATAGATGTGATTAAGCAGCAAATCAAAAGTGTTGAAGTTCAGAATGCTCCTGTAGTCAGTGAACTTAAGAATATGGACGTGCAGATCCGGCAGATCGAAGATCAGATAGAGAAAAGCAAGATCATCAACCCGGTGAGTGGAACGGTTTTGGTGAAATATGCAGAACCAAATGAGATAGCATCTTTTGGGAGGCCACTTTATAAAATTGCGGATTTGAGTACCATGGAGTTGCGTGTTTTTGTCAGCGAAACGCAACTATCAAATGTCAAGATTGGACAAGAAGTAGGAGTGAAGATTGATTCGGACTCGGATATGAAATCGTACGCGGGGACCATCACATGGATTGCTTCGGAAGCGGAATTCACGCCAAAAATCATCCAGACGAAGGAAGAACGTGTGGCACTGGTATATGCGGTGAAAATTAGTGTTGAAAATGATGGCAGCCTGAAAATAGGAATGCCTGCAGAAATGTGGCTACAGGACTCCGATATGTAGAATGAGCACACCTTCAAAGAACATAGGTAAATCGTACAAAATAGCAGCATCCATTTTGGCGCTAATCATTGGCTTAATGTCTGTTTTTGCCGGCTCGAAAGTACTCCTCGGTATTGATGTCAAAGAATACAATGTTCTGGACTGGTTGGTTTATTACAACGTGGCTTTTGGTGTCATTTCAATTTTTACAGCATACTTCATTTGGCAAGGTATTGCTAAAGGCAAGAGTCTATCCCTCTTCATTTTATCCATGCATTTTGTGGTTTTTTTATACCTGAAGTTTTTGAGTGATACTGCTGCCCCTGAAAGTATCAAAGCCATGATTTTCAGAACCAGCATTTGGGTTGTCATAGTCGCTTTGACTATTCTGATTCCAGAATATATGAGAAAGCAGAAAGGATGAAATTGTGAGTATCACTCTAACACATATTTCAAAATTTTATGGAACCAAGAAGGCTCTGGATTCCATTTCTTTTGATGTGGAGGATGGGGAAATTTTTGGACTTATTGGTCCAGATGGTGCAGGAAAGACAACCTTGTTCAGGATACTAACTACACTCTTGATTGCGGACGAGGGTACCGCTAGGGTGGCTGGTCTTGATCTAATCGACAACTACAAAAGTATTCGAAATAGTGTTGGTTACATGCCGGGGAGGTTCTCGTTGTATCAGGACCTAACTATTGAAGAAAACTTAACCTTTTTCGCTACCATCTTTGGGACCACAATCGAGGAGAACTATAATCTGATAAAGGAGATCTATGTACAAATCGAGCCATTCAAAAACCGTAGAGCAGGAAAACTGTCAGGTGGAATGAAGCAAAAACTTGCGCTTTGCTGTGCGTTGATTCACAAGCCGAAAGTGTTGTTCTTAGATGAACCTACGACTGGCGTCGATCCCGTTTCGCGGAAAGAATTTTGGGAAATGCTAAAACGATTGCAGAAGAAAGGTATTACGATTTTGGTCTCTACACCATATATGGATGAAGCAGCGCTGTGCGACCGTATTGCGTTGATCCAGGATGGGAAAATACTGGAAGTAGATACCCCGCATGAGATGGTGAGACATTACCCGAAGGCCTTGTACAATGTGGGTGCAGATAATATGTACATGCTAATCCAAAACCTCAAGGACTTCGAGCACCAATACAGTGTTTTTCCCTTTGGTGAGTTTGTCCACTACACCGATCAACGTGCGGACTTTCACCCGGAAGAATTGGAGCGTTACCTTCAGCACAGTGGATTAACGAACATCACGGTTGAACCAACCTTACCTACCATAGAAGACACGTTTATGGAACTAGCGAAGTAATGGAAAGTCAACAGGTCATAGAGGTAGAAAACCTAACGAAAATGTTTGGTGGCTTCAAGGCGGTAGATGCCATCACATTCAATGTGAAGAAAGGCGAGATCTTTGGGTTTCTTGGTGCCAATGGTGCTGGCAAGACCACTGCTATGAAAATGCTTATTGGCATTTCTAATCCAACTTCTGGCAAAGCTAAGGTGGCTGGATTTGATGTATTCACCAGGGCAGAGAGTATCAAGAAGAACATTGGCTACATGAGCCAAAAATTCGCCTTATATGACGACCTGACTGTGAAGGAAAACATTACGTTTTTTGGCGGTATCTATGGCCTCACGCGTGTGCAGATCAGAGAAAAAACGACCCGGATGATCACGGAGTTGGAGTTGCAGGAAGTGGCAAATCAATTGGTGGGTTCCTTGCCGTTAGGATGGAAGCAAAAAATATCCTTTTCCGTTGCCTTGCTGCACAACCCCAGGGTTGTATTCTTAGACGAGCCAACTGGTGGCGTTGATCCTATCACCAGACGTCAGTTCTGGGAAATGATCTACAAGACTGCCAACGACGGAACGACCGTTTTTGTCACCACACATTACATGGATGAAGCAGAATACTGTGATCGTGTTTCTATTATGGTCGATGGCAAAATCGAAGCATTGGATTCACCCGGGAAACTCAAAGAGCAATTTGAGGTAAATAGCATGAATGATGTGTTTCTAAAACTTGCAAGAGGATGAATCGCTTCAAGGGATTCATAAAGAAAGAGTTCTATCATATCTTCAGGGATCGACGTTCCTTGTTCATTCTGTTTGGGATGCCGATCGCCCAAATCCTGTTGTTTGGCTTTGCGATTACCAATGAGATCAACAATGTAGATATTGGTGTTTTGGATCATGCTAAAGATGCGACTACTGAGGAAATCATCAACAAGATTTCAACCTCAAAGTACTTCAGTATAAAAGAGTTTATTGAACGTGAAGCAGATATTGAATCTGCATTTAAGAAAGGAGAAATCAAGGCTGTCTTAAATTTTGAAAAAGACTTCAGCAGAAATTTGATCAAGGATCATGCGGCTACGATTCAGATCATTACGGACGCAACGGACCCTAACACGGCAAATACCATCAGTAACTACACGAGCTCCATTCTCCACAACTATCAGCAGGAACTGAATCGTGACATCAACATGGCATTTCAGGTGATACCGCAATTCCGAATGGTGTACAATCCGGAGTTGAAGAGTGTGTTCATGTTTGTTCCCGGTGTCATGACCATCATCCTCATGTTGGTTTCTGCAATGATGACGTCCATTTCAATCACAAGGGAAAAGGAATTAGGTACGATGGAGGTTTTGTTGGTGTCGCCGTTGAAGCCAGTGCTGGTCATTGTAGGAAAAGTGGTACCCTATATTTTCCTCTCGTTGATCAATGCGATCGTAATTATTGTTTTAAGCATCTTCGTTTTTAAAATGCCGATACAGGGCAGTCTGTTATTATTGGGAATGGTGAGCGTCCTGTTTATTATTACGTCGCTGTCGCTGGGTATTCTGATTTCAACGGTCTCTGCTACACAGCAGACAGCGATGATGATCTCCCTGATGGGACTCATGTTGCCCACCATTCTACTCTCCGGATTTATTTTCCCCATTTCAAGCATGCCTTTGGTACTACAGGTCATTAGTAATATCATTCCTGCAAAATGGTTCATCGTGCTATTGAAAGGCATCATGCTCAAAGGAGTGGGAATCGATTATCTATGGAAAGAAACGCTGATACTGCTTGGTATGGCGTTGTTTTTCCTTCTTGTCAGTATCAGGAAATATAAGACCCGGTTAGAATAATGAAGCGAATCGGATATATCGTCCAAAAGGAGTTCAGGCAGATCTTTAGAAATAAAGCCATGCTTCCTATCATCTTCGTTATGCCGTTGATTCAATTGATCATCTTGTCAAATGCGGCAACGTTCGAGGTCAAAAACATCAGGTTCTCCTACATTGATCACGATCACTCGTCCAATTCGAGAGCCCTGATTGAAAAATTCAATGTCTCGGGCTACTTTAATATCATCTCAGACTTCCCTTCACAGGCGTTGGCCAGTTCGGCGATGCTCAAAGGGGAGGTGGACGTTATTTTGGAAATACCGGGACACTTCGAACGTGACTTGCTGGGAGACAAGTACGCACAGTTGGGAATTACCATCAATGCCATTGATGGGGCTGCTGCCGGGGTAGAAAGTGTTTACATCAATCAAATCGTGCAAAGCTTCAACAAGGAGATACGGGTGGCATTGTTACAGAAAACGCAAGCCTCAATACTTCCCATCACGATTGAAACCATTCCGTTGTTTTGGTACAATAAAACGCTGAACTACAAGACCTTTATGGTGCCAGGTATTTTGGTCATGCTTGTGACCATGATCACCCTGTTCTTGTCGGGGATGAACATTGTTCGTGAAAAGGAAATTGGCACGCTCGAGCAAATCAACGTGACACCAATCCGGAAGGGTCAGTTCATTGTTGGAAAACTGTTTCCCTTTTGGGTGATTGGGATGGTCTTGCTTTCCATTGGACTTGTCATTTCAAAACTCATCTTTGATATACCCATCGTCGGTAGCCTGGGACTGATGTATTTCTACACCTCCATTTATATTTTGGTGATTCTCGGCATTGGTTTATTTATTTCGAACTATACAGATACACAACAGCAAGCCATGTTCATTGCCTGGTTCTTTATGGTCATCTTTATTCTGATGAGTGGCCTTTTCACGCCGATAGAAAGCATGCCTAAATGGGCGCAGGTCCTAACGGAATTCAATCCGATTAAATACTTTGTTGAAGTCATGCGGATGGTCATGCTGAAAGGATCCTCTTTGGAAGATATCTATCCACAACTGGCAAAAACGACGGCTTATGCGTTGGCAATGAATGGCCTTGCCGTCTGGAGCTACAAAAAGACAACGTAAGAAATGCTATGAAAAGCGATACCAATACACCACAGCTTCAGCGAAGTGAATCAAGTTTTCTGAGAGGCCCTCGATCAAGATTTAGCGAGCTATTTTTTGCATTTAGAGTCCTTTTTAGTTTTATCAGCGGCTTTAGAAAAATGCACTTTATCGGTCCTTGTGTTACGGTTTTTGGCTCCGCTAGATTTGAAGAGGACAATGCGTTTTACAAGCAAGCGGAAGCAGTAGGGGATGCGCTTGCAAAAATGGGATTTACTGTGATGACAGGTGGAGGGCCGGGAATAATGGAGGCAGCCAACAAGGGCGCGATGAAGGCAGGTGGATATTCTGTGGGATGCAATATCATTCTTCCTTTCGAGCAAAAGCCGAATCCGTACTTACACAAATGGATAGACATCCGCTATTTTTTTGTTCGCAAATTCTTGCTGATGAAATACTCCTACGCATTTGTGGTAATGCCTGGGGGAATCGGTACGCTGGATGAATTATTTGAATCGTTAACCTTGATTCAGACAAAAATGATTGAACATTTCCCCATCGTAATTTTTGGTTCGAAGTACCACAAAGAATTGCGTGAACACATTGAACTAATGGCCGAGAATGAAAGTATCAGCAAAAGCGATATGGAATTGTTGTTTGTGACAGACTCGATACAAGAGATGGTTGAACACATAGAGACCCATTCCATCAAAAAGTTTGGACTGGTTAAGAGAAGATTCAGAACCAAATGGTGGTTTGGAGAAGGAGGTTAAACGCTGTAGCATTTAATAGAAGCGCAGAGTGTCAATCATGCAAAAGCGAATGATAACATCAAAGAGATGAACGAAACTTCAAGAAGGCTCTTTTAAGACTGAATGTTAGTCTTCTGAATTAGCTGGCTTGGGAGTAACGACGTTATGAATTTGCAAGCAATAGGACTGCAACTAGCAGGACGCTAAGGATGAAAAATGTCTTCTGTGAATTTGGCTGGACTCTTGAGATCATAGTTTATTGAGTAATAGTTGATTAGTAGGTTTTACTCAAATTAATCATTTATTTCTCAGAGTTCATATGCGGGGTTCCGTCAAGATTAAATTGAGTAAAATGACTAGAACGCTCTAGTGAGCGTACTTACGAATTGTCAACTACGAACTACTACCGTCATTTCGAACGTAGTGAGAAATCTTATTTTCCAATACCGATACTCAATTCTCAATTCCACACCCTATGCAATCAATCAGAAACGAAAACGTACACTTACCAGAGCCTGTCATCCCGAACTTGATTCGGGATCTTCCGATTAGACCATAGCTCTGTCAATCCAAAACCTCCATTTCACCATTCCTAATACCTAATATCTAATTCTCAATTCTTCATTCCCAATTCCCAATACCTTATGCTCATTTCAATTCATCGGGCTTAAACCAGTGGATCTGACCGAATCCGCCAATGTAACGAATGGAAACAGGAGCCAATCGATAAAACGAAAAGTCGTGTGTAGCATCGTATGATCTGGAGTTAGGGAACTGCGTGTAGTAACGTTCCATTACTTCCCTTTCCTCGGAGGGAAGCTCCTCCATGTGACCAATCAGGCATATTCGCCCGTTTGCCTGCACATCTTCGCCATCCATGACGATCGTGAGCGAGCAACGAGGGTCCACCTTGATGTTTTTGGTATGCTCTGCAATGGTGGAGATGAGAATGACCGGCCACCCGGCATTGTCCAGACAGTAGGGGACTACCGAACCAAATGGAAAGCCATCCAACTTTACCGAGAGCGTAGAAAGCACTCCGTCCTGCTTGGATTTGATCAAGGCTGTTGCGTTATCAATGGCTTCTTTGTGCATGTAGGTTCTTATTTGAACAGGCGAAGGTATGCACTCTTAAGGCTTGCGAATAACCCAATCGAATAACCTGGTATCTAGCTATTAGCTGTTAGCCTTTAGCCATAAGCCTGGTTGCTCATGAATGACCAACCACTAAATCCTAATACCAAATACCAAATACCAAATACCTAATACCAATCCTATTTCGGTAGAATCGGCTTCAGCTTCAGGTAAGACTCGTCCTCCTGATCAGCGCTCTCCGGTTTATCGGGAACGAAGTAGGGTACAAACGTTTCCTCTCGGTAAAAAGGAATATTTGTGATCCGACCATTTCGATACATATCTTTCGGCATGTCAATGCTTAGGTGATGAAGTCCGGCTTCCAGATTGCTAACATCGATGTATGTTAGTAACCCTCGTTGTTGGGTTTTGCTTTTGTAGTGGAATTTAAACGGAAGGTTTGTCAGAATAGAGTCGTCAATGGCAACAGAATAGAATGTGGTAAGACATTGCAAACGTGCTGCCTCTGATGCCAAGCCTTCTATTTGAAACAATGAATCTAGATTGCAATGCGCCTTTATGGAATCCTCGCGTCCAGCACGTAAAACCATGAAGAGGCGGACCGTGTTTCCTCGAATAATGTCCGACTGAATGGAAGCCGTAATTGATTTAATATCGTCAATCTGATCGTCGTAATTGCCTGTATAAGAGCTGACGCCCTGTCTATCCGACCACAATGAAATCTGAGAGAGACCTTCGCCAGGATAGGTAGCAGTTGCAATGCCCATCACCCATTGAAAGCTAAGAACCACGAAAATTGTCAATAGCGTTGCGATTTTCCAGCCCTTGATGTTAGAGAGTAGAATATAGTATATGGGTCTGTAGAAACGCGCCAAACTTAGCACACCTACCACACGATAAAGGGGCCAGTAGATTTTGGCGACCCACTTGAATCGCTTAAAGAAGCCCATCGTTAGGAAATCGATAAAGCCAATAAAGCCGACAACTAGTACAACAAGAAGATATCCGGTTAAAATTCCACCAAAAATATCATTGTTAAAGATGTCCTTGTAAAAAGAAAGGAGGGTGACGACGGGAACAATGATTGTCATTAGCAGATAGAAGTATCCACCGATCATCATCATGAACATCATGAAGGAGATAGAGAACAAAGAACTGGAAAAACCTTCGAGGTTCAGGATAATCTTTTCCGTAGACGGAATCCTGGATAAGTATTTCTTGTATTTATCAGTCAGCTTTAATTCATCCAGCGTAATCCCCTTTGGGAAGGTAAAGCTTAGACCTACCATTCCAACCCAGATACCACGTGTGATCAAGTGTGCGATCAGACCGCCGGTGAGCCAATAAACAGCGACTTTCATCAGCCCGACAAAGTTGTCGATATCGTTTGTACTTACGGAGAAGTTGACCTTGAAATAGTAAAGGAAATCATCAAGCAAGCCCGGCATCTTGAACATCCCATAAAGGACGATACCGGAAAGGAGCACTTCCGGTTCCCAGCTTTTCTGTTGTAGTTCGGTGAGCCACTTCGGCTTTAGGTCATTCTCTTTCAAAATCGTAGGTGTTAGATGTTGCCCTAAAAATACAATGGTCAATTGCGAATTGTCAACAACGATGACTATCCATATACCACTAAGTAGTGTTGCTGTACCTAGTACCAACTACTTTGTACCTTCTTCCTCCACCACCTTCTTCACTTTTTGATTCTCTGTAATGGCATCGATCATTTTGACGTAGCTGATCTTTTGCCCGGACTCCTGTGAGACATAGAAATACTGAAGCCCTTCCAATGTTACAGTACATTTTCCCAGGTCGTAACGTTGAGAGATGACCTCGTCGCCTTCGTTGATAGGATTGCCATCAACATCTAGCAGTTCCGGTGGGAGCTTTTCTTTGGGTTTCTTTTTAAAGAATCGGAGCATGTGGTAGTTGTAAAGCGTGCAATACTAGCAAATTGAATGGTCCTTCCAACGTAATTTCTAATTCTTAATCTCCAATCAGTTCAATCTATCGTCCATGTTTCGTTATTCGGTGATCTTCCCAAATGCCGCCAACCGTCAACTAAAAAATACCCCAAAGTGGGTATTGACTTTCCTACGGAGAGTGCCTAACTTCTGTTTTATTTCATCCACTAATGAATAAGCCATTATCAAACGGTAATACGGCGGGAGATGTTGAGGAGGGGAAGCAGTCACCTAATCATCGGGAGAATGGAGCATTCAGCCTTCCGATTCCCAACCTTATCGTTTTCATTTTCGCCGTTTTCATCATTGCCTCTTGGGTGAATTATCACCTGGACTTACCATGGGTTGCTGCGTTGTTTGGCTTTGTCAATGTTTTTGTGGCTGTTTTCGCGTTTGTTAAGGACCTCTTTACAAAAGAAGACCAATCATTAATAATGCAATTCTATAGGCGACTATTGAAGATTTGCCTCCACCCAGCCTCACTGATGATTTTGGTCTTCGTGATTTTATTCGTTTGCAATTTTTTTGCCTCCATTCGCATCTATAAAGGTGGAATCACTGAAAAGCTGGATGCCACAATGATGAGTGAGGGTAGCGATGAACCGAAAAACATTGCATTGAAAGACCCAAATGCTATTGTGAATACCGTCCGGTTTACAAATCCTTTTGGAAGATCATACCTTTTGGAAGTAGACGGATATAGAAGCTTTTCTTTTGAATTGTACCCCTGGACTGGAAAGAGGATAAAGATTCAGAGTGATCTAAAACCAGCACCATCACTTTTTTTGAGACTACTTCCGTTTCCCGGAGATTTAAAAGATGGAACATTAAAGCTGGTTATAGATGCTGATACGGTGGGGACGTATGCATTCGATGGTCCTGACAATGGAGCGATCATGATTGGAAAAAGAAAGCCAATACTGAGTCAATACGAAAAGAACTGGAAGAATGAACTTCTCCTGAAAAATGCCGCATTTGAAGCTCTTAGTGATCAACTCACAGCAGGTTGGTTAAACTACAAGCATGAGAATCTGAACTTTCCATTACCTGAAAACACACTTATGAAAGCTTTTTTCTATAACCATCTAGGCAATCTGATTGCTAAAAACGAATTCTTAATCACGGAGGAACCCTTGCAGGATTATTTACTAGAATGAAATCGACTTATCTCATACTCCTACTATCAATCAGCTATTCGGCCCTTCAGGCGCAGTCTAAAATGAACATTCGTGTTTATTATTCGGTAAGCGGAAGTGAGCTAAGCGTGACCTTTAATGATTTGGAAATGCTGGCCGACAAACTCGAAGATTCAACGGCTAAATTCCTCAATGATCAGATTCCGATATTTAATTTTTTGCCAGGCGGACCTGCTAGTGATACGTTGTTTTTGGAATTGGTAACCGATGGTAGATCTCCATTGTACGACATCATTCTGAAGCGAAACTTCATTGGTGACAATGTGGATCCTGCATGTACGGAGAAAAGCTGGACATTGAATGATTCAAGCCATCCATCTTATAATATCAAGAATAGGAGTCCGGACATTTTTGTATCAAATATTATGGGCAGATTCAATGATCTGTTCTCAACAGAGGACTTTATTACTCGTTTCTTTCGAAACAGACGAATGACCAATGACGCTATCGAAGAAGTAGTTTTTGATAAAAAGCAATGGATTCTTGTGTATTCATTTAGTGAACTTCCCATAGGGCTACAATCGGAATTGAAATTCAGTCAAAAGTATGATGACCCAAACAGCGGCACTGAGTATAGGGTCTTTTTTGCCCAGGTAGTTGGTGATCGCAAGAATTTGATCAAAGTGAAGATTGGAACTCCTTCAGATCAGATAATTGATGCCAACCAGGCACGACCGGAGGTGGAATTTAACGCTGATAACTTCAAGGAAGTAGCCGGCTTTTGGATCGTGAAATACCAGCCGTTGCAAGGATATCTTGGGGCAGTTAGAAGTCAATAGGATGGGAAAATCAACTAAGCATATCGTTGTTCTGAGTTGGCTATTGACCATGTCCATATGCTCGACTGCGCAAGAAATCAGCCAGGCGATGAGCCGCGTACAAGATTTGATCGATGCAAATGATTGGGCGGAGGCATCTAATCTGCTTTCTATCTATAAGGAAACCTGTGGTTCAAATTGTGATGAAGTTGACTTCACGTCTGGATACTTTTTTCAAAAAGTAGTATCGCAACATCCAGATTCAACCGAAGCAGCAGAGCTGGCTTCTTTTTATTATAGAGGAGTACTTTCCTCGAATCCCTCGGACTTTCGTTCACGAAATAACCTCTCGTTTTTACTTTTCAACCAGGGAGATCTTGATGCAGCGATTCAGGTTTTAAAGGAGACTCCGCAAGATGCCAAACATCGCTTTTACCTCGCTTTAGGCAGCATGTATCAGCAGAGAGGAGATTACCACTTAGCGTTGGAACAGTTTCGCCTGGCATTGGATAAGGAAGCAACCAGGCAGAATGGTTTCCAGGCGATCATGACGCTGTTTTCGAGCAACGTCTTTCCGAATGACACACTTTTTCAATACTGCAGACGTATGTTGGACAATAATCAACAGGAGCTGGCGAGACGTTCGTTAATCGGAGGCATTGAAAAGGAGTTAGCTGATCGTCAGACGGTGAACAATCAAGCACTGGTTTGGTGGGTGTATTTGGTCAGCCAGTCGCAAGATATAAGAGACTATACCACTCGTTATCTTTCCGGCAAGTGGCAATACCCGAAGATTGGAGAGTTAAAGACGATCATGGAGTCTTCCACGATCGACACTGACCAGATCGATTGGTGGAAAAGTGATCGAAAGATCTATTCAGACGGTACATCAGAGATAAGTCCAAGAGAGGTTATGTCTGGCTTTCTGATGGGACTTGGAAAAGAAGAAATCATTTCAGGAAATATCGAGCGTGCTGAGTCCTATCTTTTAGGCGCATTAGACCTCATTACAAGAGGTCATATTCAGAGTTATACCAGTGATCCCGGAAGGGTTTCGGACGTCTTTTTTAGCATTGTTGAGGAGTTGAGCATTTTTTACACAAAATATCAGGATACCATTGATCCTGACAATCAGAAATTTATAAGATTGGAGAAAAACTTGTTCAGCGCAAAAAGTTCTGCCTATCTCCGGCTAAATAGAAAATCGATTTATAAGTTTCATTTGACCTTAGGTCTCATATATACCTACAGGAATCAATGGACGGGGTCAAGGTATAGAAACGCCCATTTTCAACTTGAAAACGCTGTTTCGAAGGCTTCAAGTGGAACGAATACTGCTTATCTAAGTAAGCTAAATGCACAGGGATACAAGACCCAGGGGAATCGGGATAAAGCATTGGAATGGTACGCCAAATCTGCGATCAATTATTCGACCCATGGGGATAATCCTACCGCCAGTGCGGTTGTTGAGGAAGCTTCGAATTCGGAGTCCCTTGCTATCAATGTTGATCAAATGTTCAATTACGCTGCGAGGTATGCTATGGTGAATGACTATTCACAGGAAGCTCAGTACTTCTCTCAAAAAGCGGTGGCTTTCAATGCAAATTTTGCCAACCTCACGACCAGGGCAGATATTTTGAGGCAAGTAGGAGATTATAAGTCAGCAGAGGGAAATCTTCAACTTGCGCTAAGGGATCCAAACGTAACTGCAGAAGCACTGTATTCCTATGGGTCAACGCTCATTGATCAGGAGTCCGAAGATGAGGCTCTTAAAATTTTCAATGTACTAAACGAGCGCGATGATGCTAGCTGGTTCGGCGCACATGGACTTGCGAAGGGTTATGCAGCTAAAGGTGACTACTCCAAGGCTATTGAGTACATAGAACTAGCATTGACAAAAAATGCATCGACTGCGGAACAAAGACTGTTTCGTCAGAACCTTAAAATCTTAAAATCAGGAGCGGACTTTAATTGAGAAGTCGAACGTCCATGTTCGACGGACTTTTGGGATCTTCATCCATGAGTGACTGGGTAAGGATTCTGAAATGAATTCAGAATGACTCGCTTGCTTGTAATACGTACTGTCATCCTGACGAAGGAAGGATCTAATTCCCAATTCCAATCCTCCATTGACCGAGACTGATAAGAATCAGTTCAAAGTGCGTAAATCATCACTGTTTTCCTGTGAACGGATGCCTAACATTGACAGATTCTTGAGCAAAGCGTCTCAAAAGACTAAGTTTTATGGCTTATCTCTGAACCCATTATGGATGTCGTTGCTATCCTGCTTGTCGTCATTTTTCTAACTGCCATTGTGGCCATCGCCTTTGAGAGCAGTCTGGGGGTGAATAAAAGCTGGATTGCATTGCTTGCGGGAACGAGCATGTGGATGATTGCTTCCATGGGAGCTGAAAAGAGCCATTTGGATCATGCACTTCAGGAAGGCTCAACAGAGATATTTGAGTTGATCGTTTTCCTCATTGGCGCGATGACTATTGTGGAAATGATGGGACACTTCCGTTTTTTCACATGGCTTGAAAACAAGCTTATTTCATTACACATCTCCAACTATCAACTCTTTTGGATTCTCGGCTTTATTACGTTTGTATCGTCAGCAGTGCTTGATAACCTGACGACTACACTTGTGATGATCCACGTGGGTCGGTTTTTATATATACGAAAGGAGAATTTCAACATATTTCTTATCAACACAATTATAGCAGCCAATGCTGGGGGTGCAATGTCACCTGTTGGGGATATCACGACTCTTATGATGTGGCTTGCTGAAAAATTCACGGCATGGCAAGTCCTGCTTTATGGATTGTTGCCTTCGTTAGTGGCGTGGGTTATTCCCCAACACCTGCTTACCAGGCAGATTGTAAAAGAGGATAGGGAAGGGCGCACTTCGGAAGAGCTATTGCCATTCGAATGGTATATGATTTTTCTGGGATTTATGACTTTTGGATTTGCAGTCCTTGTAAATCTCTTTCACCTGCCTCCTTTTTTTGGTATTCTGTTCGGACTTGGAGCAGCAGCCATCATTATAGATTTCAGACTAAAGCATGGGCAGTTGAAAAAGAAAGCCAACCAAATTGTGAATGTGATCAGGCATATCGATATGACGACCATCACGTTTTTTATTGGTATTCTTTTGGCGGTAAATGCTTTGGGCTATTATGGTATCCTGGAGCAGCTGGCGAATCTCCTGTATGGTGTGAATCCCGGATCTAACGAAAACAAGTTGATTATTGGGCATTCAATCATTGGGATTGTCTCGGCTGTATTTGACAACGTACCGCTGACTGCGGCGACAATCGATATGCTTCCTGCTGGTATTCATTTCCAATATTGGATACTCCTGGCAATTACCGCAGGTACAGGTGGTAGCATTCTGGTGATAGGATCTGCAGCCGGTGTGGCTGCAATGGGGCAGGTGCCTGAACTTACCATTGCCTACTATTTGAAAAAAGGAACACTACCAGCGCTATTGGGGTATATAATGGCCGTTGTTACCTGGTATGTACAGTCGTTGATTATTCTCTGATATTATTGATTTTTGAATAGGTGCAATCCAGCTACCTAATACCCAATACCAACTACCAACTACCAACTACCTAATACCCAATACCAAACTCTCCATTCCTCCAAGTTGTGCATATTCTTCCATTCGGTCATTTACGACCCTTTGTTTAGCAACAAAAGCGCAGTCAGGAAGGTAGATTTAGTGTTTCTGAAATGAATTCGAACTATCCATGCAGGATGCTTCCTGTTTTTAAATGAAGTTAATGAAGATTTTGTCGATTGTATGTGTGATGCTACTATTTGTGCAGTGCACGAATACGCAGGTAATAGATTGTGATTTGGTCATCTCCAATGTGAACCTGATATCCATGAATGAGGAAGAGGTGCAATCCAATCAGGATGTTTTTATCAAAGGAGATGTCATTGTTCTCACTGCCAAATCCGACGGTACGAAACTAGCTTTGGAAGGATCAAGAATTGTGGATGGATCTGGCAAGTACCTGATGCCTGGTTTGATCGACATGCACCTCCACATCAATGGCAAATGGAATTTTGACTTGTTACTTGCCAATGGAGTCACTTCTGTACGAAATATGCATGGTTCGGCGAAAATACTCGCCTGGAGAGACAGCATTAATAACGGATCACTGCAAGGCCCGGAGATTTTCACATCCAGTCCCTTTATCCATCGCAATCCTGAAATCCGACAGTACGGGTTCACTATTGTCGAAACGGAGGAAGAGGCACGGACTATTGTAAATCAATTTACCGACGAAGGATATCGGTACATCATAGCGGAATTGGATACGAAGCCTTTTCTGGCGCTAATGGATGAGGCGAGGAATAGAAATGTACCTGTGGTGGGACACATCCCCAACTACGAGAAGAACCTGCCCCAGGTGTTTTCAGAAGGCATGCTATCTATCGAACACCTGATGGAGTTGTTTTGGGTAGCATTTGATACTGTGTACGCGGAGGACAAGGTGGCCCCCTTTGTCGAAATGGTCAAGAGTTCCGGCACGGCCATTACGCCGATGCTCATCAGGGAACACAATGGCAATCAGCTATTCGATCTAAAATCAGAGATCCTGACAGCGGAACTTGAAAACAAGATCCTGCACTACTATGGGGAGGATCGATTGAATGCATTCAAAGAGCGAATAAAAGAAATCGAGTCCGGAGCGTCGACCCGGAAGAACGAAGATATCCCCGCTATGTTGAAAATTGTAAAGGCTTTGAGTGACGCTGGCGTGAAGTTGCTCCTCGGAACAGATGCTGGAGGAATTACCACCTTCCATGGCCCAAGTCTACACCATGAAATGAACTTCTTTGCGCAAGCCGGAATCTCCAATTACCGAATACTCCTGGCAGCTACGAAGCATGCAGCTGAAATACTAGGTGAGCAAGAAACCCTCGGAACAATCGACGCGGGCAAGTCTGCAGACCTTGTACTAACAACTGACAACCCATTGGAAATCCTTGGTACGTTACAAGAACCCCTCGGCGTGGTCCTCAATGGAGCATGGATTGATTTTACAGAATAAAATGGTAATTGGTGAGTAGTTAAATGGGGGAATAGTTAAATAGTTGATGGAGAAGTTATTCATTACCAAGAGGGTGTTCAATAAAGTGTGTCAAAAGTTAGAATGTAAAAAATATAACTTATGACACAAATGGAAGGAAAAGAAAATAGCAAAGAAGAACTTCACCAGCTTTTCGAAGCTGCGCTAACCACCTTAAAATCAGGAGGG
>JBDVJN010000009.1:0-21286 GCA_039961455.1 Cyclobacteriaceae bacterium | reverse complement strand
TGATCTGAATTAATTCTTCAGAATCATTTGATGCAAAGTCTGAAATATGAAAAGAATTGGAATCTTTTTTGAACATATAGGTGCCAATGTGGCAGATTATCTTATAAAAACCCTATTCTACGGGGCAATGTACTTATTTGTCAATCGGTATGCCAAAGTGGTAAGCATACCAAATAGTGTTAACTTTAATTCGTTAAAAATTCACTACTGACGAAACGACAGTATGCAACAAAAATTTTTACTCGCCTTATGTTGTTTGTTGACTTTCTCGGGTTTTCGTTTGGACGCGCAAAACCGACGAAAAGATCTGCAAATTCTAACGGACTCCATTCCTGAGGATGTGGTATTCAATGTGTATGATTTTGAAGGTATCAACAAGTACGCACAGTACTACAATAAGCAAAAGTTAGAGCGGATTATCAAACTGGATCAAGACCAAAAGTGGGAAGAGCTTTTTGATGCACTTAAAGATTATGTTAAGCGCTTTGGGATTCAAAACTTTTACAAAGACACTAAGCTCATTTGGCGTCTAGCTAAGATGACAGAACTCTTTGGTGATCCTGATGAAGCCAAAACCCTCTATCGAACCGTACTACGCCATCACTATCAGGGAATTAGTATAAAGGAAATTGAGCTCTACTACGATTCCCTTAACAAGCAGGCAGCAGAGCAGTTTGTGCCGATTGACTACTACTATGAATTGGTGGAGCACCGAAAATTAATCGACACGCTCCAACCTCCCCGGGGTGTGCTCCTCAACATGGGAATGTTAGTAAACAGCTCAAGTGCTGACTATGGACCATCCTTAAACATCAACAATGACCTGCTCATCTTTACCTCCAAGCGAAAAAAGGTAGACCAAACCATCCAATTCCGAGAGGACGAAGATCTGTTCTTCAGCTTGAAGGATCCGTACGGCACTTGGTCTAAAGCCAAGCCCATCGAAAATATCAACTCGCATTACAACGAGGGGTCACCTTGCTTGAGTAGTGATGGTAAGACCTTAATTTTTTCCAGGTGCTTTGCTCAAGAGAGCATAGGCCATTGCGATCTTTATATCGCTACTCTTGGAGAAGATAGCGTCTGGAGTGAGCCCGTAAATATGGGCTCCAACGTCAATAGTGTGAGCTGGGATTCACATCCATCGCTATCGCACGAGGGTGATACGCTCTATTTCGCGTCCGACCGACTTGGTGGGTTTGGGCTCTCAGATATTTATTATACTTCGAAAGATTCCAGAGGTAATTGGCAACCTGCGCTAAATGTGGGGCCAGTTATAAACACGAGACACAATGATGTAAGTCCATTCTTTCACCCTGTCTTCAATGTGCTGTATTTCAGCTCAAACGGACAGCTTTATAATTTTGGAGAATTTGACATTTATAAATCCTACAAGGTGGACACCTACTGGGCGGAACCTAAAAACATTGGACCTCTGGTAAATGGTCGGGGCAGTGAATTCTACTTTACGATTGACTCTGATTCAGAATTGCTCTTTTATGCGAGATCATCCACCCGTGACCTAGATAAACAAGACATCTATTCGTTCCCACTTCCGATGTCTGCCCAACCTCTGGCTACCACAACTGTCACTGGTACGCTTACGGATTCGATTACTGGCGTGCCATTCCAGGGAATTGTCTCAATCATTGACCTGGACCAGGGATTGGAGGTTGCTCCTAAATTTCTAAACCCTGATGGTTCGTTCGAATTTGAGCTGATCGACCAGCGAAACTATTTGCTGATTTTGCAGGGGGATGATTTTTTCAGAATTGAAGAGGTCTTTTTTCTGGACGGTCCCATAGAGCTAAATACAGTAACACAGCCTCTGGCTAGCAGAGTGAAGTTTGAATCCATAGAGTTTGATGTTGGAAAGGCAGACCTGAAAACAGAGATGTATGCTGACCTTAACAAGATTGTTAATTTTCTGTACGATAACATTGAATTTAAGCTTCGTATTTCAGGGCACACCGACTCGCTGGGAGACCCTGCTCAGAACCTAGAATTGTCAAAACGACGTGCGAATAACATCCGAGACTATGTTGTAATTTTTGCAGGAATCATCGAGGATCGCGTGATTGCTGAAGGTTTCGGAGATACACAACCGATCGTTGAAGAGGAATTGAACGAAGAAGATCGAACCCTGAATAGACGAGTAGAGTTTGAGATATACAGAGAAGCTCCGGTGATTCCCGAAGACGGAAATTCGAATTAGTCCTAAAAGAGACTTATCGTATCGTTGATAATAACGAAAGCCATCAAGCTAAGAAGAACGACCATTCCTACTTTCTGAGCTCCTTCCAAGAACTTGTCTGACGGCTTTCTTCCAGAGACTATTTCCCAAGTCAAGAATACTACGTGACCACCATCCAATGCAGGTATTGGAAGTAAATTCATAAATGCTAAGACCATGGAGAGAAGGCCTACCAAGTACCAAAAACGTCCCCAGTCCCAGACGCCCCCAAACATTGTAGCAATTCGGATTGGTCCTGCCATTGATTTCCGAGCAGAGACTTCGCCCTTGACCATTTTGTTTATTCCTTGAATATTGAGCCAAACCACGGAGAAAGCTCTGGTGGTTCCTGCGCTCATCGCCTCACCAAACGCATACTCTCTTTCTACATAATTCAGCTCCGTAATTGGATAGAAGCCGATGGTCCCTTCAGCCGTTACATCAATTTTAAGGTCAATCTCTTGATCATCCCTTAAGACGACAGCATCAATCACCGTTAACTTAAGCGTATCCAGTGCAGATCCAATCTGGTCAAAATATTTTACTTCATTCGAATTGATTGTTACAAACCGATCGCCTGCAAGTAGTCCCGCTTTTTCTGCATTGCTCTCACTTGCAACTTCACCAACTGTAAACTGCATCCTGGGCGTTATTACCTGCGGCGCATTCTTGCCTGAGAATTTTTCAACGAAATCGTTCGGCATATCGATTCTGATCTCCTCTCCTCCTCTATCCACTGTGAAATATCCATCAGAACCCATAAGCATAGAAGGGCTCAGAATATCCGAAAATCGCTCAAAATCTCGACCATTTACATTGATTATCTTGTCTCCTGTCTTGAATCCTAACTGTTCGCCTAACTCATAAGCAGCGATCCCATGTTTGTTTAATTCATCTTTCGTGAGGTATGTTTCACCATCCACGAAAGCGATGGAAATAAAGATGATAACACCAACCACCACGTTGACTATAATTCCGCCAAGCATTACAATCAATCTTTGCCATGCTGGCTTAGCTCTAAATTCGTACGGTTCTGGTTCCTCGCTGAGCGTTTTAGTGTCAAGAGATTCATCGATCATCCCTGTGATCTTAACAAAACCTCCTAACGGGATTGCTCCAATTGAGTATTCCGTTTCTCCAATTTGTTTTGCCCAAATTTTTGGTGGAAATCCGATGGAGAATTTTTCCACACGCATCCCAAAACTCTTTGCTGCGACCATGTGGCCCCACTCATGAACTCCAACTAAAATCGACAGTCCCAAAAGGAGCTGTCCCACCATTATCAATACTTCCATTCTATAATAATTCGAGAGCCAGAGCTCTAGTTTCTTTATCTGATTCTATAAAATCCTCCAAAACCGGAGTGCGAATATAACTCACCCTTTTCAAGCAATTTTCGATTACATCTGAAATTTCGAGGAAACCAATTCGCTCTTCCAGGAATCCTTGAACAGCAATTTCGTTTGCTGCGTTCAGAATACAGGGTTGATTTCCACCTTTCGTAGCTACTTCAAATGCCAACCCTAGATTTCGAAAAGTCTCTATATCAGGTTTTTCAAATGTTAATTGCGGATACTCGGAGAAATCAAATCGCGGATAGTCTGCTTTTAGCCGCTCCGGATAACCCAACGCAAATTGAATAGGCAAACGCATATCCGGCAATCCAAGTTGCGCTTTCATCGATCCATCCTCAAATTGAACTAGCGAATGAATGATCGATTGCGGATGCACCACCACCTCAATTTGCTCTAGTGACACACCAAACAACCATTTCGCTTCGATCACTTCCAGCCCTTTGTTCATCATGGTCGCCGAATCAATGGTGATTTTGGCTCCCATATCCCAATTCGGGTGTTTCAGTGCTTGTGCTTTGGTCACCTCTGCAAGCTGCACTTTGGTCTTACCCCTAAATGGTCCTCCCGAAGCAGTCAGGACAATTTTCTCAATTGGATTGTGGAATTCACCAACAAGACACTGAAAAATAGCAGAATGCTCAGAGTCAACAGGGAGGATGTTTACTCCATTCTTCCTAGCGAGTTTTGTCACCAATTCCCCCGCCACAACCAGTGTCTCCTTGTTTGCCAGCGCAATTGCTTTTCCGGTCTCTATTGCCTTTAAGGTTGGGAGCAGCCCTGCATACCCTACAAGTGCAGTCAGTACGATATCAATAGTGTCCATTTCCATTACCGAGACTAATGATTTCTCACCACTATACACCTTTATATGCAATGGATCTAGCGCATCAAAAACTTTCTGGTAGTGCTTTTCATTAGAAATCACAACACAGTTTGGCTTATATTCTATCGCTTGCTTAATCAGAAGGTCTACACTGTTAGCAGCTGATAGCACTTCCACCACAAATTTATCAGGGTGCTTGCGAATCACATCCAGTGCTTGCGTTCCAATAGAACCTGTGGATCCCAAAATTGCAATTCTTCTACTCATACCCTACCTCAATTCTTGATATTTCTTCATATCACTGTGTCAACAATTCTGACTCCAATTAGTTTTAACTTCAATAAAATCGAGAAAATTTCAGAATGCACAATCGGCAAATTTAATTTGAAATATTTCAATTCTTTCAAAATCATTTTTAGCATTTTTTAACTTTCAATTGGAATCAATACCTTTTGATTTGCAGTTATTATTGGGAAATATTAATGACATCATATGAGACGCTTGCTTACCTTATTTACAGTTGCTTTATTGGGAGGAATCGTTGGCTCAATAGGGAGTCAGTTTATCAACCGAACATCAGACAAAAGTAGTGCTGTCAAATTGATCTCTAATCCTGGAAAGAGTTATGCCTACTCAACAAGTAGTACTAGCGACTCAGGGCTTCTCAAACGTTCCGCCGAATCACTAATCACAGCTGATAATTTTGTACTTGCGTCCGAAAAAAGTACGTCAAGTGTCGTTTTCATTCAGACATTGAGTGAGTATGAGTACAGAACTGGTGGTTGGATGGACTGGTTTTTTGAGCCGCGATCTTCTCAGCAAGTCGGGAGTGGCTCGGGTGTGGTGTTTTCAAAAGATGGATACATTGTTACTAATAATCATGTAATTGATGAGGCTGACGAGATCACAGTGATCGCAGGAAAGCGGAGCTACCCTGCCACTTTAGTTGGACGTGATCCAAGCAGCGATCTTGCTGTAATTAAAATAGATTCCGATGATTTACCTGCCATCGAAATTGGGGACTCCAAAGATGTTCGCGTTGGTGAATGGGTTTTGGCGGTTGGAAATCCGTTCAATTTGACTTCAACAGTGACTGCAGGGATCGTGAGCGCCAAGGGAAGAAATATCAATATTTTACGGGAAAAATTTCCTATTGAGAGCTTTATTCAAACAGATGCTGCCATCAATCCCGGGAATAGTGGCGGTGCCCTTGTGAATGCTCAAGGAGAGTTAATTGGAATAAACACAGCGATTCTTTCTCGAACAGGATCCTATGCCGGATATGGATTTGCAATTCCGGTCAACATTGCCAAGAAAATATTCAATGACATTGTCAAGCACGGTGAAGTTCAAAAAGCGTTTGTGGGTGCGGAATTTATTGATATTGACAGTGAGCTGGCCGATCGTCTTGAAATAGAAGATCTGGATGGTGTGATTGTCTCGGACATTCTAAGATCTGGAGCAGCGGATAAAGCTAATTTGGAAAAAGGAGATGTGTTAAGAAAAGTAAATGAAATGCAGATTGGTAGCAAGGCGGATGTAGAGGAGCTCATCGCCAATAGTTACCCAGGGGAACAGTTAGAACTCGTCGTTGAGAGAAATGGAAAGCTTACATCGAAAAAACTCACATTAACCAATCGGGAAGGGACTACTGAAATTCTGAAAAGAAATACTTTTTCTTCTAAAAAACTGGAGGTCACATTGGAAAGCGTCTCAAAAGTAGAACGTGACCTTCTAGGAATTAGTAGTGGTGTGAAGGTCGTGGATTACAAAAAGAATGGTTTTTTTGCAGAACTATCAATACCAAAGGGTTTCATCATTACCCAAGTAAATAACAGATTGGTTGACAAGCCGGAAGATCTGGCAAAGATTCTGGAAACGATCAGGGGACGATTCGATATTATTGGGATTGACGAAAGAGGACGAAAGATATACTATCCGTTCAGGCGTTAAGCTGTTCTCATTTTAAGCTTCTTCTTCAACTCATCAACCGAGTATCGAAATTTAGCATCTGTATCTATCATGTTATCTACTGATTGCAGCGCGTGTATGACAGTGCTGTGATCTCTGCCTCCAAAATGATAGCCAATAGATTTTAGCGAGTGGTTCGTATAGTCTTTGGAGAAATACATTGCCACTTGTCTGGCAATTACAATTTCCTTCTTTCTTGTTTTTGCCTTCAAGTCATCTTGTCCGACATGGAAATAGTCCGAGACCGTTTTTTGGATGTAATCAATTCCTACCTCAGAGTCTATTTCACGAACAATGTTCTTAAGCACCTTTTTTGCCAGCTCCAGATCCACTTCGACCTTGGTAAGCGAAGCATGTGCAATCAACGAAACAATTACCCCCTCCAGTTCTCGAATGTTGGTATCCACTGTATAAGCAATGTATTCCAACACCTGATCAGGAATTTCAATTTCATCCTCTTGAATTTTCTTCTGAATGATGGCCATCCTCATTTCGAACGATGGTTGCTGCAGATCCGCGGTGAGTCCCCATTTAAATCTTGAAACCAAGCGCTCTTGCAATCCCTTCAAATCCCTCGGAGCACAATCACTCGTCATTATTATCTGCTTACCAGATTGATGCAAATGATTAAAGATATGGAAGAATATCTCCTGTGTCTTCTCCTTATCTTTCAAAAATTGAACGTCATCAAGAATCAAAACATCCACCTCTCGATAATAGGCTATAAAACTTTGAACGCTATTATTCTTGAGTGAGTCAATAAACTGATTAGTGAATTTCTCTGATGCGACGTAAATAATTTTCTTAGAAGAATTTTTCTGTACGATTTCGTTTCCAATCGCTTGCACAAGGTGCGTTTTACCCAAACCAACACCGCCATAAATCATAAGTGGGTTAAAAGACGTAACTCCTGGTTTTTGTGCTACAGCAAAACCGGCAGAGCGTGCCAAACGATTACAATCGCCCTCGATGTAATTATCAAAGAGGTATGTGGCATTTAGGTTACAATCTGCCTTCAACTCATCAACAAATGCCGGATCAAAGGATTTCTTGGTGGTTTCTCTTGTCTCTCTTTGGTTACTAAACTGCGGAACTGACGGGTTTAATTCCTCTACAGAAGAGTCCTTTACAACAACAGAATATTCCAATCTTGCCTCAGGACCCATTTCACATGCTATGGCCTCTTTTATGACATGCACATAATTCTCCTCAATCCACTCATAAAAAAACTGACTTGGAACTTGAATGGTTAGTACGTTACTCTCTGTCTTTAAGGGTTTTATGGGTTCGAACCAGGTCTTAAAACTCTGTGTAGGAATACGTTCTGCGATGTAATCAAGACAGTTTTTCCATACTAAATCGTGCATTTGCGAGCGTTTTTTTGTGGTTTATAAATTAGGCTGTTGGGCTGCCCTCCACGAGGAAGGGGATCAAATATGACCTAAAAAAAATTCTTAAAAAAATGATTTTTCCTCTTGACTTTTTGTAAACCATCGCAGTTACAAATCAAGAGTGTTTTTGCTTTAAACTTCTTTGAAAAATACAATTTTTAATTCCACTGTTTTTCTACCTAATTTCGTAAGCACTTAAAATAATTTTGATTCCATCTTGAAAGAACTCAATCTCGATATTTTTTCTAAAGTCTCAAAACATGATTGGATTGAATTAGCCAAAAAACAACTCAAAGGTGAAGATCCTTTCGAGCAATTGGGATGGCTCTCAGACCAAAACATCAAAGTGGATGCTTACTATGATGAGTCTGACCTTGAGGGTCTTAGCCATCAAATTAAATTTTTCAAATCCATAAAACCGTTTAATTGGAAATTATATGAACAGGTTGACGTAAGCGATGAGTTTATAGCAAATAATGATGCACTTGAAGCTCTCTCAGGAGGTTGCGATGGTATCATGTTTTCTCTCCAGCATCAAGTAGATTTTAAAAAATTGTTAGAGGGAATCCTACTTGATGTCTGTGACATTTCTTTGACCTCATCATTTGAGATCGAAGAAATCCCTCAATCGCTCTCTGGATTTCTTCTTGCAGGCAAGCAGGCAACCGCTATAAGCACAGAAGCATCCGAATCACAAGTCGATTTCATTACGACTATATTAAAAAATCATACATCGGAGTCATATGTTTTAAGAAATGCCTCATTAGATTTTTTTCTTGAAATTGCCTCAATTAGAGCACTTCGACTTCTCCTTTCGCAAGACCTTGGAAAGGGCACGGATAAGATCCAAATTCACACAACTGTCCCTCTACACCAAGAAGAAGATCAGCAGTGGTTTTTTAATTCCACCGCAGGTCTTGCAAGCGTACTGGGTGGGACTAACTCAATTAATTTTAGTACTGCCAATGGGGCTTCGCGAATAAGCAGAAATGTTGGAAATATTATTCGCGAGGAATCTGGAATAACTCAGTATACGGACCAATGCGGTGGAGCTTTTTATGTCGAAGTACTGACGCACAAAATCATAGAGGCATGTCGAAGTAACTTAAAGCACCGAAGAGATGCCTAGAGACTTTATTCAATCTCATTTTTCTGCTGGTACTCCCCCATTTTTGAGAGGACCGTATGCGACAATGTACTCTTCACGCCCATGGACTATTCGACAATACGCAGGATTTAGCACAGCTGAAGAGTCAAATGCATTTTACAGGAGAAATCTTGCTGGCGGACAAAAAGGGTTATCTGTTGCCTTTGACCTGGCGACTCATCGAGGATATGACAGTGACAATAATCGAGTAAAAGGAGATGTTGGAAAAGCAGGCGTTGCTATCGACTCGGTAGAAGACATGAAAATTCTATTTGATCAGATTCCGTTAGATCAAATGTCTGTTTCCATGACAATGAATGGAGCTGTCATTCCCATTTTAGCATTTTATATTGTAGCTGCCGAAGAACAAGGAGTCACTCCAGAAAAACTTTCCGGAACCATACAGAATGATATTCTCAAAGAATTCATGGTTCGGAATACGTACATCTATCCCCCAGCACCATCAATGAGAATAATAGCTGACATCTTCAGCTACACGTCTAGGTATATGCCGAAATACAATTCCATTAGTATTAGTGGCTATCATATGCATGAAGCAGGAGCCACCGCTGAGCTCGAATTAGCCTTCACTTTGGCCGACGGTTTGGAATACGTGAGGACTGGCATTGCTGCAGGCATTGACATTGATCACTTTGCCCCAAGGCTTTCTTTTTTCTGGGGAATCGGGATGAACTTCTTCAATGAAATTGCCAAAATGCGTGCCGCAAGAGTTATCTGGTCTCGTATGATAAAGGAATTCAATCCTCAAAATGAAAAGTCGCTTGCCCTACGAACACACAGTCAGACTTCCGGATACAGCTTGACTGCTCAGGACCCATACAACAACATCACCCGTACCACAATTGAAGCTTTGGCTGCTGTACTTGGCCACACACAATCGCTTCACACCAACGCATTAGACGAGGCAATTGCTCTTCCAACAGACTTCTCGGCTAAAATTGCGCGAAACACCCAACTCTACCTGCAAAAGGAAACTAATATCACGAAAGTTGTTGATCCCCTGGGCGGGTCACAGCATGTAGAGAACATTACGGAGAATCTTATTCTGGAGAGCTGGAAAATCATTCAGGAAATTGAGGAGATGGGTGGAATGGCCAAGGCCATTGAAAAGGGGTATCCGAAAATGAAAATCGAGGAGGCCTCCGCACAAAAGCAGGCAAGAATTGATTCCAATGAAGAGTCAATAATTGGTGTCAACAAATTTCAAGCTGAAAACGACACGTCGATCGATATTTTGGAAATTGATAATGATGCAGTTCGAGTTAAGCAAGTTGATAGAATTAACGCCATAAAGAAATCACGGATTCAAAATGAAGTAGATCGCTCATTACAAGCATTAGAAAATGGAGCTAAGAAAAACGAAAACCTTCTTGAACTAGCAATCGATGCGGCCAGAAAGAGAGCCACTCTTGGTGAGATTTCTATGGCAATGGAAAATGTTTTTGGTAGATTTCAAGCTACAAGCAGAATTATTTCAGGAGTGTATTCTTCAGCCATAAAAAATAACGATGAATTTAAGAAAGCGCTCGCGCTTTCAGATCAGTTTGAAGAATTTGATGGCAGAAGGCCAAGAATAATGATTGCAAAAATGGGTCAGGATGGTCACGACCGAGGCGCAAAAATCATTGCCACCTCATTCGCAGACATTGGATTTGACGTGGACATAGGGCCCTTGTTCCAAACCCCAGAGGAAGTTGCTAGACAGGCTGCAGAAAATGATGTTCACATCGTCGGGGCCTCCTCTCTTGCGGGCGGACACAAAACACTCATTCCGGAACTAATCAAAGAGTTGCGGAAAATTGGACGCCCTGACATTCTAGTTGTTGCAGGTGGAATTATACCACAACAAGATCACAAATCCCTCTTTGATGCAGGCGTTTCTGACATTTTTGGACCAGGTACCGTCATAGCTTTAGCAGCACAAAAAATTCTTAACTCTTTGATGGCACAAGAGTCCTAGCAATTCGATAAATTTAGTGTCCGAAAAATCCAATATTAAATGAAAAATTTACTATTCATTCTTGCGATTGCATGTTTTTGCATCGCAATACCCGCCAAAGCACAATATCAAAAGTCAATTGATAAAGCAGAAGAGAAGTATGAAGTTGGGAACTACTCAGGGGCTTCCTCCGACATCGCCAAAATGCTTAAGAAAACAACTAAGAAACTAGGCCCAAGCAATCCTTATAATGCTATTGGTCTAATTAAGGAGGCCAAAATCAACGTAGGATTGGGCCAGCTTACGGATGTACTGGACCCACTTGAGCGCGGAATAGCGATGAGTGAAGCAGTAAATGGGTTGGAATCAGCAGAGCATGGATTCATTCTCGTCGAGGCTGCGGACGTTCTCATTTCATATGGTCATTTTCGTTTAGCTGGAGAATACCTAGAGCAGGCGGAAAAAGCTTTCGAAAGTTCAGGTTCCTTAATTGAAGATATCACCGCTAGTATCGAGGTGCAAAAAGCACAGGTGCTTGCAGGAAAAGGTTTTTACAGTGATGCTGTCAAATTAGTAGACAATCAGTCTGACTACTATCTACAAAGAGCAATGGCTGCTGAGGGAAGTAAGAGGAAGCGCGAAGGCCGCACCTCTGAATTTGCCAAGCTAATTATAGTAAAGGCCAATGCTTTAAGAAAAATGGGTGACTACATAAGAGCGGATTCTGCTTTCGTTTTCAATGACGGTTGGATTGAGGACAACATGAAGAAAAGTCACCTTCTATGGGCACAAAATGCATTTTTAAACGCCAAACTCCTCGAGGAGAGTGGTCTTGCCGTTGAGGCTCAAGTGAGGCTCTTTGAAGACGCATACGTGTGGGCAATTAGAAAATATGAATTTTCCCACAATACAGTAATGACCATGCAGGCAAACTTGATGCGAGCCTACTACAGGACTGGGAAAAAAGGTAAGTTGAATATCACCACATCGGATTTCAAGAAAGCACTCCGTGAATTCAAAAGGACCAGTATACACAACCTTGCGGAAGAGAAAATGGCCTTAAACTTTGATCTGGCCGATCAGGATGTAAAAAGACTTGAGGAAAAAGTAAACAGACTTTTAGCTGAAGAAGCTGTACCTAGAATGCACAATGAAAGAGCGGAACTTCTTGAGTTTGCTAAGAAGGTTGCCCTATTGGCTGGCCAGCATAAAAACACAGAAGGATATGATAACCAAATACTTGCCATTAAGGAGGAATTGCTAGGAACCGATGCCCCCGATTATCATCTTACAAAAGTAAAACTAGCAAACTACTATGTTGACTTCACTGATAAATTTGATGAGGCATCACAGATCTATGAGGAGAGCTATAGAGGAATTGTAGAAAAGGAGATAACGGATGGACATGTTGACTATCTTGATATTTTGAACCACTTAGCAGCATTGTATGAAGAATCTGATCAATATGAAAGAGCCTCAGAAATTTTGGACAAAGCCCTCTTAGCATCCCGAAAGAAATACGACAATCGAGACATTGAATATGGGAATGAATTAGAAAAAATAGCGAATCTCCAAATCAATATTGGGCAGTATGACAAGGCTACAAAGAATCTTGAGGAAGCCATTAGCATTATGGATGAGTCTAAAGTTGAGGAGGCAAATGCCTATTTGGCAGGAACACTCATTACCGAGGCAAAGCTTCTTTCAATAAAGGGACTGTTTGACGAGGCTGAAGATAATATCTACAGGTCCGACAGGTTACAAAGTCGGAGCGTCTTGACCGTTGAGACCTCGGGGCTTGATTACATCGACGATCTAGGAGGGTTGTACTTGAATATAGGGCGATATGCAGATGCAGAAAGTGCTTTGACAGAATCGCTAAAAGACAAAACAAATCAGTTTGGAGCTGCAAGTAGGCACCTCAACGTACCCTTAATACTTAATGCTAAACTAAAGCTTATTAAAGGTGACTATACTGAGGCAGAGCGACTTTCAAGAAAAGCGAACACGATTACCATTACCAATTTTGGCGAGGAGTCCTCTAAGGTTGTCCCCTCCATTTTACAACTAGCTGATGTGTACATAACAATCGGAGATTTTGACAAAGCTGAGTCTCTCTTGAAAAATGCAATTAGGATTCAAAAAAACAAATTTGGAGATGAGCATATCGATGTTGCAAAATCTACTTCAAGACTAGCTTTAGTCTATTTCTTTCAAGAAAAGCCGCTGACCCAAGTTCAGGCATTATTTCAAGAGTCTGAAAAAATCATTGGTAAAAAATTGGGTTCCGAAAATCCTACATATGCCGAGATACTTAAGAACATGGCGATCGCCAATATAGCCGCGGGTAACTATACACTAGCCTTTAGCTACCTCAACCAAGCTGAGAACATTTGGTCTAAGAAAATCGGGAAGAGGAATAATATCAATGCTGCAAGTGCCGCAGTTCTAAAAGGAGATATCTACTACAAGCAAAAAAATTATACGGAGGCAGAGAAGTTTTATGAAAATGCCAGAAGGCAATACGAACGTGTATTTAGCTCCACGCATCCAGAATTTGTAAAAGTTCAATCCAAGCTGAGCAAGACCTACTTTATGCAATCAAGATTTAAAGATTCGCAAGACGAGATGGAAGAGGTTCTAGCTAACTACAAGAATTTTATTGCCGATTATTTCCCAGCACTTAGCGAAAGAGAAAAAGCGAAATTCTGGAATACGATAAAAGCAGATTATGAGTTTTATAATACACTAATAATAAGTAGAAATAGAAGTGCAAAATATATCGGCGAGCTCTATAACAATGCACTGCTTACTAAAGCACTTCTACTTAACTCGTCGATCAAGATTCGCCAGAGAATCCTAAGCAGCGGCGATGAAGAGTTAGTTTCAATGTATGGTAATTGGATCGAGAAAAAAGAACTCCTAACAGCAGCGCTTTCAATGAGCACGCAAGACCTAGGAGCTAATGGTATTGATCCTGCTGTACTTTCCAACGATGTTGAGTTGCTGGAGAAAAACATGAGCTTGAAATCAGAAATCTTCGCAGAAAATGCAGACAGTGCACCAATCGTCTGGGAAAATATAAAAGAATCATTAGGTGAAAGCGAGGTTGCAATTGAGATGGTGCGATTCAGGCTCTTTGACCATGCCTTTACCGATTCAGTGATGTACGCGCTATTGTATGTGAAAGGAGACAAGAAATCGGAGCCAAAAATGATCCTTTTGGAGGATGGGGAAGAACTAGAGCAACGTTACCTCAAAACCTATCGAAACAGTATCAAGTTCAAAATTGATGATCGATTCTCTTACGACAAATTCTGGGCTCCGATCGAGAATGAAATCGGAATTGTTTCAACGCTTTTTTTATCTCCAGATGGCGTGTATAACCAAATCAATCTTGAAGCCATACCAACTCCAGATGGACGTTATGTCATTGATAATTCCAACATTGTTCTGGTTAGTAATACGAAGGATTTATTCCTAAACAAGAACAAAGAAAAAGTCCTAGCAGAAAAGGAAGTCGCTATGATGTTTGGCAATCCCCAATTTTATGTGACTACTCAGCCAGGAACACCGCTTCCCAGCTCGGGATTGAGTAGAACAACCGCTGAAGTCGTTGGTGCTTTGCCAGGAACAAAGAAGGAAATAGAAGAGCTTGATGATTTGTTGGATAGGAAAGGCTGGGAAACACAGATGTTTACAGAGGGCGACGCAACCGAAGGCTCCATCAAGGAAGTTTCAAATCCAAGAATCTTTCATGTTGCGACTCATGGCTTCTTTCGGGATGATAAAAAAGCATCCAATCTAGATCAGGAATTTAATGAGAGTGCTAGGTATGATAATCCACTATTGAAAACGGGCTTGTTATTAACAGGTGCCGGAGACATTTTGAATGAAACGCAATTCAACTACAACGTCAACAATGGTATTTTGACAGCATATGAGGCAATGAACCTTAACCTGGATCAAACTGATCTGGTTGTACTATCAGCATGTGAGACTGGACTTGGAGAACTCCAAGCTGGTGAAGGCGTCTACGGCCTACAGAGGGCCTTCCTTGTTGCAGGGGCAAGAACCATTGTTATGAGTCTCTTTAAAGTAAGTGATGAAGCTACCCAACAGCTGATGATTAAGTTCTACAGAAAGTGGATTGAGACCGGAGACAAACGACAGGCTTTTGTGGATGCTAAAAAGGAAATTCGAAATGAGTACCGGGATCCAATCTATTGGGGTCCTTTCGTGATGATTGGGCTAGACTAGCCTACCAGTTAAACAAGCCTTCAACTATCCAATTGCAAATTGTATGTGCGAATTGCTGGTATTGCTCTGATATGAACATGTAGCTAGACGGTAGTCCTGAAAGTTACAACTATCAACTGAGTTATCAGAGATTAAATAATGGATCCTCGACGCGGAAAGATCAATACTGATCCAGGTTTTCTGCTTTGGTAATCTGGTAGTTAATAGTTGATCTGCACCAGAGCTACTATACAATAAGACTGCAATCGCCTTGGTGAAAAGATCAAACCAAAGATCAAACGCTTTCTAGCAAGAGGTAATTACTTTCAATTCGTCGTATACCTCGATTGTGAACATTGGGAAATGGTTGAAGATGGAAATGAGAGGAATTTGGACACAAAAAAACCCGATCACGTTTGTGATCGGGTTCTATTCATACACTGTATATCTTAATCGTTTCTTTCAGCGAAGATCTTTATTCCGTTTCTCTCTAATATATCTTTTCTCAACTCTTCGAAATCTTCAACATCTGGGCTCAAATCAATAGCCTCTTGCATTTTGGTTAATGCATCAAGTATTAATCCGTTCTCCTCATAGAAAGAAGCGTAAATAATCTTACCAAGCGGGCCGTCTTCCGCAACCTCAGACTGCAACGCTCCAATACCCTCTGAATATTGTGATGCGTCTTCGCCTTTCAGTTTCTTGATTCCAATCGCCCCAGAAGTAACTTCTAGATTTTCTTTTGCCTTAACTGTCAAGATGTACAAACCTTCATCGTTCTTAAGTTCAGGATTGTTGAAATCTAGATTTATTGCGTTTCCAGCAACTTCCTCCTTGTATATTTCCTCATCAAAAATATTCTTCACTGTAACTACATACTCATTCTGCTCAATACCTTCTGGGCTATCCCAACCGATAATCGCGTTGTCACCAATGACCTTAACCTCGTTGGGTAAAAGCACTTTGATACTAGCATCACCTGCTAAGGCTCTAGAAACAGCTCCTGTCGCGTTCAAACGTGATCTGTAATTCGTGTTTTCTTTTTCGTTCATCTTTGCGGCGAGGAACGTAGCATATCTGGTTGAGACACTTGCGGTCTTAGTATTGATCTTCTTTTCAAGATCAGCAACTTTCTGCGAACCAGGTGTTCTGACTTCAAGGGTTTTACCTGACTTATGCATCAGCCCGATATATGCCCCTTGCGAAGCAATTAATTCATCGCCGGTATTCAATGTAGCACCTGTTTTAAGTGCAACAGCAGCGGCGGATCCTGCTTTTTTTACGGTGTTTTGGCCTTTGTTAGCAAGGACTCTAAATGTGTAGCCTTGCCCATAGACCAATTCGGCAGCAAAAACGAGCAGTAGTGTGAGTGTGATCGAAACAACTTTTCTCATGATAATTCCAATTTGATTGGTTTTTTACAATTTTATAAACGTGATACTCTAAATAATTCTCTTCTCCCTTCTCTAGAAAGGGCATTTTTAACAACTCCATAATAAACCTCTAACCCATCACCTGACAATGCAATTGCAAACAATAGAATTGTCAAGTCCAACTTCAGATTATATAAATCAAGCATATATATCATTATATAAATAATACCTATTAATTCAACTAGTTGAATCAACTTAGTGACACCATCGTACCACTTAGGTAATTTCTTATAGATCCAAGAGAAGGTCATAATGTTCACAAACAGAATAAAGATTGATAGTGCCCATTTCTGAATTTCCGAGAGATAAGTGATATAATCCTCACTCAAAATCATCGAAACAATATTTGCGTGTACTACTCCACCATACATATCTGGAAAAGCTCTACCAATATACGTTTCATTCAGTGGTGTGAAATATTTATCCTCAAGCGATTCCCGGTCTCCTAAGTATTTACCGAGATAGCAAAAGATTATCACTTTACCTTCTATCATCTCAGGAACATAATTCTGTAGAAAAACGTCCGGCACATCTAGTGCAGCAAATTTTGTCCCAAACTTAGTAGCTCCGTAATCCAGCACATTTCCTCGATAATTAACCACTTCCTCATCTTTGGCTGTTTCAAGGAATTTTTCAACTTTCTCTGGAGCAAAGTATGAAGCAAGTTTAACAGCAAATGCCTGTTGCTCTGTACCATCTTCCAGTGTCAACACTGGAGTAAACAATCTACACATTTTCAAATCTTCCTGTACACCTGCATCGGTTACTAAATTTGCATGAGCTGAGTCGGAATTCCAAGTGAACATCGGCCAAGACGTAACTAGTGAATCAAATTCATCTGTCTCTATATTGTGTAAAACCTTCGTCACCATTACCAGATTTTCAACCCTTCCCAGTGCCTCCATCAACATCAAATCACCAAGTGTATCCTCTTTAGGGAAATGAAAGAATGTATCCATTCCAATTACTGCGGGGTTATACTGGCTGATGGAATCAACCATCATAGCAATACCTGCACGTGTTTCCAAACCTATATTCACTAGAACTACATTCTGATCCGCAATTGGATCATCTAAGAGCTGTGAAAAATACACATCAGTAAATTCCATGTCGGAGAAAGCCTCTCCTATTGGATCCATTATGTCAAAGACCTTAAAGGCTGTGAGACTGCTTAAAAGTCCCATTAAGCCCAAAATAAAAATCGTACCTAGGATTACGTCAAGCCAAAATCTTCTGAACATTGCTTTACTTTTAGAGGGTGAATTAGATTTATGTGATCAAGATGTAAGTAATCATTTCTCCCTCATGTGTCCAAATCCTAAATTAGAAGATTTAAATTTTTTCTTGAAATTAAACAATTTTAACATTAAATGAATGCCTAACGATTCAACTTTTCGGCGAACACCCAAAATTTCTCTACAAGCTGTCGTAAAAGGGCTATTGGAGCAGGATAAAATTTCACTTAGTAGAGCCATTACTCTTGTTGAAAGTAAACATCCGAATGATAGAAAGCTTGCCCTGCAACTGATAGACAGAATCCTTCCGCATTGTGGTGGTAGTCTGAAAATTGGAATTTCCGGTGTGCCTGGTGTTGGGAAAAGCACGTTTATTGAAGTTTTTGGTAAGCTTATCACAGCAAAAGGCAAAAAAGTAGCTGTCCTTTCAATTGATCCCTCGAGCAGTAGAACGAAAGGAAGCATCTTAGGTGATAAGACACGGATGACGGAGCTGTCTAACGACCCTCAAGCATACATTCGCCCAACAGCTGCTGGAAGCACGCTTGGTGGAGTGGCATCCAACACCAGAGAAGCGATAATGCTATGCGAAGCTGCTGGATTCGATGTTATCATCGTTGAAACAGTCGGTGTAGGCCAAAGTGAGACTGTTGTCAGAGATATGGTTGACTATTTCTTACTTCTCATGCTAGCAGGTGGTGGTGATGAGCTACAAGGCATCAAACGTGGCATAATGGAGATCACTGATCACATCTTGATCAACAAGGCAGACGGAAAAAATGCGGACTTGGCTAAGAAAGCGAGGGAGGAATACAGAAGTGCCATTCATCTTTTCCCTGCAAATGAGTCCGAATGGGTCGTCCCTGTGGACATATGCTCTGCTACCGAAAATACAGGCGTTTCAGAAGTATGGGATGCAATTGAGCAATTTCAAAAACAAATGAAAGCCTCAGGGTGGTTGGAAAAGAACCGCAGGAGCCAAACCTTGAACTGGTTTCATGAGCAGATTGGCTACCAGTTGAGAGAAAGATTTTATTCAGACCAGGAGATCAAAGATGAGATCAAAAAAAAGGAGGAGATGATCTCCTCCCAAAAACTTTCCGTTCGAAAAGCCGTCGACGATCTATTTAGAAATCGTAACTAACCTTCATGTTGTAGTTTCTACCAATAGAATTGAATCCTACTATTGCAATGTATTCTTCATCAAATACGTTGTTAATAGACCCTGAAAGTGTAAATGCATTGTACTTATATCTTGCTGACAAATCGATCAGATCAAACGCTTCAGTTTCCAAGTCCTCCGTTGCAAAAGTTGTCGAATTAAAAAATGGCTGAGTCCTTTCTCCAGTATGGGTATGTCGGATTCCAACATTGAGCTGATCAATTGGGTTAAATGACAATGCAACTCCGTACTTGTGACTGGGTATTCTATAAAGGGTCACATCATTTTTCACTCTCAGATAAGTGTAGTTAGCACTTACATCCAATTTTGCAGATAAATCAAATTTTGCGTCAAACTCCACCCCTTGAGTTTCGATTTCATTATTAGTATTGAAGTATTCGCCACCAATGAAATTACCTCCTGCATCAAACAATGAACGAAAATCAATAAGACCTTCATCGTTCCTGTCAAAGTATGCGACATTCAAATTGAAATTCTCCAGGTATATACCAGATCCAAATTCTAAGGACTGAGATTTCTCTGGATCTAGGTCCAAATTTCCAAACGAGCCAAAAATTTGAAATAGTGAAGGTGTAATGAACGAAGTAGAGTACGATCCAAACACTTTCACATCCGAATTTTCACTTAGAGTAATCAGGTATGAAGGATTTGCATTGTAAACTATATTGGAACCGTACTCACTATGAACGTTGAGTCGGGATCCAATCTGCATATTAAAATTTGATTGATCATAGATCAAAGTAGCATACGGATCTATCCAATTGAAATTCGATTCCTCAACTGCTGGCTGACTGAATGATTGACTTTGATAATTTAACCCTCCAATAAATTTGATATTGGTAGATAAATTCTGATTTAGCAGCAAATCAGCCTGCCATGAATCAGCATCGTATTCGTTTATGAATCGTTGAGTGGGATCAAGGAAGTCCGGTGAGTTAAAAAGTCTGTCAAGCTTACTATAGAAAAGCTCACCAGTTAAATGTCCACTACCTATTTTGAATTTAGGGGATACTCCTAGACGGACTTGTCGGTATTCCGATGTGTTATCACCGTCAGAAAATGCTCCACCATCAAAGTCGGTATTGAAATCATCAAGGGAAACAGTAAATCCCAGATTAAACTCATTCGAAACTTCAAATCCCATTTTTCCAAGAAAGTTATAGCTTTCAAATCCGTCCTTATCAAAATTTCCAATAGCTGACTGGTTTTCAGCAGCTGAAAAACCATCGCTCTTCTGATAAGCAGCATTTACGAGATATGAAATACTTCCATTTGATCCATTGACTGTAAGTCCAGGAGTGATCGTGTTAAAACTTCCATATCCAATTTTGGCACTTCCTGCGAAGGAATCGCCAGTAGCCTTCCTCAAAGTGATACTGATTACTCCAGCGGCAGCACCTGTTCCGTAAAGTGTACTTAGACCTCCCTTTAAAATCTCGATAGATTCTACCTGATCAAGGTCCAACAGTCGCAAGTCATATGTTTGATTAATTCCCGAAGGATCATTGAATGGGATTCCATCTATTAGAATCAACGTGCGTTTGCTTGAAGCGCCTCTAACAAAATAGCTAATATTAGTTCCAAGAGGACCAAAATTCCCATCGATCTGCACTCCGGGCGTTTCATTCAACAAATCTGCTGCGCTCTTGCCCGAACTATTTTCGATGTCGGTTCTAGTGATCTTGTAGATACTTTTTCCTGATTTTTCAACCGGAATCTCCGATTTGGTTCCAGTAATTACCACCTCGTCTAATTTGACGGTCCTGAGGGTGTCCTGTGCCTTGACAGTCCAGCCCAAACATGCTAATGCAATGATTAAATTTGTTCTCATAGTTATTTGACTATGAGCCTCGTAGAAAGAATGGAGTAAACCCCTTCCTCTGCTTTCACCCGAAGCTTCGTTAAAAAAAAATTGCAGATGGCAGGTCTCCTGGCTTGTTCGATTTTGATTCCTTCCCGTCCCGATCGCTATCGAGACAGTGGATTAAACTATCAAAACATTTATTCGAACTTACAGTTGCGGGGACAGCTCTTGATTTTTCGCTAAATAGCAAATCACAAGATTCCCTTTTAATTCTCAAACCGCCAGTGAGCAGTTTGTGAAACCAATTGCGTTGCAAACCTAATCAAGTTAAAATCTTCGAAGCTACTTTTGAGGAATGTTTAAAAATTCCTTTTGGATCCTTGTGTGTCTGGTTGGCTGTGTTAGTGCTTCCGAAGAAGAAGCAGGATTTGAGATCACTGATGACATAAAGTACGCAACCAAATTTTATTTTGAAAAGGATAACTCATCTGAATACATCGTGGTTTCCGAAC
>JBDVJN010000008.1:0-19757 GCA_039961455.1 Cyclobacteriaceae bacterium | reverse complement strand
CATTTACTCAAAATAGCTCAGCGGATGCGACAAATGACTTACTTACTGTTCTTGCTGGTGGTACCTACACGGCCACCATTACCAACACTACTACTTCATGTCCTGCTGTAGTGACTACGTTCGATATCATCATCGATGATGTAACAACTGACCCTACTGTAACGCTCAATGCCGCTCCCGCGCAAGACACCTATTGTGGTGACTCAGATTTGATTGGAGATGGAGACATCACCATCGTTATCGATGAGCCAGGATTTGCGTTCGCACTCGGTGATTTCTCTGTCGAATGGTACAGAGGTACCTTCACTACCGCTCCAGGTATCCTTGATCCTAATTTCTTAGCTGATGATGGCGATGTTGACAATACAAGCTCTGGAAATGCTAACGTAGGGTCTGCTCTAGTCAATGGTAACATCCTTTCGCTTGATGGACTCGAAGCAGGGACCTACACTGTTTTCATTACAAAAGACAATGTCGCCTCTCCAAATGAAGGATGTGCAACGTTCGCTACATACTCCATTGGTTCAATGGATAACATTCCTACTTTAGATGTGGCTGAAATTACAAAGAGAGTCCTTCCTGATACAACTTGTGTTGGCACAACAGGAGTTATAGAAATTATAGATAATGATGTTCCAGGAACTCTGGATGACTATGAAATAATTGTTAGACAAGGTTCCGCAGTAGCCTTGCCATTAGCAACATTCACAAACAATGGCTCCCCACAGATTTTGTTGAATACGCTTGCGGCTGATGACTACTATGTTACCGCTCAAAACACAACTACAGGTTGTTTTGCCGCTACAGCTATTATCAATGTTCCGGACTCCATCAGAACACCACAAATTGGTTTGGTTAGTATTACTCCAAATCAAACATGTGGCGGAGCAATCACCGTTGGTGGAATCGAAATTCTTGTGGATAACATATTCACTGATGCAGCTGCTCAAATTGATGTTCAATGGCATACTGGTTTTGGAGCAGGAGCACCAATTGGTGGAGCAACGTCTACTACCTTCGCAAACCGAGCTGCAGGAGATTACTCCGTTGTTGTAACCAACCTCAATACGCTCTGTACGCAAACAGCAGACTTTACCATTCCAAATGAACCAATTCTTCCGATTATCACAAACTACGAGGTAAATGATGTTACCTATTGCTTTGACAATGGATCTTTTGTCTTGCTCGAGTCGTCCTTTGATGGCACCGCAATTGATTCAACAGCAATGAGCGGAAATTATTCTCTCGAAGTCTATGACGATCCTGGACTCGCACTTATCGATCGTGTAGTTGACGGAGATGGCAATTTGACCAATTTCATTGTGTCTGGTTTAGGAATAGGCACCTACTATGGTGTGGTTAGAAAGACCGATTCCGACTGCTTATCGGACGCTGTGCAGTTTGACGTGGATGCTAACATTTTCTTCCCAGAAATACAAATCGCTATGACTGAGGCAGATTCAACCTGTTCCGCAGGAGGCGCCCCAAATGGTACGTTAGTAGCAACAGCTGACGGGCAAGACGATACAGATCCTGATTATTCGTTTGCTTGGTTTGCAGGATCAGGCACTGGCTCTCCACTGGGGATAACCACTTCGACACTTACGGGTAGAGCTGCAGGCACATACACAGTTAGAGTCGATTATGGACCAAGCACATGCTTTAGTACGGCAGAATTCGTTGTTCCGAACGTACCTACACAAGTTTCAATTATCTCTGTAGCCACTGTCTCAGCCACTACTTGTGCTCCAGCGGATGGAATCATAACTGTTACTGATGTTAGTAGAGACGCTGTTGCTAATTACACATTTGATTACTACGATGTTGATCCAACAGTAGGTACCCCACTTCCTGTTTTCACAGGGCTCACTGGAGCACCATTCACAGCTGCAAATAGTGGTATCTATTATGTAATAGGTACCAATACCATCCTGAACTGCGAAACACTTCCATTTGAAGTAGAGGTTGGTGGAGATTTTACCCTTCCAAAGGTTTTTTCCAATAACCCGGTAAATAGCACTACCCAAGAGGCTGAAGGCCACAATATGAATTGTGACCCTAACAATTACAACGGCCGTCTGATGATCAAATTCGCTGATGGAACTATCCCAATCAGTCCTGCCTACACAATCCAATGGTACATTGGTGATGGAACAACCACACCACTGACTGACGCAGCGATTGGTGGAAATGGTACGTTGACTGGGGAAACAACTGCAGAAGTCTCCGGTATTCCGGGTGGTGAATACACAGTAACTGTACAAGATAATACCACAGGTTGTGTGGGTACCTCTTTATGGAAAATCGAAGATAGACCTAGAGATGCAAATTTTGAGGTAAACATCTCACCAGTTACCAATTGCGTTAATCCAAATGGAGAAATGACCCTTCAGCATATTCCTACTCTAGGAGTGCCACTAACAATAGCTAATTACGACGTCTATTGGTTCAATGGCGCACCTACTAACCCTGACACCACACTAGCTGACTATACTAGCAATAGTGTAGGCAACTTGCCAGCAGGCACATACACGGTAGTACTTGCTGAGAAAGCTGATAGATTCTGTCATTCTGCTGAGACGTTCACCATTCCTGATAGAAGTGCTGGTCCAGAATTCACGCTTAACATTGAACGTCATGCGACTGTCTGCTTTGACGTCAAAGATGGGTTTGCTCGGGTAGATGTTGCTGATTTCTCTAGTGTGAATATCGAATGGCTAGATGACACAAACACGGTAATCAGCACACAATTCTTCGCTGATTCGCTTGAGGCAGGTTCATATATTGTTTCCTTAACAGATGTGAACACAGGTTGTATAGCTACTGAAGTATTCAATATTGATAACACAGCGATCACTCCATCGGATCCATTAATTATTGTGAATAACAACAGAATAAATTGTGCTGAGCCAAATGGAAGTGCGGTTGCTAATGTTGATGGAGACCAAACTGGGTACCTCTTCGAGTGGTTCGAAGAGAATGACTTAACGACCCCGTACACCACTGGATCGGAAGTGTTTAACCTTGACTCTGCTACATATTTAATCAGAGCAACGAACCTAGCCACTGGATGTCAATCAGCACTTTCTTCAGTGACCATTGAATATGAAATTCAAGATCCAATATTCGAGGTAGTATTTTCGCTGTCAGCTTGTTTAAGGACTGAGGATGGCGCTGTAAACCAATTTGATGGTGACGCCTCTGTCTTCATAGATGAAACAACTAATCCTCAACAGCGCGATGGCCAGTTGAAAGCAACAGACTATGAGTGGAGAGATTCAAATGGTGATATAATTAGTGAGGACGCCAAACTTATTGACGCAGCACCTGGAGAATACACTGTTTCATTCACTGCAAGAAATGGTTGTTCCTACTCTGCTTCATTTAACATGACTACCAATGTCACTATTTACAACGGAGTTTCTGCCAACGATGATGGAATGAACGATTTCTTCCTGATTGATTGTGTTGACTATTTCAGTGGTAACTCTGTGAAGATTTATAACAGAGCTGGAAGCTTAGTATACAAAGTAGACAACTATGACAATGTTACAACTAGGTTCGAAGGGGTAAGTAACATTGGAAGAAATGGACGCCAGCTTCCAGAAGGAACATACTATTACCTCATTGATAAAGGTGACGGAAGTGACGTAATTCAAGGATATTTAGAATTAGTTCGATAATTTTAAAACATGAGAAAAGCTGTTATCTATTTTTTCTTGATATTAGTTGGGGTTACATCGTTCGCTCAGCAGCGGCCGGTGATGTCGACATACATGTTTAATGGTTTAGCATTGAACCCCGCATATGCAGGCAGTCTCAATCTCTTTGTAGCCACTTTCATACATAGGAAACAGTGGATCAATGTCGAAGGTGCTCCTACCTCTCAAATATTGACCGTGCATAATTCGTTTCTATCCAATCAAATTGGAGCTGGACTAATGGTAACAAAGGATCGGGTTGGCGTTCACGAGGAGACAGCCCTTTATACCAGCTATGCTTACAAAATCAAAACTTCCTTAGGTATTCTCGCATTGGGATTATCTGGAGGCTTTGACAATCGAAGAGCTGATTTCAGCAAGTTGAATGTGTTAAATAGCGAAGACCCGCTACTCAGCACAGCTTCCACTCGTCTTAGCCCTAATTTTGGGACTGGGATATATTTTGCAAATCCTATACTTTATGTAGGAGTTTCGGTACCCTACATTATAGAAAATAAGCTATATGAGGTTGAAAGTACAACGACTCAATCCAAGGCAAGTAGGTACTACTATGGTACGGCTGGTTTGGTGTTAGACCTCAATAGAAACATCAAGTTGGCTCCCTCCTTCTTAGTAACGGCACAAGAGCAGAACAGACTTAGTTGGGATTTCAATGCTACGGTCATCTTTGACGAAATAGCTTACGCAGGGCTCTCATACAGAAATGGAGATGCATTGGTGATACTAGCACAGATGATTCTTAATGAAAATTTTAGAGTTGGATACTCGTATGATGCAACCACTTCTTCTCTTTCAAATCATTCGAAAGGATCGCATGAGATAATGCTCATTTACCGACGCAAGTTCAAGAATTGGAGAAAGGATCAGGGTTGTCCAGTGTATTTCTAAGCTCCAATACTACCCGTATCTTCTATTGTTTTTGATCTTTGTTGCCACTCAAATCAGCAAGGAGAGAGTTCGTTACCGATAGCAGCAAACTGAAAATCAGCGCCCACCAAAACCCATCTACCTGAAAGCCCGGGACAATAGAATCAGCAATAAGAATTATTACCGCATTAATTACCAGTAAGAACAGTCCAAGCGAAAGCACTGTAAGCGGAATTGTGAAAATTATTAGCAGAGGTTTTATCGTCACGTTTAAGAGCGACAAAAGAACTGCAATTACTATTGCAGCAAAAAAACTATCTACATAAATTCCAGGAAGTAGATAGGATACGATGACAACTGCTATGGATGAAAGAAGGATTCTTGTTAGGAAATTCATAGTTATTATTCTTTAAACCAGCCAGCATACATATTGTAGCTTGAAGCTATTCTCGATTGCATTTTTCTGTTTTCTTCATCAATCTCTTTGAGTTTCTTACCTGGAACTCCACCAATCACCACATTGTTCTCAACCACGGTCCCTGCAAGCACAACTGATCCAGCTCCAATTATTGAGCCAGACTTGATAACAGCATTATCCAGGATAATTGCTCCAATTCCGATCAGCACATCATCTTCGATTGTACATCCATGAACAACCGCATTATGCCCTATGGTCACATTATTTCCAATGGTAGTTGAAGATTTCTCATAGGTTCCGTGAATCGTCACGTTGTCCTGAATATTGGTATTGTTCCCAACTTTGATCAGATTAACATCTCCACGAACAACTGCACTAAACCACACAGTGCAATTATCTCCCAGCTCTACTTCCCCCACTATCGTTGCATTTTCTGCAAACCAGCAATCTTTTCCAAACTTGGGTGTAAAACCTCTCACCTCTTTAATCAAAGCCATAGATGTATTTTCTGACTAAACTAATTAGAAATTCCGAAGCATCAATGCTGACAAAATGTCACAACTGTTTCTATCTTTGCGTCATGCAGGGATTGATAGCCGATATTGATTTAGTTGAGGTCGACAACGACACTGAAGTTTGTGATTTCAAAGTGACAGAAGAGGAGAAATTTGGAAGTAAAAAACTGTACATAGAAAGTTATGGCTGTCAAATGAATTTCTCTGACAGCGAAATAGTCACCTCTATTTTGAAAAAAGAAGGCTTTGGAACCACATCTCGTGCGGATCAGGCTGATGTTATTTTGATCAATACCTGCTCTATTCGTGAGAAAGCAGAGCAAACTGTCCGCAATAGGCTCAACTATTTTCGTGGAGTTAAGAAAAAGAATCGGGACGTTACGGTTGGTGTACTCGGATGTATGGCAGAGCGACTTAAGACCAAGCTCCTTGAAGAAGAGAAAATTGTGGACCTCGTATTAGGCCCTGATGCCTACCGGGATTTACCCAAACTTGTAAAGCAAGCTGAAGAAGGTGAAAAAGGAATAAATACATTCCTTTCCCGTGAAGAAACATATGCGGACATCTCTCCTATTCGGTTAAATTCAAACGGCGTTAATGCGTATATCTCCATTATGCGAGGCTGTGACAATATGTGCTCCTTTTGTGTCGTCCCGTTCACCCGGGGTAGAGAAAGAAGCAGGGATCCTCATTCTATTGTTGATGAAGCTAGAGATCTATTTGACAGAGGGTTTCGAGAGGTCACGCTTTTAGGCCAAAATGTAGATTCATACAAATGGTCAGCCACAGAGAATAACAAAGCAAGACTTGAAAAAAGCGAAGAGGAAGAGATTGTGAATTTTGCCCATTTACTTGAAATGGTTGCTCTTGTTGACCCGGATCTCAGAGTTAGGTTTTCCACATCACATCCCAAAGACATTACCGATGAAGTGCTTTACACAATGAAGAAGCATGAGAACATCTGTAAGAACATTCATCTTCCCGCACAAAGTGGAAATTCCAGAGTATTGGAAATGATGAACAGGACCTATGATCGAGAATGGTACATCAATCGAGTGAATTCGATTCGCAGTATCCTGGGAAATGAGTGCGGGATTAGCTCAGATATGATTGCGGGATTTTGTTCGGAAACAGAAGAAGAACATCAAGAGACGCTCTCCCTTATTGACTATGTGAAATACGATTTCTCTTACATGTTCTATTACTCTGAACGACCAGGCACTCTTGCAGCTAAAAAATATAAAGATGATATTCCTCTTAATGTAAAGAAGAGACGATTGCAAGAGATTATGGATAAGCAAAAAGAAGCCTCACTCGGAAGAAATAAACTAGATATTGGAAAAACATTTAAGGTGTTAGTTGAGGGGAAGAGTAAAAAATCTTCGGATCAAATGCAGGGCAGAAACTCAGCCAACAAGGTTGTGATATTTGACGGTGACTACCCTAAGGGCACTTATCTGAATATTTTAGTTCATGATTGTTCCGCTGGAACGTTATTCGGCAATGTAATATGATTCAAAAAGTAGATTCAGAAGTCCAGGCAATAAAGCAGCGATTTGAGATCATAGGCAATTCTCCTAAGCTCAATAATGCCATTCGTGTTGCGATGCAAGTTGCTCCAACCGATATGAGCGTCCTGATCACTGGAGAAAGCGGCGCAGGAAAGGAATCTTTCTCAAAGATCATTCACAGCCTATCCCACCGCAAGCATGGACAATTCATTGCCATCAACTGTGGAGCCATTCCCGAAGGGACCATTGACTCTGAGCTTTTTGGACATGAGAAAGGAGCATTTACTGGAGCACTTGAAGCCAGAAAAGGATATTTCGAGGTTACAGACGGAGGCACAATTTTCTTGGATGAAATTGGGGAGATGCCTCAAAGTACGCAAGCAAGACTTCTGAGAGTGTTGGAAAATGGAGAGTTTATCAAGGTTGGTTCGTCGAAAGTGCTAAAGACGAACGTTCGCGTAATAGCAGCTACTAATGTGAACCTGCTTGAGGCCGTAAACAAAGCTAAATTCCGTGAAGATCTGTTCTATAGACTAAGTACTGTACCCATCTATGTACCTTCCCTGAGAGAGCGGGATGATGATGTTATCCTTCTATTCAGAAAATTCGCTTACGACTTCGCAGAAAATTACAAAACAGATCCCATCAAATTAACTTCTGATGCACAAGCCTACTTAAAGTCTCATCGATTCCCAGGTAATATCAGGCAACTTAAGAATTTAGCGGAGCAGATGAGTATCTTGAGCGTGGATCGGGAAGTAAATGCAAGCCAGCTAGAAACCTATCTTCCAAGATCAGGGAGTAATCTGCCCGCCCTCATTGACAAAGCTGAATCACAAGACAATTTCACTGAAAGAGACATCTTATACAAGGTTTTGTTTGATATGAAAGCGGACATGGCAGATCTAAAGAAATTGGTTTTTAAAATGCTAGATGGAAACGAAAGCGAAAAAGAAATTCTGGAAGAGCACAAAAATCTGTTCTCAACAACAGAGGCAACTCCATCAATGCTGGAAGATACCAGTCCAAGTCCAGAGACACCTACGCTCGTAATTTCCTCAAATGAGGAAAGCTTTGACGAAGAAGTAGAAGATATTACGCACGAAACTGAATTTGAAGATTCTCTCTTACTAGAAAGAAAAGAGAAGGAGATGATAATCCGAGCACTCAGAAAAAATAACAACAAAAGAAAATATGCGGCAGAAGACTTGGGCATCTCGGAACGAACTTTGTACAGAAAGATAAAGCAATATGAAATTGAGAAATTATAGCTTTATCTGTCTCTTTGTGGCTTTAGGAACACTGACAAATTGTGGAGTTTATTCCTTTACAGGTGCATCCATATCAGACGATACCAAAAGCATATCAATTCAGACCTTTTACAATAATGCTCCACTTGGTCCATCCAACATGAGTGTTCTGTTTACAGAAAGCCTCAAAGATTATTTTCAGCAAAACACCAGTTTGGAGCTGGTGGACTCAAATGGAGATCTTCAAATCGACGGATTCATATCAAATTATACAGTCACACCTGTTGCAGCAACCGCTTCCGGTCAAAATGACGGGGTTGACTTTGCAGCCCTTTCCAGAATCACGATTACTATCAATGCTACATACGTCAATCTTAAGGATCCTACTTACGATTTTGATCAAAATTTTTCATTTTTCAGAGATTACGATAACACAATTGACCTTTCTTCAAACGAGGAAGCATTTGTAGAAGAAATATTCGACCAAATCATACTGGATATCTTCAACTCGTCGGTGGCAAATTGGTGATTTTGCTTAATTTTAGCATTAACACCTACGACCAAACCCCTATAAGCCTGTGAATAGGAACGAGTTAATCGATTATATCAGAGATCCGGCATCTCTTACTTCCGATCATCTAAATCAATTGGAGGAAATCGTTGCTGAAGCGCCCTATTTTCAAAGCGCTCGACTCCTCTTGGCGAAAGGAAGTGCGATTTTGAACGAGCCTGCTACCAAAAAGAGAGTTTCTTCTGCTGCTATCTATGCGACAGATCGACCACTACTCAAGAAATACATAAGCGGCAATCTTCTTTTCCTAACTAAACCACCTTCTCAAAAAGCAGAAATTCCCGGGACTGAATCTGCGAAAACCGCTGGAGGTTCAAAAAATACGCAGCCCGAAGAAGCCAAAGAAAGTGCTGACAGTCCATCACAGGCGACTGCAGATACGAATCAAGAAAAAGATGGTTCTGCACTGACTACAGTTGCTCCGACTGAGGACAAGCTATTTATTCCAGGAATTCCGGTAGGAGCTCTAGATGCAATTCTGGACGAGCTTGAACAGGACATGGAGGATCTCAAATTTTCAAGATCAAAGTTTGCGGACCTTCAGGAACAATTAGAGGATGAAGGAGACGCAAGCACTCCGGTCAAAGAGTCAGAGGAACAGGTAACTCCAGAAGCGCCGACTGGGTCTGACGAAACACAAGAAGTTCTCGCAGAGGAGATATCTACGGAAGAAATTCCTGAGGCTAGCGTTGAATCAAATGATTCTGATTCAATCGAAGCAACAGTTGAGGAAGAAAAAACTGGAGTTCCAGAACTGCCAGTAGATCAACTAGGCACGGACACGGAGAAAGCAGACGATCTTGCCGATTCTCAAACTGAAGAGACCGAAACAGCAGATCCAATTGAGGAATCCGCACCACAGGAAGAGAAGAAATCTGCCACTGAGGAAGAGGAAGATGAAATCGAAAAAGCCATAGCTGAAAAGCTTAAGAACCTCCAAAAGCAAGAGCCTCAAAAAATTGAAAAGGAGGAAACCCCGGATACGGATACCCCTGAAACTGAAATACTTCCTGGGGTTGATCAAATCAGGGAAGTGAAGTTGGAATCAGACATAAGACGCGAACAAAGAATGGAAAAGCGTCTTGAGAGAGAAAAGAGGTTGTCAAATCTGAACAAACTATCCGCCACAAGCATCAAAAAGTTGGAGGACCAAATGTGGGGAGATTCGGATGAAGACGTTGACAAAGGGACAGAAAAAAAGAAATCTGAGAAAATAGAGGATAAAGCCACCACCTCGAACAAAAGTGACTCCAAGAAATCTGATAGCAGTCCTGAAAGTTCGACGTCAAAGACGGATCCACCAAAACAGAGCTCGGCTAAAGAAGCTTCTGCTGGAGAGAGTTCCAAAAAGGATACAGAACAAGATGAAGTTGAAACTCCAATAAAAAAACCTGCAGCTAAGAAATCAGCCACAAAGAAACCAGTCGCTAAGAAAGCGGTCGTCAGGAAAACTGAGGCTAAGAAAACTGAGGTTAAGAAAACTGAGGTCAAGAAGACTGAAGTAAAAAAAACCACTGCTAAGAAGTCGGTTGCCAAGAAAGCAGGGACAAGCAAAGCTTCCGCAACAAAAAAGCCGACGACTAAAAAAACCAGTGCTGCTAAAGCAACTGCCGCGCGTAAACCCTCCACCAAAGGGACTACTAAGAAGAGCTCAACGAAGAAAGCTTCTCCAAAAAAAAAAAGTGACGATGACGGAAAAAGTGATCGTCCCAAAAAGCAAGACAAGCTGATCGAAAAATTTATCAGTGAAAATCCTTCTATTTCAAAAGGTGCAAAGAAGCCAAAAAGTGATGGAGATCTATCAACTAAGAGCTCCACTTGGAATAAAGAGCTAGCCTCCGAGTATTTAGCAGAGATCTACTTAAATCAAGGCAACCAAAAGAGAGCAATTGAAATCTATAAGGTATTAAGTTTGAAATTCCCCCAAAAAAAATCTTACTTTGCGGACTTAATTTCAAAGATCAAGTAGATGTACGGAGTAATAATCACGGTAATATTAGTTGTTGCAATTCTTTTAATTCTTGTTGTTCTTGCGCAAAACCCTAAAGGAGGAGGTCTTTCAAGCCAATTCGGGGGTTCTGGCTCAACGCAACTAATGGGTGTCAAGAAGACGGGAGATCTGCTCGAGAAACTAACATGGGGATTTGCTATAGCACTATTGGTTCTCTCCATTTCTACGAATTTTGTACTTCCTCAGCCGGCAGAAGGATTCTCAAGTCCCAATATTGACAATGCCCAAAATCAAGTCGTTCCGCCTCCAGCATTTCCTGCAGCAGTGGATGGCGCACAAGATGGTCTGAATTTGGGTGAAGAGATTCCTACCGACTCAGCAGGCAATTAAACAGAAATAGTTCTTACAAGCATTCTCTTTGCTACCGGTAGCAAAGTCTCGTTCAACGGGAATTTCAACCTACTCAATGCGAGATAAGTAGCCGGATTCGGTAACTCAGTAAATCTTTTGGTGAGATCAACCTTGATTTTTTCAAATGTTCTGCTAATGTTCTTGATATCATTCATCAAAAACTCAGTAGTCATACTACGGTACTTCTCTTCTGCATGCTCAAACAGTGTGATTTCATAGCGATAGACTGACACATCGCTTGCATTATCCTGATTAATTAATAAGTAGCCTTCTTTTTCGTAGATAGCTGATAGTCCAACCGGAATAATTTCAATATTTTCCTCAACGAACTCGTAGATCTCTTTTCCGTCATCCAACGTAGCTTGTATTTTCGGCAATGCGTAATTAATAATATCATCCAATGCCTGCATCACTTCTCCGTCCTTCACTACCTTTTCATAAACCAGCTGAAGTTTTTCGAAGTCAGCTCTGGACAGTGATTCCGGGAAATTTTCGTACATCAGCTTCTTGCTTTCCTTGACCTTCAAAATATTTCGATAGTGGAAGACCAGATCAGACATAAAGGGATACAATTCATTCATATCAAAACGCCCTCTGATATCCTTCAGATAGGCCAGGAGAATGTACTTCTTGTACTCAAAGTCAATCAATCCCTCCGTAAGCCAATCATGCTTTAACTTTTCCATATTAAAGTTTTTCTATCTAATAATACGATCAAAATGTCAGAACTATCATGAATTCACAGTCAGTTCGACAAACTTGTCATCAATGTCTGTAAAAATGTCAGTATTACTGACAAAACAACGATCAAAAGTTCGATTGGCATACTTAATGATCATCGGTTATTTCAAATTGAATTCAAACTAAACTATAAACGTTTAAACACATGTCAAAATTAAGTTTCAAACCACTTGCCGACAGGGTTTTGGTAGAACCTGCAGCCGCTGAAGAGAAAACTGCTAGCGGTATTATTATACCTGATACAGCTAAGGAAAAACCTCAGCAAGGCAAAATTGTCGCCATCGGTACTGGTACGAAAGACGAACCTATCGTTGTGAAAATCGGAGACCAGGTGCTTTACGGTAAATATTCAGGAACAGAAGTTACCATTGAAGGAAAAGATTATCTGATTATGAAAGAATCAGACATCTACGGTATCGTTTAAAAATCATATTCTAAAAATTGAAAATCATTTAAATCATGGCAAAAGATATATTCTTTAATACAGACGCAAGAGACAGCATCAAAAAAGGTGTTGACGTTCTAGCAGACGCTGTTAAAGTAACACTAGGTCCTAAAGGACGAAATGTAATTCTTGATAAAAAATTTGGAGCTCCCACCGTAACTAAAGATGGTGTTTCTGTTGCAAAGGAGATTGAACTCAAAGAACCGATAGAGAACATGGGAGCTCAGCTGGTAAAAGAGGTTGCTTCTAAAACTGCAGATGACGCAGGAGACGGTACTACCACAGCAACAGTTCTAACGCAATCAATTTTTGGTCACGGAATCAAAAATGTAGCAGCTGGAGCAAATCCGATGGATCTAAAAAGAGGCATTGACAAAGCAGTGGCTGCTGTTGTTGAGAACCTTAAGAAACAATCCAAAGGAATCAAGACCAACGAAGAAATCGCTCAAGTAGCTTCTGTTTCTGCAAACAACGACGCAGAGATAGGTGCAATGATCGCAAATGCGATGGAGAAAGTTGGAAAAGACGGAGTTATCACGGTTGAAGAAGCAAAAGGTACTGAAACAGATGTAAAAACTGTTGAAGGAATGCAATTCGACAGAGGATACCTTTCTCCATACTTCGTGACTAACACTGACAAAATGGAAGCTGAGCTTGAAAGCCCTTACATTTTGATCTACGACAAGAAGATCTCTAACATGAAAGAGCTTCTTCCAATTCTAGAAGCAACTGCTCAAACTGGTAAGCCATTGTTGATCATTGCTGAGGACGTAGAAGGTGAAGCCCTAGCTACTTTAGTTGTAAATAAAATCAGAGGATCTCTCAAAATTGCTGCTGTTAAAGCACCAGGCTTCGGTGACAGAAGAAAAGCAATGCTTGAGGATATAGCTGCATTGACTGGTGGAACTGTGATCTCCGAAGAAAGAGGTTACAAGCTTGAAAGTGCAACGATCGATTATTTGGGTACAGCTGAGAAAGTAAACATTGACAAAGACAACACAACTGTTGTCAATGGCGCCGGAAAAAAGAAGGACATTGAGGCTAGAATCAATCAGATCAAGCAGCAAATAGAGAACACTACTTCAGACTACGATAAAGAAAAGCTTCAAGAAAGACTAGCTAAGCTATCAGGTGGAGTTGCAATCCTTTACATAGGTGCTGCAACTGAGGTTGAGATGAAGGAGAAAAAAGATCGTGTGGATGATGCACTTCACGCAACTAGAGCAGCTGTGCAAGAGGGGATCGTTGCCGGTGGTGGAGTTGCTCTGATTCGGGCAATCAAAGCACTTGACAAAATGGAATTGGAAAATGGAGATCAGAATACCGGTGTTTCTATCGTAAGAGCTGCGATTGAATCTCCACTTAGAACCATCGTTGAGAATGCTGGTGGTGAAGCTTCTGTTGTAGTGAATGAAGTGTTAGCAGGAAAAGCTGACTACGGATACAACGCGGCAAATGGAACGTATGTAAATATGTTCGGAGCAGGGATTATTGATCCAACGAAAGTGACGAGACTAGCGCTTGAGAACGCTGCGTCTATTGCTTCTCTCCTACTTACCACTGAATGTGTGGTGGCAGATGAGCCGGAAGCAGAAGGTCCAGCAATGCCTCCAATGCCTCCAGGAGGAGGAATGGGTGGAATGATGTAATTCCAATCATCACAAATAAATCAAAGCCCTGACACCTTCATGTTAGGGCTTTTTTCTTGCCAATAATTGAATTGAAATCGTTAACCAAAAAGAGAACATCGCTCGGAGTTATTTTTCTACCATGCTTCCAATTTGAGTACTGAATTACCAGTTGTTTGTCAAGCATTTCTACACCCGAGTTCTCCTGGATCATTTCACAAAATCTCACAGATAATTTTAGCACATCCATTGGTTTCACATTACCATCTTTTCTTTGAATTCCAATATCATTGTTTGGGCTTGTTTTTTTGAAGTCCTCTATTATAGAAAGAAGCTTCTTGTAAACATCCGTAGGTTGGATTGCAGAATCCTGAGATAGCGGAAGAACTAGTGTTTTCTTTCTAACACCGTACAGTCTGCAAAGTGCTGGCAAAGTATTGGTGAAATTGAAATGAAATACATGTTCCGGCTTAATAAACTCATGATTTGTACTGCTTTGATTCTGATAGTCAGACTCTGTATATAAATCATCCAAATGCACCCCAAGTTTTATTCCTATGTGCGAAGATTCTCTGACCGCGCTCAAATTTCTTAATACTGTATGATCAAGGTTATTTGCTGATTGGACAATTGTATCCACAATTTGTGCATTGGCCTCAAATGAATCCAGGCCTTCCTTTAATGAGTTTATTATCTGATTTATACTCTTAAAAATATCTTCTAATGCTCCAGAGCTTTGTGAAACCCCTTTGGCAATCTCCTCTCCTTGTTTCTTTGACTGACTCGTAAGCTCCTTGATTGACTCAGAGGCACTCAAGCTTTTGGAAGCCAGGTCCCTTACTGACTTTGCAATAACTGCAAATCCTCTACCATGACTTCCCGCCCTTGCCGCTTCCACCGATGCATTCAGAGCTAGAATCGATGTCTGCGATGAAATGTCTTCCAAAAGCGAAACAGTCTCAGTTACAGACCTATTATGTTCATTCAGTTCTTCAATGGATTCAATAAAACCCTGCAATTCGTCAATTCTACTTCGAATATTAACAATATTTTCTTGTCCCAGTTGATCCATCTTTTGAAAGCCTGTAGTAGATCCTTTCAGGATTTCCTGCAATTCTGTGGTTGATTTTAAGAAGGAATCAACGGACTGTAGGTTACTGGCTGCAAGGTTTGTTAAACTGATACTCAAATCAGGAAGCGCAGAGCCTGATTTACCAATTTGGTCAATCACACGATGAAGTTGAGTATTCCCAATTTCTACATCTAATGTTTTATTCGTCTTACGAAATAGGTGAAAATTTAAGAGGCAGGAGACCAGCAAAATTGAGGATATTATCCAAATCATACTAAATGGCTACAAATTAAAAGTAGTTGTGGATCTATAATTTCCTTCCCCTGTAGTTCTGCAATATTTCAGATGAACTATGCCGAGTACAGGCAAAAAGCTGGTTCTATAAATTACCGAGCTTAAGGCTCTAATTTATGAACTCACAATATTATCAAATGTAAATGTGTCACGCATGAACCTTTCGATAGAATGTTACTATTGAGACATTAATCAATAGTTTTTACTTTAGTCGGATGAAAAAACAATCGCTTTGGCAAGTTGTGTTTGAGTTTCTTTCTATCGTCTTCGCTGTTTTGCTAGCATTGGGCCTTAACTCATATAAACAAAATCAAGATCTCCAGTCTGAAAGTGAGGTCCTTTCCAAGAAGATACTAAGTGAATGTAAAAAGAATTCTACCAGCCTGGATACCGTACTCAATCAGAACAGGGAGTTCATGACGTACCTCGATTCCATGCGTTCCTTAAAGGATGTAGATAGTTTTGGATTGAATTTTAGCAATGACTTACTTTCTAGCAGTGCTTGGAAGTTTACCCAAGCCTCACGCTCTTTTCAACTAATGGATCAGGAGTTTCTTGATGATGCCACGGAACTATACGAGCTCCAGAGTTACTACATGGAAATCTCAAATCAAATGTTCCAGAATCTTGGCGAGATGTTGCTTCGTATGGAGGAGTTAACGCCAAAAACCATGATCAAGACTTCCTACTACTATCTAACAAACATTCTTAGTGTGGCCGAGGATCTTAATGAGAAGTACAAGAACTTCCTTAACAAGCACAGGGAACTGATCAGCACATAATTTCTTACACCGACGCTGGCCTCCTGATATCAAAGGAGGATGTTCTACTTCGGAATGCTGGTGTCTAGTTGAGCTTCGGAGGGTATTTCCATCCGTGTATAATCAAATGGTTTTTTCGTATCCCAATTTGAGACCTTTCCCGTTATAATATGCTCCATGTTTTCTTGCCAATGCACTTTATACAGTGTTGGGAATAGTAATCCATCGACCTTTTGGAAAGCCTCGAAAGTCAAAACGGAAGCTGGCAATGAGTCAAGGCCTTTTGGTAGCATCGATGCATAGGTCATATTATATTCAGCAGCCTCTAACTGGTAAGTGCTCTTATTTATATATAGTAGGTAAAAATCATTTGAACTATCTCCCACATCACCACCAAAGGTTAATTTGACTGAATATCCTTGTACATTTTTTCCCGGAATTTTCACCTCTCTTAATTCAGATACTGTTACCCCAGGATCGTGCATCACAAATGGTAGATTCAGTAAATAAAAATTTCTCCAACAAGTGAATCTAGCAGGTGCCATTTCTAACCCAGAGCCACTTCCGATTGCCCAGGCCTTTTCACCATCATGCGCCAATTGCCGTCTTGGACTACCTACCTCATTTGGGAAATCTACATACGTTTTTCTGGAGATTGGTTGGATTGTGACCTGCTCATTGTATTCTGGAAACATTCCATTATGGGCTATCAAATTTGTTTCAAAATACAGAGAAGGAGAATCGCGCCACCGCTCAAGACCTCCATGCGCATCTGTCATTTTAATTGTGATTTTCTCAATTTCCTTAGATTCATAATTTGCCTGAGCATAGACATAATTCACGGAGTTAATCAAAGTCACAAGCACGATAAATACTCTTAAGATTCCTTTCATTTTGTTTTTCATTTCAATCACACATAAACAGGTTTCAAGTTTATGGATCATGAGACAAACAACAGATATTATTGTCGTGAACAGCAGGATTTGTTGTGAGCGGGTCCTGATCATACCCGGTGGAACCAAAAACTATTTTAGCACCATAAATGAGCGTCCTTAAAAATCCATTCTTCAGTCGGAAGAAAAGGGAAATAAGTAGTCAGAGTTTCTTCATCCCTCCCAAGATTTCTTCCCAACTTTGATGAGGAGAGAAAAAGTAGCCATTGATCAAAACATATTCGAGTCTTCCCTCTTTGTAGAAAAGTAAGGATGGGTTTCCTCCTGTCTGCAACCTAGCAGCGTTGCTTACGTCCCGGATAAACTTTACAGGAAGATTGTTCCTATCTTCTACTTTCAGTTCCTCTTTGACCACGAAATCAGTAAACCCCTCTCCAATCAGCTGTACAAAGTCCGAACCTTGCATACTCCTAAGCTCGGGCAAACTACTATTAGAATAAGTTTTTCCAGGCTTAACCATGTAACCGTCGATATCAAATATTTGATATCCTCCAGAGGTGCTTAAATCGCCAACGTCGACCAGAATTGGCCGTAGGTAATAGTCATCACGTTCCTCGTTTTCCACCTCCTGAAAATTGTATGCTATATCTGTCACATATCCACCCATGGATTCTGGTAGCTTAATATTTTTAACAATCACGTCTCTGAAACCTCGATTTGTTCTTGGAATGTCGAAGTAGTCTTCTACTGAAAATGACTCGTAAGAGTTTGTTGCAATACCATGCAAGGCCATCAAAATTGCCATATAATTCAATCTTCGTATTTCCTGCTTCTCTCTGTCGTTTACCAGCCCTCCTGATTCAATCAAAATTGTTCTCGTCCCCCATTTTTGAATATTATCACCAAAAGCCCGAGGTTCGTAATCATCAGAATATTGACTAACCTGCTCTGGAATATACTCTTGTAGTGCCTTGTTCATCAAAGCAATCAGCTGCATAGCATTCCCTCGTTTCACATTTACGGATTTTTCAAAGTCATATGCTGGAGCTAAAACGGAGATGGTTGCTGATTTGTCGGTGACGTAAGAAGTTCGACCTTGATCATGCAGGTTAAACCCCCAATCCGCTTTTAAACTATCTCGAACACGCTTCAGTGTTCTACCCTCTGGCGTTTGCTGCCTTAGAGCGTCGCGATTGATGTCGATACCCTGGTCGTTTCGTCTAACAAATTTGTCAGCCCCATCAGGATTCAGCATAGGCACAAAGTGGACGGTTAGATTTTCTCGAATTGTTTTACGAATGGCATCAAAACCATCGCCTTCTGCTTCAAGAAAATTAAATATATCCATCAAAGCCATTGTAGCCGTAGGTTCATTACCATGCATCTGAGACCATAATAAAGCAGACGTATTGCCGATCCCGTAGCTAATCATCTTGATTGACTTTCCGCCAACAGACATTCCTACCTGCCTCACATTCAGGTCTTCCCCAAGATTGTCTATCAGATGCGTGATTTCAGCATGTTTAAATCTTCGATGAGCAATCGAAAGTGCTTTGTTAGTCTGATGCGACTTATAAAGAAGGTTTGATAGATGAACCTCCGAGACCTGAGCTTGTAGCGAACAAGTGAAAATTGCTACAGAAAACACCACCGCGAGTTTCTTTTGAAAGTTCATTTTGGATGAATTAGATTTTTGTAATGGTAATCAAGAAAAATGTTAGCGCAAAGCCCAGAATCCAATTGATCAACTGAAGCAGATTCACAAAAAAGAGAGAATGATTAACTTGGCGCTTTAACCCAATCAAATATGACCTATCTCATAGTAACCATTGCCTACATTTTAGTACTTGCAGGAATCATCATCTACAAGAGTAGATCAGTAAAGAACGAAGAAGATTTCGTGGTGGCTGGAAGAAACGTACCTGTGTACCTCCTGGTCGGTACTCTTGTTACCACCTGGATTGGTTCAGGTAGTTTGTTTGGTACCGCAGGACTGACCTTTCAGGTTGGCTTTTCAGAATTGTGGTTCTCACTCGGTGCATGGATAGGAATTCTTGGTGTTTACTTCATAGCCGCACGTGTTCGAAAAATTTCACAGTATACGCTTACAGACATACTTGAAAAACGATATTCTCCATTGGCGCGACTGTTGGGGACCATCACTATTATCGTCGCTTATCTTATCATAGCTGGATATCAGTTTAAAGGTGGAGGTCGCTTTCTATCTATTCTGACTGAAGGGGGAATAAGTGTAGAGCAAGGCACTTTGATAACCTTCCTAATAATTATCGTATTCACTGCACTGGCGGGTATGGTCTCGATCGTTTCTATCGATATTTTCAATGGTATCATTATGATCATCGCAATTGTTTTAGCTGTGCCATTTGCTATTTCTGGCTTCGGTGGTTGGGACAATGTGGTATCGACCATTAATGAAGTAAGTCCAAATCATCTTTCCGTTTTTGAAGGGCACGAGCCAAAATGGTATCTAGGCATTATGCTGCCAACGTTAATACTCCTATTAAGTGAAAGCAGCGTATACCAAAAATTTTCCTCCGCAAAGGACTCAAAATCTGCCAAGAAGGCGGTAATGGGAATGTTCATAGGAGTTGTTTCTATTGAATTCTTAATGTGTCTACTCGCTATCGTCGGGTTTGCTATTTACGCGCATGATCCTCGCTTCTTCCTTGCCGATGGCTCTGTCAAT
>JBDVJN010000007.1:0-4119 GCA_039961455.1 Cyclobacteriaceae bacterium | reverse complement strand
TGCCGTAATGAGTAGAGTGCACAATGGAGGCGACGCTGCATTGCTGGAATTCAATCAAGAATTTGATGGAGTTGAAGCAAAGAAAATCAAACTCGATCTCTCGAAAAACGAATTTGAAATAGATGCGGAGCTCGCAACGGCAATCAAAACAGCAAGGGAGAATATTACCAAATTCCATTCCGCACAACAGGAGGGTTCAGTTAAGATTGAAACGACCAAAGGAGTAAGTTGCTGGAGAAAAAGTGTAGCCATTCAAAATGTTGGGTTGTACATTCCAGGAGGCTCTGCTCCCCTATTCTCGACATTGCTCATGCTAGCAATCCCAGCGCAACTAGCCGGTTGTGAAAATATTGTGGTCTGTACCCCCCCTTCGAAAGTCAACCCTGACCAAGAGGGGAATGTTTTAGTCAACAATGTGATTGGTTGGACTTGCCAACTACTGGGTATCAAAGAGATATTTCTGACAGGCGGAGCACAGGCAATTGCAGCAATGACCTATGGTACTGAGTCGATTCCGAAAGTTGAAAAGATCTTTGGGCCCGGAAACCAGTACGTGACTGCAGCTAAGCAGTTGGTGCAAAAAGATGGAGTGGCAATAGATATGCCAGCAGGCCCTAGTGAAGTACTGATCATCGCTGACGACTCTGCTTCCCCAAGATTTGTGGCTGCCGATTTGCTTAGTCAGGCAGAGCATGGATCAGACAGTCAGGTGGTTCTCGTTTCCAATTCTAAGGTCTTGATAGAAGAAGTGGAAGTGGAGTTAGCTAACCAAATCATTGCGCTTTCTAGAAGAGAAATCGCGCAGGCGGCGTTAGAAAATAGTCAGTCCATTTTGGTCAATAACTTGGACGAAGCTGTCGACTTCAGTAATACCTATGCACCCGAGCACTTGATAATAGCAACTGAAAATTGTGACAAATTAGCAGGGAAAATTATCAACGCAGGAAGTGTATTCCTAGGCAATTGGAGCTGCGAGAGTGCAGGAGATTATGCAAGTGGCACCAATCACACCTTGCCAACTAGTGGATATGCAAGAAATTATAGCGGTGTTTCACTTGATAGTTTTATCAAAAAAATCACTTTTCAAAAAATCTCAGAGGAAGGCATTAAAACACTAGGTCCGGCTATTGAAAAAATGGCCGAAGCGGAGCAATTACAAGGACATAAAAATGCAGTGACTGTACGGCTCGAAAAATTGAAAGAAAATGTTTGACATAAAAAAAATAATTCGCCCAAACATCCAGGCATTGGACCCCTACAAAAGTGCTCGAGATGAGTTTGAAGGACTGTCAGAAGTTTCGCTGGATGCAAACGAAAATCCTTTTGGGTTTGGCTTGAACCGTTATCCCGACGCTACGATGAGTGAATTAAAATTTGCATTTGGGAAATTCAGAGATGTCCAATCCAATCAGTTGATTTTCGGAAATGGAAGCGATGAGATCATAGACTTATTGATTCGAACATTTTGCGAACCAAAAGAAGATCGCATTCTCATTTTCACACCCACTTTTGGTATGTATCATGTTTGTGCAGACATCAACAATGTTGAGGTGGTGGAGCAGGAACTTACCTCTGATTTTCAAATCAACCAAGACGAGGTACTCCCTAAACTTGAAGATTCATCTCTGAAAATCATTTTCATCTGTTCCCCGAACAACCCCACGGGAAGCAAAATTCAAAATGAAGCAGTACTCGGTATTGCGAAAGCTTTTAATGGACTTGTAGTGGTTGACGAAGCATACATAGATTTTACTGAAAAAAGTCTGGTACATCAAGACATAGCAAACCTCTTCGTTTTACAAACTTTCAGCAAGGCTATTGGTTTAGCAGGCGTTAGGTTGGGCGTAGGTATCGGAAACCGGAAAATTATCGATGTGCTAAACAAGGTAAAATCACCTTACAACGTCAATTCATTAACACAGAAAAAAGCCATCGAAGCTCTGAATCGACCTGAAGAAATTCGAAAGCAAGTCAAGATACTTATCTCGGAAAGAGAAAAATTAAAATTGGAACTGACTTCTCTCGAAGAGGTGGAGAAAGTGTACCCATCTGAAGCCAACTTCCTCTTAGTAGAATTCCAAGATGCAGGGGCAATGTATCAACAACTTTTGCAACGCGGCATTGTTGTTCGTGATCGCTCAAACCAAGTGCTCAACACACTCCGTTTAACAATTGGTACACCAGAGGAAAACAAGAAGCTACTGGCTGCTCTGCGAAATGAAGTACCAACATCTAAAGATCGAATTGGAAGGTCTTTACGAACAACCTCAGAGACTCAAATACTTGCGGAAGTCAATCTTGACGATGCATCCAATACCGCTGTTTCCACCGGAGTGGCATTTTTTGATCACATGTTAGAACAAATTGCTAGACATGGAAGTATCGGATTAAATATTCAAGTGAAAGGAGATTTGCAAATCGATGCACACCACACCATTGAAGATACGGCTCTTGCGCTTGGAACAGCCTTTGATCAAGCGCTTGGAGAACGTAAAGGCATCGAACGTTATGGTTTTCTCCTTCCCATGGATGATTGTCTCGCACAGGTTGCCATCGACTTTGGTGGTAGGCCTTGGCTAGAATGGAACGCGAACTTTAAGGCTACCAACTTCGGGCAAATGCCAAGTGAAATGGCCTCACACTTTTTCAAATCTTTCTCTGACACAGCGCGATGCAATTTGAACATCAAAGGAGAAGGTGACAATGATCACCATAAAATTGAATCCATTTTCAAGGCATTCGCAAGAGCAATAAAGATGGCAGTTCGGAAGGATGAAAGTGGTGTTCTTCCGAGTACAAAGGGAATTCTTTGAATTAAAAATTGAGAATTAAGAATTGAGAATGATTGCTGTTGTAAAATATAATGCTGGCAATATCAGGTCGCTGGTCAATGCGCTAGATCGATTTGGTGTTGATTCCGTGCTGACGGATGATCCTGATGTGTTAAGATCTTCGGGCAAAGTAATTTTTCCAGGAGTGGGCGAAGCTAGCTCAGCAATGGGTTTTCTGAAAGAAAGAGGACTTGATGAAGTAATCAAATCGCTCACTCAACCTTTCCTGGGAATTTGTCTTGGCATGCAGTTGATGTGCGAATATTCGGAGGAGAACGACACCAACTGCCTTGGGATATTTGATGAGACTGTTCGGAGGTTTCCAGCTGAAGAAGTTGTGCCGCATATGGGTTGGAATGATTTTGTTTCTCATAGCGGACATCTGTTTGAAGGAATTTCAACGATTGATAACATGTATTTCGTTCACAGCTACTTTGTGGAGCTAGGCCAGAATTCTATTGCCACAACTAATTATATTTTGCCATTTTCCTCAGGCTTGCACAAGAATAATTTTTACGGTGTTCAATTTCATCCCGAAAAGTCAGCAGAGGTTGGTGAACAGTTATTAAGAAACTTTGTAGCACTATGAGAATAATACCTGCAATTGACATTATTGAAGGAAAATGTGTAAGACTCTCAAAAGGAGACTACCACACAAAAAAAATATACAACGAAGATCCATTGGAGGTGGCTAAATCTTTCGAGGATGCAGGTCTGGAATATCTGCATTTGGTTGACCTCGACGGAGCGAAAGAAAAGCACATCATCAATTGGAAGGTGTTAGAAAAATTAGCATCCCGAACTAGTCTGATCGTCGACTTTGGTGGAGGCATTCAATCAAACGAAGACTTAAAGATTGCATTTGAAAGTGGTGCAACTCAGATCACTGGAGGAAGTATCGCAGTAAAAGATCCCGGTATCTTTGAAAGATGGCTACTTGCTTATGGATCTGAGAAAATCATCTTGGGTGCGGATGCATTGGATGAAAAAATCGCTGTTTCAGGTTGGCAGGAAAACACGGAAGAACCGATTGGTGATTTTATCAAAAGGTATGTTGAGAAGGGAATTGAATATGTGATCTCCACTGATATTTCCAAAGACGGAATGCTTGAGGGACCATCATTTGATTTGTATGAAAAAATATTGAGTGAACTCCCTAAACTGCAGTTGATCGCAAGTGGCGGGGTTTCGTCGGTTGATGATCTTCTCAAACTAGAGGAAAATGGGTTGAACGGAGCGATTGTAGGGAAGGCCATCTACGAGAGTAGAATTAGTCTGAAAGAATTAT
>JBDVJN010000006.1:0-206916 GCA_039961455.1 Cyclobacteriaceae bacterium | reverse complement strand
TCTTAAAACAAGAGAGTCTTTCTGTCCCTTTAGTGCATCATGGAAAAAAAACTTCATATCTGGCTAACCATTGGCTTCATCCTGACCAATTTATTCTGTGATGCACAAACCCAAGCCCTTGGCGATTCCCTTGATTATTCAAAACCTAAAAACACGTCTTACGTACTCATTGGCCTAAATTATAGCAGTGACTGGGTCTATATGGGACGAAGTGATTCACTTTCCAATCCCTATCTGGTTCCTAGTATGGAGTACAATCATAAATCCGGTATTTTTATCAACGGCTCCCTTTCATATTTAACAAATGAGTCCTCCAAGAGAATTGATCTGCTATCTATAGCGCTCGGGTATGATTATTCTGGCGATGATATTAGCACTGGCCTTTCTGCTACTGGATATTTCTTTAACGATGATAGTTATAATATACAATCAGAGATGACTTTGTACTCAAGTGCATGGCTGAGTTATGACTTTCGTCTCGCCGAGGCAGGAATAGCTGCGGCTATCGGTCTTGGTGGCAGCGCCGATGGTTTTGCGAGTGCAGAGCTGCGAAGATCCTTTTATCTGCTATATGGAGATTTGAAGATCCGTCCTGGAGTAGTAGCTAATTGGGGAACCCAGCAATACTACAATGAATACTATCAATACCGCAGTTCATCCTCCGGAAACGGTCAAAGAAAAGGAAAAGGACCAGGTGGAAGCTCGAGTTCTGGATCAACCATTGTTCTGGAAGAGGTCTCCAAATTTCGTCTCCTTGATTACGAGTTCTCTATCCAAATCGCTTACAATCTCAGCAGGATTCTGTTGTACTCCGAGGCCACTTATGCTATTCCGTTAAATCCTGCAGAAGTCACGATTGATGAAGTAATATTTGAAGAAAGTTTGGACAACAAGTTTTTCTGGTCCGCTGGTATTAGCTACAGGTTATTTGGAAATGACTGAGGTATGGGAACCTTTAAAAAGGGATTTAAGAATTAAACTCCAACCAAAGAATAGAAAAAATGGAACGGAAATTTAAAAAAGGAGATGTAGTTGTGTTAAAATCCGGTGGGCCAAAAATGACCGTGGATGGTTATGCGTGGCATGGGAACTATGAAAGCTATGACACAGTCATTTGTTTTTGGTTTGATAATACTGAAAAAAGATCAGCGGAGTTTAACCAAGATTCAGTTGTATCGGAAAGCTGATTAACTATTCAGTCTTCATTTTGCTCAACCTGTTCGACAGAATCATTTCTTAGCTCACTATGACGGATCTTGCCTCCATAGTTTCCGACCATAACCATCATCGCGAATGTGATTGCAGCGAGTAGAAGTGGAATGATTCTGAACATAGTGTTCTTGCTATCGCTTAGATAGGGAATAATGATCGTTAGCAAAGAAGCTGCACCAGTAGCTATCATCAGCCAAAGAGCAGTCTCAGCAAGCTCTTCGTGCTGCTCCAAGAATTGCTCTGAAACTCCCGGGATGTGCTCGACAATCTCTTCTGCTCCTTCGCCCGAGAAAAATACAGGAATCGTCAATAATGCAACAATGACCAACGTGACAAGTCCTGCATTTTCAAGCTCTTTCTTTTTTCTGAAGAGCCCGTAGGCTAAAAGGCAGAGTCCAAAGAATGTTCCAAGAATTGGCAGGTGATTAAGTATTAAATGTGCGTGTGCGGGATCCATTTCTATTTTCTGCAAACATCCACTCTTCTCAATTAGTATTCAATGATCCAGGTCATTTAGATTGAATGAGAATTTTCCGAATACCCTGATCCAAGGCAGTTTATGCATGAAAAAATCAATTGGACTTTGATTGCTCTTAAGTTGAAGAAACCTTACTTCTCAGTAAATGATTAATGATTCGAGCATGAGCTGAATCAACATGTTCGCCAAAACCAGCAACTACATATCCCTTCATCCCTTTTGGTGTGGATAATGTATAAAGATCAACTTCCTCGTCAGGGTCACTGCCTTTTCCAAAATTGTAATTATCAAGAATGCTAAGCTCTTTCGCAGATTTAAGACTTTCTTCTCCGACTTTGAGTGAACCATCATCCATAATCTCGACCATACAATAGCTGCGTTTTTGCAAGTCTTCTATCGCTTCTGATACTGAATTAAACATTGCTCTTTTTTTATAAAAGAACTTCTTCCACAGCTCCCTTTACAGGATGAGGATCATGAGTTGAAATAATATAGATCATGTGTTCATCCTTTTCTGACATCCTTCTTAAGGATCGAATGGAGTTTTTAGCATCTAAAAAAATATGAAGGGAAAATTCCAGAAGTACCTGGCTGAATTTGTCTACGGAGGAATTGAAATACCTTGAGTCGATCCTCAAAAACTAACTCTGGGAAACGACAATGAGAATGGTAAAATATATTGGAAAATCGATTCCTCCTTTCCTCATCTCCCTATCGGTGTGGTTGTTGCAAACATGTGTTCCGCTTGATCAGCCTAGCCTTGAGTTTATTCTACAATCCAAGATAAAGGACACAACTCAGCTTATCCATGTACATCATGATACATTGTACGCACAATCTCAACTAAGACAGCTATATACCTTTTCAGGTAACCAGCTAATCTGGAGATCATATTCATCTGATCCGGCGCGTCTCAAAAAATTAATCGAAATTATAGAAAAGGTTAAAAATGATGGTTTGAACCCCTATGATTATCACTTGCAAAGAATCTACGAATATCAACGTCAATTCAATTCAAATCATTTAAGGAATCCCAAACATCAATCAGAGATAGTCAATATAGACCTACTTCTAAGCGACGCCTTTTTAACGTTAGCTTTTCATCACTATACTGGCAGGGTTCATGGAGTTGAAATGAACAGCGATTGGGAGTGCTATTTCGATCAAAAAAATCTACCAAGTTTTCTCTGGAAAGCGATAGCTACGGATAGTATCGGGGAGGCTCTATTAACCCTGGATCCTCCATATCATCAATATACAGAGTTAAGAAGAATGTTAGAAGTTTCCGGTCAGTCACTGACGACGAAACAGATAAATAAAATTACATCGAGCATGGAACGGTGGCGGTGGTTACCAAAATTGCGTGATTCGCTATTCCTTACAGTCAACATTCCAGCATTTAGGTTGAAACTTCATTCACATGATTCTACGCTAATTGATATGAAGACGATTGTTGGCATCCTGGAAAAACCTACTCCCATCTTCAATTGTAAAATATCTCATATCATTGTGCGGCCACGATGGAATGTCCCAACCTCCATTCTGGAAGAGGAAATTCTACCTAGAGTTTCGGTTGATACTTTATTCTTTGCTAGAAATCATTTTAAGATCCTACGGACATGGCAAGACAATGATACAAGTTTCATTAACCCTTCCTCAATAATCTGGGATTCAGTTACTGCTGAAAATTTCCCATATAGAATAATACAAACATCAGGATTCTGGAATCCCCTCGGGGATATCAAGTTTATGTTTCCGAACCAATATGAGGTGTATCTGCATGACACTCCGAATCGATCATTATTCGATCAGGAAGTACGGATGTTTAGTCACGGATGTATTCGTATTGAAAGAGCTGCTGAGTTGGCTGCTCTTCTTTCACAAAACGACTCCCTTAGATACCCCCAGCTTTTTCGGGAAAACGAGAGAAGAGACCTGAACTCTTTCATTCCAATTTTTATAAATTATTGGACTGCCTGGATTGAAAATGGAAAAGCACTTTTCTATAGCGATATATATGGCACTGATTCTCTCCTTCAAATTGAAATACGAAAATCACCTCAGATTTTTTGACTGAAACATTGAATGGAAGCTTTCCTTAAAATAACGATGCATATCATAGATTTATCGCCTGCAGCTTCAGACTTTTTTAAAGTGTTCAAAGGCAGCATAAGATAATCCGCATTAATCAAGACTATCAAAAGAACTGTCGTAATTGGCCATATTAACGTAGTTGATATTTATCATTTTCTCCTTGATCGTTTATCATACTATGAGCACCCACGGTCACTTAGTTTTGTCCTAAAGCTAGGAATAATGAAAAAGATAGTAGTTCCAATCGATTTCTCAGATGTAAGCAAGCTTGCAGTCGAATTTGCCGTAGAACTAGCGCAAAAATCAAAATCCGAGATCATTCTGTTACATGCTGTTCAATTTGATAACTACTATGATGAGCTCTATGGTACAAACATAGATTTTCACTCGTTGCGACTGGATGTAAGAGAATCGATCGAAAAGAAAATGAAGGGATTGGTCAAAAATTTGATAACAAAAATCACGATTAACACCCGAATTATTGAAGACCTTACGCTACTCGAGGCGGTCAGATACACAGTAGACTTCGAAAATGTTGGGCTGGTTATTTTAGGAACCACAGGATCATCTGGATTGTCTGAATTCCTCGTCGGTTCTAACACAGAAAAGATCATAAGAAGAATAGAATGCCCTGTTATTTCCGTCCCTTCAAAAACTTCCTTTGATTCTATTAAAAACATATTGGCTCCAATTGACCCTACTGAGGTTCCCAGTGACTTTCTAGCAAAGTTGGTTCAGCTTCAAAAACTCTTTTCAGCCAAGATTGAGTTTCTCTGGGTTAGAACCCCACACAACATTGAAAATATCAATTCGGTAAAAAAAGAATTCTTGCTGCGTCTGAAAGAACATCGACTTACAAACTTCTCATTTGACATTTCTAACAGGATCTTTCCAGCTGATGGAATAATGGATGAGACTATACTTCACGACGCAGACATGATTGCTATGGCTACTCATGCTAGAAAGGGAATTTCTCATCTATTATCCGGAAGTATTACAGAGGATACGGTAAATCATGTCAATGTGCCTGTCTGGACTTTTAAGCTGAAAAATGACAAAGGCATGCAATTGTCAGATTTTGTTCCTCAAGATAGTAAAATGAATCTGGCATCTGTTTAAAACTGATCCAATTAGTTCTCTCTAAAAACAACTAGTGAGCTCTATGTTTCTCATTGATCAGGATCACCATTTTGCTGGTACTGGTCATAAACTTTTCATCGAAATTCTCTCATAACGTAGAGTGGTAATAATCAACGGAGAACCAAGTCCTGCTAATATTCATATTCCAGAACTAATTAGGATCATGGCAAGTTTGAAGTATCAATTCTACATTTATTCAAATGGAAAAGTTGATCTTTCTTGTGGAAAGTGATAAGGATCTGAGAGAGAATATCACAGAATTACTGGAATTAGAAGGTTACGATGTGGTATGTCTGACTTCTGATGAAACAAAGTCGGTTTTTCAAAGCTATCATGCAGGTCTGGTGGTATTCAATACACTTACACTCAGCGAGCCAATCGATGAATTTGTCAGATTCTTAAAAAACAAAGTAGATGGAATTGTTGCGTTTTGTTCTAACGATGAGGATCCACAAATCAATGAAGCCGACATCAAAATCCTCCTGCCATTTGATTATCAGGAATTGCTACACGAGTTATTCAATTTCACCAATTGCTGCATAATGTCAGAAGTGGAACTTCACTGATCAAACTTATCCCTGGGGAACTTGAGACTGTACACATCCAGCTGAATCCTATGGATGTCATTCATTGGCTACAATCACAAAGTAATCTTAAAAGTGAGAACTGGTATTTTGGACTCGTTAACCAAATCTTCAGCACGACTGCCCCCAAACAAGTGTGCCAGACCGGTCTTTCCATGTGTCCCCACTACGATCAGACCTGCATTGACTTCTTCTGCAAATTTGATAATTCCAAGATCGGAATAATCTGCTTCGATGCTATTCAGCGTGTAATTCTCCAAGAAGTTGCGCTTTGCAAAGTCTTCAAGCTGCTTCTCGACAGCATCTGCCATCAAAAAATTGTGTGGAGTTTTGGCCTTTACCAGATGCACGTTAAGGTGCAATAATTCCTGAATATCTTTTACTTTCTGAGCAACCAAATCCTGTTCTTCTGACAAATCTGAACCAAAGACAATGTTCTTCATATCATCAATACGAGTTTTGCCCTTTATCACGAACACAGGACACTCTGCATGCCGGACAACTCGCTCGGCATTAGACCCAATAAAAACCTCACTTAATCCAGAAGCTCCTTTGGAACCCATGACAATCCAGTTTGCCTTCTCCTTGGCAATCTCCTTGCTAATGTTTTGATACGGATTACCATATCTCATTACGGATCTGGACTCCTGGCCTTCGTTGCTAACTCTCTCCGTCCAATCTGCCAGTTTTTCTTCAATTCCTTTTAGGTACTCTCTTTGTAGTGCAGCATCGACACCAGAAATTCCCATTTCCATTTCACCCATTGTACTATATGTGTAGCTGGGCAGTTCAACAACGTGCATTAAGATGATCTCCCCCTTGATCTTCCGATTAAAATCAATGGCAAAATCAAGTGCATGAGATGCGGTCTCTGAAAAGTCGGTTGGAACGATTATCTTTTTCATTTTTCTATATTTAAAAATCAGTACAGTTTTTCGAAGTTGGCTAGTTCTATATTTTTTGCCTTTTTGTCCAGTTTGAAAGTCCACACCGGAACGCCAATGTGGTTAACAGTATTTTCAGCAAGACTTCCGGACAGAAGATGAGAAATTCCCTTTCTCGAATGTGTTGCCATCGCAATCATGTTAGCTCCGTTGCTGTTGGCATGCTCCAGAATTCCCTGATCTGGAAAAACATTGCGTTCTATACTGAAGGTTGTTTTGTCAAATCCGTAGGTATTGATAAGTGCCTGGAATTCCTTTTTCAGCGACTCCTCATTCTCAATGTTATGGGGTGTTTGTACCCACATAAACTCAAGTGATGCGGAAAAAAGCTGCTGTAGGACAACGAGTTTCTTCAGGAACTCATCCTGTATTTCTCTCAAATCCACGGGCACCAGAATTTTTTTTATATCACGGAATGAAACAGCAGATGGGACGGATATCACGGGACAACCTATTAAACGTACTATCCTCTCCGTATTTGACCCGACAAAAAGTTCGCTCAGTCCTGTTGACCCGTGAGTACCCATAACAATTAAACCTACTTGTTCATGTGCTACTGTTTCTTTTATCGCCTCTATTAGGTGAAGGCCTGAAACCTCTACTCGGAGTTTTGAATGAGTCGACAATCCACGTTGGAAATTTCCCATTCGTTCTTTGACCGATTTTTCTACCTCATCAATAGCAGGCTGCATATTCAAAGTAGTTGTATAAGTGAATTCATTGTAGTAATCAATGTGACTACTGTAAAGAAGAAGGACTTCCGATCCAGACTCTTCGGCAAGTTCAATTGCAAACTTTGCGGCTGACCTGCTTACCGCCGAGAAGTCAATGGGAACTAGTATTCTTTTCATTTCATTGGTGTCTTAATGTCTTTATATAGTGGTTTTCCTTTCGCTTCCTTCACACTTGTAAGTACTATCGGTTTCTCTTGTTTATCCAGTTTGAAGGCCCAAACAGGAATGTGTATGTGATTGAGCGTATCTTCTGTCAAACTACCGGAAAGCCAATGAGAAATTCCTCTTCTTCCATGTGTCGCCATCGCTATCATATCTGCTGCAGTCTCCTTAGCATGCTTCAGAATTCCATCTGAGGGGAAGATTTCGTGATCAATACTGAAAGAAAAATTTTCAACCCCCTGTTCTTTCAGCAAAATTGTCAGCTCCTGCGTCACTATCTCATCGCTCTCAATGTTATGCGGAGTTTTTATCCATACAAATTCCAACGCTGCGGAAAAACTTCTTTGAAGTTTCGCCACTTCATCAAAGAATCCTCTGCGGATCTCTCTCAAATCCAGCGGAACTAATATTTTCCTGATATCTGTGGAAGTAACTTTCGCAGGTACTGCTATGACTGGTATAGAAATACGTCGAACGATTTTTTCAGTATTGGATCCTGTCAGAAACTCCTTCCAACCATGCGAGCCATGTGTGCCCACCACAACCAAATCAAAGTCATGTCGTGAAATCATCTCCCTGATTTCATCAATCAGGTTATTTGACCCCACATGACCGAGGACGTCAATATCAGACTTTAAGCTCCCAATGATTGCGTCTATTTTGTCACGAGCTTCACCTTTCGCTTCGTTGATCATTTTACGGACATCCTCATGAATATGATATTGAAAATCCGCAAAATACTGGAAGCTGACACTGTGCATCAATGTGAGCTCTGCATTAAACTTTTCAGCCAGATTTACTGCGAAATCAACTGCATTATTGCTCACTTCAGAAAAATCGACAGGAACCAATATTTTTTTCATAGCCCATATACTTTACTTAAAGTTCGGTCTTGAGTCACTACCGTTTGATGATCCCTATTCCTCCTTTGACTGATTTAAATCATGCAAAATTGAATTCTCCCTGGGGTTGATTCTTTCCTGGATTAAGCTCAGTTTGGAGTATCTAATGTTATTAGAACTCAAATAGTAGAAAATCAACACGACATTAATAGGCTAATGGGTTTTCAAAAATCTTCTATCATAGGGGGAGGATTTTCCAATGACTTAGGCTGAGGGTGCGTTTATTTATCAACGTTATGTAACTCATTGATTGTTAGGTGATTTTCCGAGAGGTTCGAATCCCTCCGACTCCACAAAATGATAAAAGCTGACCATTTGGTCAGCTTTTATTTGCATCAAGATCATATTGCGGTCAATTATTTGAATGGGAATCGTACGTTTTGCCGCTTATCTTCCACTTACCTTTATGCTTGTAGAGCACGAAGTAATCAGTGAATCGAAAGCCCTTCCAATCGAAGAATTCTACTTTTGCAGCTGCTGCAGGTCCTGAAATATCGATCAATGCAATTTGATATTGAATACTAGAAGCAGCTCCCAAATCAGTGACATCCTTGCCAAATTCATCGGCAGTGCTACTTGAAAACTGCCCATCCACCGAACCAACAATATGGGCATGATCAAAGAAAGCCGATCGACTTAGTTTACCATCTCCCGTACGCGCACCCTCAATGTAAGGTTGAAGTGCCTTCACCACTTCTTGATAGACTTTAAAACTCCCGGCTTCTAAATCATCCTGAGCCTTTACACTAAGTGACAATAGACTCGACGTAACCATCATAAACATTATCCTTTTCATAAGTATGCTTAGTTAGTTGTTCGAATGCGAATCGTAAACTTTCGCACTGATCTTCCAATCACCATCTTTCTTGTACAAGACAAAGAAATCGGTGAACCTGAATCCTTTCCAATCCAGGAATTCCACTTTTGCGGCAGCTGCTGGACCTGAAATGTCAATCCATGCAATATGGTGCTCAATATTTGGTGCCTCACCTAATGAGGTAACAGCAGCTCCAAACTCATCGGCAGTACTGCTCGAGTACTCACCACCTACTGAACCATCTATGTGGGCGTGATCATGAAAGGCAGATCGACTTTGCTCTCCATTTCCTGTTCGAGCACTTTCGATATAGGGTTTAAGTGCCTCTACCACTTCCTGGTAATCATTGAAGCTTTGCGCTTCTGTTGTCTTAGTTTCCATTTAATTACTTTTCATTTTTGTTGATAATTCTTATTGAGCAGAATGAATTGAGGAGTGTATTTGTACTATCCAGTTTCTAATTCTATTCTGAGTACAAAGCTATTTTCCCAAAGGACAGAGGGAATGGAGTAAAGGATCGTAGATATGGATTATCCGTTCAATTTGCTTGACCCGAACGGTAAGCTGTAGGAGTAGTCCCCGTTTTCTTTTTAAAAAGCCTGGTGAAGTATAACGAGTCATTGAATCCCACCTCGTAGGCTATTTCGCTTATTTGCATTTGCGTAATCCGCAGGAGTTCCTTCGCTTTTTCAACTTTTTTAAAGTTTATGTAGTTGGTAGGAGTATCGTCGAATTCTGCCTTAAATTCTCTTTTGAAAGATGACAAACTCAGATTGCTCAGTTTGGCAAGCTCCTCTACACTTAGGTTTGAAAATAAGTGCAGTTCGATCATGTTCTTTAGATGGATGGTTCTGGAAGAGTATAAATCGGAGACTAGTTCCAGTATTGAGTTTACATTCTTGGTCTGTACCAGCAGCAGGATCAACTCTTTGATTTTCAATTCGATGAGATCATTACTAACCAACTCAGGGTTTTTGAAGTAAAATTCTAGAGAGTCAATAAACTTGGCGATGATATCATTGGATGCCACAACTCCGCTCTGTTTGGTATAGTTGCGTTTTTCTATGAGCGACGGGAGCTCTCCAACGTACAGTTTTTTCAGTATTTCTGGAAAAAGATGAATGATAATTACCTCAACCGTTTCATCATCCTTTTTCCTAAGCAAATCCAAGAAATGTGTACCGCATTTTAGCAGCACCGCTTCCTGACTATTCATTTGAACATTATTCTCTGAGGAAAGTAGTTTCGGTGCTCTGTCTTTGAAGTAGATAAAACATCCTCTGTTTTGAAAATTCCCCTCGTACTTAAAAGGAGTTCTAATGATCACTTTCTCAATGAGTACTTTGTCTTGGTATTCGAAAGTATGTCGGTCTAAGATCATCTATTTTGTTGCACTAGTTTCAGAGCAAAAGGTAGCTATGGGGGTTCTTCAATTCTTTTTAATATATGGAAGTTAGCGAAGGATCAACGTTCCAAATGTCCACTGCGTTTTTCCAGCGACCATCAGCTTGCATTTTCCAAATTTCCACCCCTTTCTCGAATAGCTTCACTTGCTCATCGTTTTCGTCGTTGTAGGTGACAAGAATTTTGCTAATGACGTAACCAAGATCTCCGCTCGCTGAGACAAACGCTTCTTGAGGCTCCCAGGTAATACTAAATCCAGGAATTGCCATAATTGCTTCTAGCGCTTTTGCGATATTAGCCTGCCCTGTAACTAAAGCTTTTCCTGGTTCCATAAAAAGGGATTCTTCATTCCAAACGCTTAAGAACTCCTCTGGGGAGGCAGAATTTGCCCATTTCCGACTTACCTCCATTAATTTTTCACCTTCTTCCGCTTGATTTACTACTGCTTGTCCTATGGTCTTTTGATCGTTACAAGCATTGATAAAAAAGCTTACGATCACTATGTAAAATACATTTTTCATGATTTCAATTTTAATTATTTGTAGAGGTTATTAGTTGACTGTTTGATTCTATTTCTAAGTTTTCCAGGAAATTAATGTAGCCCTTTGCACTGAGCGTCACCTCCTCATCATCGGGGCTGTGTTCAGCTCCGTAAAAGGCATAGAAAGGCTGGTAGTCAGCTCTTACATAGAGAAATGTAATTTCAAATGGACTCGTTAGTTGCTCCAGCGTGTATTTGTATCGCCCAGAGGTTTGGTAATCTTCATCTTTGATACCGGCAGAAATTGCTAATGCTATTTTTTTTCCTGATAGCTTGAATCCGCTGTTAGAACCGTATGCCCATCCATGGGTTAATACATCATCAATATACTTCTTTAAAAGTGGAGGGCAGTTAAACCAGTAGAAAGGAAACTGAAACACGATCTGGTTAACAGATTCCAGTAAGCGTTGCTCCTTGTCAACATCAATCTCCTCATCTGGATAGATATGATGTAGATCGTGTATAATATACTTCTCAGGATACTTTTCTAACTCTTCAATCCAACGCTTGTTCACTACTGATTTTTCAAGCTTAGGATGCGTTACAATTATGAGTGTTTTCATGACCAATTCTTTTTATCAACCAGACATCCTGATTGTGGTCACAAAACTATTTTCCTGAAGGATTTGAAAAATGGAGTAAAGGACCATCAAAATGGACTATTCGTCCAAATTGATGCTTCTTACAGACTCCACAAAAAAGCTCCTTGATCACAAATCAAGGAACTGGTTTATGGGAAACATAAGGAAAACCATCAACTGTTACAACGCGACTATCCACAATGACAACGCGACCATCAACTATTACAACGCGACTATCCACTATTACAACGCGACCATCAACTGTTACAACGCGACTATCCACTATTACAACGCGACCATCAGCTGTTACAACGCGACTATCAACTACTGCAACGCAACTATCAACTGTTATAACGCGGATATCCACAATGACAACGCGACCATCAGCTGGTACAACGCAGGCATTAACTATGTTTCTTCGTTTCATGAAGTCTTGTGCAGGTAGGGTTTTATGAACCCTCAAAATCGAGTAGATTGGTAGGAAGTTCACTTTAATGAAAAACGAAACAGATCAGCGGATGAGTAACATAAAGTACTTTGCGGCAATTTTTTTTCTTGGTTTAACTGCGTTCACCACGCTCTATGCGCAAGAGGGATTAGATCTCAATTGGCAAAACATCTTTACTAAGAACTACGGAGCAGGGCAGGCGGTACTTTCTCCGGATGGAAATATGGTGGCTGTGACTGCCCGGACAGCGGAGCAAAGCGGTATTTTTCTGATTGACCTGAACAATCCTGAGAGTATCATTTTCTGGACAACTGGATCTTCACCTGCGTGGTTTTCAGATAGTAAAAGAATTGTCTTCTCGCATAGCGGCGATTTATGGACCATTACACCCGGGAGCAATGAACCTTTGAGAATAACAAACGATGATGAGGGTGAGCGAGCTGCGAGACCATCTCCGAATGGAGAATTTGTTGCTTTTTATAGTGGACGATCAGGCTATCAGGATATCTGGATTGTTGCTGCGGACGGATCTGGTCCCATAAAACAGCTGACAAAAAAATCCATGGCCTCTGATGATTTTAGGTACTTTCCGTCCTGGTCCCCGGATAGTGAGGAGATAGCATACTATTCCTTTAAGAATGATTATTGGGAAGATGATATTTGGGTGGTGAATGTCGAATCAGGAAAAGAACGTAAGGTTTCAAGTAATCTGATGGCCATGTCTTCGCCTGTCTGGTCACCGGACGGCTCCCAAATTGCACTTTTCGGCAATGCCAAAGATGAATTTTGGTACGAAGATTTGTCGCACATCTACCTGATAGATCCGAAAAAGGGCACAGACCAAAAATTGAATATGCAAGTGCATGCAACGGATCTCCTTTTCAACCACACAGTTAGTTGGTCTGGTGATGGAAGTGAAATTTTCTTTCCCTATCAGGAACGATCAGAGGTAGAACTTTGGAGGGTGCCTTCTACCGGCGGGGTAGCAACGCGAGTCACCAACATGGGAGGGACGTTCTTCAATTACCACGCAACCAAAGATGGTGATGCGTTTGTCTTTGTTCGATCTACCGCTACGAGAGGAAATGAAGTGGATTACATAAAAGCGGAGGGAGGCACCATTACCCAACTGACTAATTTTTCTACCAAATGGAACGATCTGAGAGAACCTCATGAGATTAGTTACAGGAGCTGGGATGGCTTATACATTCAGGCATTCAGGTATAATCCTCCGGGTTTTGATGAAAGCAAAAAGTATCCTGCGCTTGTTCATGTACACGGTGGAGGTACCAATACATACTACAAGCGCTTGAGTTTGACGGAACAGTACCTGGCAAATCAAGGTTACGTGATACTGGCAGTTAATTACCGGGGCGGCTCTGGTTTCGGACGACCATTTCAAGACTTAAGTATCAATGATTGGGGAAACGGACAAGCACTGGATGCCGCACATGCTTCGGACTTCATTCGAGCGCAAAAGTGGTCAGATGGCAAGGTGGGAATTTACGGGTATAGCTACGGAGGAATTACCTCGATGGCCGCCGTAACTCAGGAGCCTGCAAAATTTGATGCTGCTGTACCCATGGCGGGAATTTATGACTTTGGAGATGCCTACACCAATGCAGATCGGATTGGCAAAATCTTCATCAGAACAGGGCATGGCGGGTCACCAGAGGAAAGACCGGAAGTATATGCAGTAAGCAATGCATTATCTCGTATACACCGTGTGGAAACACCACTTTTAATCATGCATGGGGAAGCAGATGTGCGAGCTCCTTTTCGTCAGTACGAGTCTGCTGTGAAGATATTAAAGGATCGAAATAAGGTATTCGAAAGCAAATCATATCCCAATGAGCCTCATGGTTTCAGGAACCCTCAAAACCGGGTAGATATGTACACGCGCCTGGAGGAGTGGTTTCAAAAGTGGCTGAAGTAGGTTAAGACTAAATTATTTATAATCCTCGAGCTACCTTGTAAATTCAGTTGGAAGTGCGGATCGATGGTAATGAACCATTTTCCAGCGGTCATCTTGTCTGACAAAAACAAGAGATTGCCGTCCATAAACCGACCTGATAGGACCGTTTTCTTTTTGTGTTGTTTGCGCGTAGAATCCATCTACCAAACCAACAGCATTGACAATTTCGTACGTGGTAAAGTGCTCTTTGTAGTCAATTCTAGTTAGCGTCTCCATGTATTCTTTAATTCCTTCCCTGTAAGCGGTAGGATCATTAACTCCGGTTCGTGGGAATGGGACATCCCGTCCAAACCCAAAATTTCCCCAACTAATTTTTGCAACTCCAGCTGCGTCGCGATCATTCCACGCTTTTATCCATGCAGCGTATGCATCCTTCAAAGACTGGATATCTAAGGTTTGACCAAACGAGGGAGTAACTAAAAGAGTAATTGAAACAAGTAAAATAAGCGTTTTCATAAGTAATTAATTTTTAGATTAATTCCAGGCTAGTTTCGAGGTGGGAGGCTATAATTTCATACGCCTTACAATGACCTCTTCCAAACTATCCATTGGTTTAATTGATTTGTTTTTCTGATCTATCCCACTCTTTATCTGAGAATTTACGATGAAGTAATAGTGACCATTTCCTATCTCACCAGTGGTGCTTGAATCGAATTCTTCCCCGGTATCGAGAATTTCTGACTTTGTGATTTTGGACTGATTCTCATTAAAGTAAAATTTGGAAACTTTCGAGCTCTGATGTCCGATGAAATAGTTCTCGAATATGGATAACCCATCAATCACTTTGGCATCAATCCCCCTCCCGGTTTCGAGGAGGCTGACCTTTTTTGATTTCAATTCAATTTTGATGATTCCTTCATTTGTGGCAACAAAAAGGCACTGAAGCGGTTCATAATAAGTGATCCCATTTGGAAAACTGAAACCCACCAATTCAAGGTAGACCTCAAGTTGATCCGTTTGTGCGTCTACTTTGTAAATTTTTCCATTGGAAGTTTCTGTGGCATAGACGTCACCATTGGCAGCGACGGTCAAGTCATTTAGGAAAGCTCTTTGCTCATCAATGACTCCATATTCTTTAACTAGTAGATGGTTTACCATGTCGAAGGTCATGATGGTCGTCTTCCATTCTTGCGACCCTGACCGATTCACGATCGGTGCAAGTGCTACGTTTACCCACAGCTTGTCTCTTTTTGTGTCCATCTCCATACCTATTGGACTGAAGTCCCCAAAAAGATCTTTTTGAATAGGGGCGGACACTTTTCCTTCTGAGTTGATCTCAATGATTTTTTGTTGGTAGATGGAGCCCACATAAACGGAATTTGTCTTGCTATTAAATGCCGTTCCTTCGGGAATTAGGTCCTTTTCAGCCAATATATAATCTACCTTGTCTGAGACATTGACTCCCGGGCTTTGGCAACTTGAAAAAAGTGAAACAAACAGTGTAATACACCATTTACATGCCAAAGTGAGTCGCTTGATTTTCCCAGAGATCATCAGTCCTGGTCTACGTCTTTCACTATGCTCTCCTTATTGGTGGAAGCAACGCACTCAACTTTCCATCCCTTTTCACCTTTGGTATAAATGGCCACCCAAGCAAATTCTACTTGCTCTTCCATTTCCTTTGAATCTTCCGTAAAACGAACCACCACCTCTTTTTGCACGATCGTGTAAGCCATCTTCCCATCTCCAGAGAATTTGATGACTGGCTCCACTATATCATCCCACTTTACAAATTCAACACTAGAAAAATATCTATTGAATCGCTTTAAGTTATCGTCAAACGATGGCCGATTGACTTCTCCACGATTCACAGAGACAAATCGTTTGGACAGTTGATTTGCAAAAGAAATTGAGTCTTTCTCGAAGTGATACTTTCTTGAATTATTGTGTAGTTCGAGAATTTCCTCTCGTGCACTTTGCAAGTCCACGGCTGCCCCACGTTCATTGGAGCAAGAGGTAAGAAAAATAAGCCCGAATCCAACAACGACTGATAAGATAGAAATGATTTTACTAGTTCTCATTTAGGATTTACTTTGTGAATAGGGGTGAATTTAAACTTCAGCTGCTGCCTTGTCGCAATCACAAAGGTTGGAAATGTCTCATTTTGTTTTTTTGAGACAACTCGGTAAACTACTGGAGTCCCCGAATCATTTTTATTCAAAAATTTGCTTCCTTAGGACTGCAATACAATGCACGATTGGAATCAAATATTTATTGGAGTACAGCTCTACATCATCTTCCAGATAACATTGGTGGGGTTATTCAATGTTTTTGAGAAAAATCCAAAGAACATTTTTTTGGGTGCGTACAGCTTGCTGGTCTGTCATTCTCCGCTAATGCTTCTTTTCCCTGACTACCTAAAGTCAAATGTCATTCTACATGTTTTGGTGTGGGCGTGGAAGGGGTTTTTCTTCGGGCCCTTGCTTTACTTATACCTGATGGCATTAAACAAAAGGGGAGATGTTAGGAAGGAATTGATGCATCTAGTGGTTCCAATGGCATTGTTCGGGATGGTTCTATATGGAGAATTTTTTACCACATCTGGGAGTAGTGAAAGATTCGTCATCAATAACATAAAGTACTATTCCTACTGGCTACTGATTCTGATCTATTTCAAACTGGGCCTGAAGGAGTTTAAACAGCAGATTAGGATAGAACTCAAAGAAGAGTCTAAAGTCAGATTCTTTGGCTTCTACCTCATCGTAAATATTCATTTACTATCTACCATTCTGCCCGGGTTAATTTTAGTCCTGAGTAAACAATCGGATATAACTTTTGTAGATGACTTGAGCCAATCAATTGCGCTGCCATACTACCGCTATTTTGCCGTTCCTATTTACCTATTGCTGTTCCTTTTTCTGACTTTTTATGGGATCACGGAACTGCAATGGATCAAGAGATATTTTTTGAAAACGTCCATTCATCTTAGTAATACAAGCAAAGGTTTGCATGTAGGTCCTGTTTTGAAAGACTACTTTGAAGTGCATGAGATTTACAAAAACCCCAACCTTACAATTGATGAATTATCAATCCTGACGAGACTTACAAAATCCACTATTCGGAACTACCTAGCTGAGAACAATTATGAGAGTTTTACTGACTATGTCAATCATTACAGAGTCGATGATCTTAAGAAAAACCTTTTGAGTGGGAAATATGAGAACTTTGACTTTGCAAGCATTGCCTTGGTTTCGGGATTCAATTCGAAAGCCACTTTCTACAGGATATTTAAGAAATACACCGGTAAAACTCCAAGTGAGTATAAATCAGAATTTCAGGAGAATTCGAATCAATGACTTTAGCTGGTATATAAAGCAGTTGTTTGTTTGCTATGTGTATCGATCTAAAACTAAATCTTCATCTGAAGGGACTCATTGCCGCCAGGCTTCCTGATCATATACTCATGACCCTCTATCCAGCAGTCGAAATCCATAACTAAGCTGGAAAAAACTGTCCTCCGGAACGAAATTGTGAGTAAAACCGATATTTGATCGTCCAATGAAAAATCCAAATCTTAAACCCGCACCCAATTTGAGACCTTCCCTGAAATTGATGCCTTCAGATAAATACAGTCCGGGGCCCAGTCCCACATATGGAACCCCTTTAGCATCCTCCCCCAGAAAACGCCGTATCAAGCTTCCTGAAACCAGAGGTAGTGTGCCTGTAGTTACTCGCGAGGATTTTGTCCGTGACTGATCTTCACCTATAAAACCATTCAGTCCCAAACGTAAGCCTAGGTCCAGGTTTTCACTTAGCGCATATCGGGGCTCCAGGTAGGCACCTAATCCAATACTGGAATGAGATGCATTCAAATAATTAATTCCGATTTCAAGATGAGATTGAGAGAGAAGCGGAAAAAACAGTAGCGTTGACCATACTATTAGAAATTTCTTTTTAAGCATACTGCTAGTTCAAGTCAGGAGATTTCCACATTAAAAGTGGACTAAAATCATATCAGATCTCCTAACGAGATCTCAAAACTAAAAGATTTGGGATTTGATCAGACCTTTACAATTGATTGTTGAATCGTGGGAATACAGTACCTGTTTAGTGGCAGAGCAATTTGATGTTCGTGCTTTTTAGTGGAAGCAATGTTAAAACTGAACCTTCATCTGAAGATACCCGTTGCGACCTGGCCTCAAGATTTGACCAATGTCGAAATGTTCTCGGTATGCAACATCGGTAAGGTTTTCGATTCCGCCTCCAATCGACCAGGTATTCTTCGCGGTAAATTGTTTGGAGATTCTTAAGTTGATCAAGGTGAAATCATCTGTGGTGCGCTCATTGAACTTTTCGCTCACTCTATCCTGGGCTTGCGACCACTCTATTTCGGGCTGAATGTTCCATCCTTTGATTACCTGAGTAATTGAGTAGCTCAACTTCAATGGTGGCATCTGGGGAAGTGGGGCACCTTCAAAATCTTCTCCATAAACGTATTTTACATCCATTTTACCTGATAAAGAGGGTAGGAGTTGATTGGATAAGGAAAACTCACCACCGAGCATGGTGGCATTGGAGGTATTCTCATGCCACTTCACCCCCAAGGCTCCAATGGTCATAGCACTTAAGGAAGAATCGTAAATGCCCATGATGTAGTCTTTAAAAAAGTAGCCAAAAATGGCAGTCTCAACCTTAAACCCGGATCGATTGAGTTCATGGCCGGCTTCAACGTGTACGTTACGCTCTTTTTTCAAGTCAGGATCTCCAAGGTAGTCATACCCGTCTTGTTGATTGAACAAGTAAAACCCATACTGCTCGGAGGCTGAAGGCACTCGTTCGCCATAGGATGCTTTTAAGCTTACTGCGGAACTTTTGCCTGGAGTCCAGCGATATTGTGCGGACAGATTGGTTAAGATTTCGTTTCTATTTTCTGATCCGGTCTTTCCAAAGACAGATAGTTGGCGTTCGCCAAAATCACTTGAAATGTGCGAGGTGACCTGTTCTACTCGACCACTGGTAATCACTTTTTGTTTAGGTGTGAGGTCAGAAGAGTACTTTAATTCAACACCGGAAATCGAACGGTGAATGTCTGGCCAGGTAAGCATAAACATGGGTAGTTGGTCTGTCTCATTAGGAAACATGGTCATTTCAGCATGCCAAAAGCTTTTATGATAGTCGGCCTTGAATTCAAGATTAGATCGAATATTTGAAATCAGGAATCCTCGAACAAATGCACCTGTTGTATTGCTATTTCCCGGCATATCCATGTGCATAGCAACACTATCACGCTTCGTATCATCCATCTGATGGTCGATGAAGTTGTGATAGATTTTGATTTCGGGCTCCTTTAGAATCCAGAAGTCATCTGAAATGTATGAAAGCCCGAACAACTTAGCTTGAGCAGAGGATACATCCATTGGGAGTGCAGGATATCCTACGTCTGTTGCATCGTCTCCAACAAAGTCAAAAGAAAGCATGTCCCGATCATTGATTCTATAGCTCAGCGATGAAGCATAATTCCATTTTTCAAATTGGGAATACCGGACTTCCTCGCCTGCTCCATCCGTATAATTCTCTGCTTTTCTGTGAACACCGGATATACGAACCGCAAACTTGTCTTTTGAGTAGTTTAGATCCAGTGTTTGATCAAAGCCATTCGATACAGTAGAATAGTTCGTTGATATGGAAGCTCTGAACGGAGTTTCAAGGTTGTAAACAGGTTTTTTTAGTCCAAAATCGACGCTCCCGCCCGTACTGGATCCCATCATGTTATTTTGAGTGCCAAATGTCACATCCAGGCTTTTTAGATTTATCGGCTCTATGTACGAGGAAGCAGGGTCCATTTTGTCTGTGCAGGCTCCTTGGATGCGCATGCCATCAATGCTAAGCACGTATCGTTCTGAGGTGAGTCCCCGCAACATTGGCTCATTGGCAAAGTTTCCCCGGCGAACCATGTTTACCCCAGAAAGATTGTGCATCAACTGATCTGTGCTTCGCATGTTGAATTGCGTTTTTGGATCATTGATCAACCCGCGCTGCAAGGAGTCTGTGATGATAATTTCATCCAGCTCCATTTCAATACCTATGTACTTTTCATTTTTTATGGAATCCAGCCATGCTTCGTAGCGTTCCTTGTCGGACTGCCCGAAGCACAACTGAATGCCTGAAATGAAAATCCAAAGAAGACTAAACCTTTGCATGATTTTCCGTTTTTGCTGACTAACTACTGGAAGTAGATATCAAAATATGGCTCTCCACACACATTGGAATCCTGACTCATTGTGAGTCGAATTTGCCAGTCACCAGTCATGGTGAAGTTCACTTTACCCATGTAGTGCCCGTCAGACATGTGAGTTGGAGCAACATTGTTTGGAGATCCGTGATCCATGGACACCATCCATGGTTCAACCTCGAATGAAAGGTTGGTGACGGCTGGCCATTCCATCATACTTTCTCTCTTGTAAACCGCTATTTCCAAGTCATTTTGTCCAACCTGAGGTTCATCTGGTCCAAGGAACGCCACAAAATATTTTACTGTTTCGTCCATTTGACTAGTGAAACTCACGAGTCGAGCCTTTTCCGGGGCGACCACATCTATCGGGACCGAAACTGCAGTACCATTTACTTCAAAGTTGATTTTCCAGGACCCCATCTCACCAGAAGGCATCACAAAAACAGAATTGAATTCATATGCTCCATTGGTTAACGTCGTTCCGTTAGGAAATTCAACCGGAGACGAATGTGACATAGTCATCATATCCATCATGGGTGTGACGGTGACGGTACCGGAAAGCAGCTCACCATCCGCATTTTCAATTTTTGCGGTGAGCTTATTAAAACCTACAAATAAGTCTTCCGCCGCAAAAAGCGTAACAGTAACATCATTTTCAGTTGCTGTGGCAACTTCTGTTAGATCAGTTTCGAATCCAGGATTTGGATCATCACTGTCTGAGCAGGCACCGATTAATGCAATAATCAGCCCTACCGATAAATATCTTAAAGATTTCATTGGTTTAATTTTTATTGTTGAAAAGAAAAAGGAGGGAACGAGACCTAAATAGGCGGTTTCAACAAATGGAAATCAAACGGGTTGAGATAGTTGTTCACCCAACCGGATTTATGTTCTACATAAACGTAAGCTGGATTGAGTGAGACGCTCGTGACTGAGGCGAGATATTCATGATTAATTGGAATAAATGGTACTGCCTCGTCATTTTCAGTGTTCATTTTGAGTTTCTGTGCCAGAATACACTTTCCGTCGCACTTAAGCTCCGGACGACTTTTGTTTTGACAATGCTCTTTATAGAAATCTGAATTCACATAGTAATCAAGCATGTAGACCGAACTCCATAGCAGATGAGCCACAATGGAGAAAAGGAGTACATACGAGATAACTTGTCTCATGACAACGCAATGCTACCTGATGATCATTCATAATATTATGATTTCGATCATAAGGGCAAATGATAAAGCGCAATAGCACTAGTAGTTCCTGGTTTCCCGATTTTCGAACTGTTTGTTTAGCTCTCGTACCTCGCTATCCAAGATTCCCTGGACAATCTCAGGTTTCACTCCCCATTTGGGAACATGTTCGGTGCAAAGAACATCGAACTCAGATGTACAACCCCCAACGTGTTTCACAGGAAGACTAAACACGATCAAAGGTATTTTATGATGTCTAATTGCGTAGGAGCACATCACGCATGGTTCATGTGTAGTGTAAAGAGAGCTTCCGGATAACACGCCCTCATGTCCATTGGCAACCGCATCACGGATGGCCAGAATTTCAGCATGATTGGTTACATCCCCAGTTGTTTTGCCCGACTCTGTCCCTTCGCCGATCACCTTATCGTCATAAACAAGAACAGCACCCACTGGGGGGTTGCTACTCTCCAATGCCTTTTTGGCCAGGGTCAAACAAATAGTCATGTATTGTTCGTGCACAGTTTCCATTGGCAGTAGTTCAGGTTTTGAAATGCTTTTTCCTGGAGTAAGATAAATATTTTTGTACAGACTTGTCTAACTAAATTATTTTATTGACGTTTGCAATTCTGAATCGGAAAAATGAATGAAAGTCAGAGATAAAATAGTATCAACCGCGACAGAATTATTCCAATCGCAGGGGTATAATTCTACCGGAATAAATCAAATCATTGATGATGCGGGAATTGCCAAAGGCAGTTTCTACTACAATTTCAAATCGAAGGAGGAACTCTGTGTTACTTTTCTGAGTACTCGTCATGAATACTGGATGGAAAAAATCCAGCAATATATCGAGAACAACAAAGGAGATCAGGCACCGATTCTTGTCGCTTTTGATTTTCTATTTATGATGAATAAAAAAGAGAAATTCAGAGGATGCAGTTTTTTGAATATCCTTTCGGAAATCTCCAGTGATAATGTGACTATCCTTCCGGTCATCCAAAATCATAAAACGGACCTTCGGAACTATCTGACCACGCTGATTGACAATGAGCAACTCAGTGATCATGTGTATCTGTTGTTTGAGGGAGCACTAATCGAAAGTCAATTATTTAAAAATCAATGGCCGGTTACGAAGGCTAAGAGAATTGTTGAATCACTAATAAAGTAATGATGGAAAAGAAAAACCCACTACCTCCCTTTACCGCAGAAACTGCTGCTCAGAAGGTTCAAATGGCCGAAGATGGCTGGAACAGTAAAAATCCTGAAAAGGTATCAATGGCATACTCTCCGGATACAGAATGGAGAAACAGAGACCAATTTATCAATGGACGTGAAGAAGTCGTGAGTTTCCTGACAGACAAATGGAAGAAGGAGCTCGACTACAAATTAAAAAAGGAGCTTTGGGCATTTACGGACAATAGGATTGCTGTTCGTTTCGAGTACGAATATCACAACGAGGAAGGGCAGTGGTTCAGAGCCTATGGAAATGAGAACTGGGAGTTTGATGAGAATGGATACATGAAAAAGCGATATGCAAGTATCAATGACCTGACCATCTCAGAGACTGATCGAAGGCTGTAGTAATGGAAAATCCTCATGTTGCGGCGATTCGCATTTATCCGGTTAAGTCACTTGATCCGATTGACCTGGAAGAAGCTGAGATTGGAATCCACTCCTTGAAGAATGACCGGATCTTTGCTATGTTAGCTGACGATGGTCGTTTTGTAAACGGGAAAAGAACAGGTCGGGTAAATCAGCTAAAAACCGAGTACGATTTGTCAAACTGGTTGATTTCCTTGAGTCATCGTGATGAAGGAGAGAAGCAAACATTTGACCTTAGGGAGAACAATGAGCAACTGGTTGAGTACCTCAGTGATTTCTTTGGCTTTACTGTGAATCTCGTTCATCGCAGCAATGGTGAATTGATGGACATACCGCAAACTAGCAGTGTTACTGTACTCAGCAAGGCTTCTCTGGATTCCCTTCATCAGGATTTTGCAGATCACTCGATGGAAGATCTACGCCTGAGATTCAGGGCTAATCTGGAAATTGGAGGAGTAGGACCTTATTGGGAAGAGCAACTTTTCAAGGAGCCTGGTGTTGGCGTACGCTTTTCAATAGGAGATGTAGAAATGATTGGAATCAGCCCACGAGCCAGATGCAATGTTCCACCCAGAAACCCATTGACAGGAGAGACGGACAAGCAGTTTATCAAAAGAATGATGCAAAGCCGCTCTGAAAACTTACCAACTGAAAGTCTGCTACAACAGCATGGGGGATTCTATCATTTGACCGTAAATACATACTTACCAGAAGACCAGGAAGGAAAGTCCATTAAGGTTGGTGATCTTCTCAAGATCAATGAGGCAGTGAGGTTAGGATAAGGAATTTTGGCTCTTATTTGTCATGTAAACATTACCTAATCCTCTTCTTTCAGAATTGTTGCTGGGTTGGTTCTGATCACTTTCATGGTATGACCGAGTGTTGAAATGATCACAATGATCAAAGTGATTAGGAACGGTAGTAGAAAGTAGAGAAAGCCAAGCTCAATTCTATTTTCAAATTCCTGGAGCCAGTTCTGCATGAAGTAGATGGATATGGGAATTGTCAGTGCAAAAGAGACTACATTGATCAGAAAGTACTCCTTGTTCAGTATGACAAATAATGAGGATGATTTTGCTCCTAAAACCTTACGAACACAAATCTCTTTTATGCGCTGATTTAAGATAAAAGATGCCAATCCCAGCACACCAAGTATTGCAATGACAACTGCAATGCTTGTGAAAATGCTGAACAATGTCCTGAATCGCTGCTCATTTTCGTATTGATCCATGAAGACGTCTTCAACAATTTGGCTCTGAAACTGGGCATCGGGAAACGTTTGTGTAAATACTGCTTCCATTTCCTCAATGGATTTTGATAACTGCTCTTTACTGTCCAATTTCAGCGCAATGTTACCTCCTGAGAGTGCGGTGTCTAGATTGTAAGAGAAGGGTTCAAGTGCGAATTGCACCCCACGCTGATAGAAGTCGTCAACGACCCCGACAATTTCGTATCGTACACCTGCAAAGGTGATATCATCACCAATAGCATTTTCTGGAGCTGGATACCCGAGCTTTTCCACAGAGTTCAAATTGACAATGATGTTCCCCTCTTCCTTGCCGTAGGAACGATCGAATAGCCTTCCAGCTAAGAGTTCAACCCCATACAAGTCGAAATAATCATGATCAACAGTTGTTCGATGAATGAAGATTCCTGCTTTATCGCTATCGGTGCCTTCCGTAGAATTCCTCCAATTGTTTACAACCCCAGGCATTAGTGAACCAATAGAGACACTATTGACTCCAGCTAGCTGGCTCATCTCATTTTTTAGCGAAGTCATCTTTCCGGTAAACCCATCGGTGCCAAAAAGGCCAGCTGGTGTTTCAATGACAATCGTTTTGGTAATATCAATGCCGAGATCATGACCAATCATGTAACTCATTTGGTTGTGCACAACCATCAATCCTGACATAAGGAAAAGAGTGAAAACGAATTGCACACCTACAAGCATTCTTCTTAGTGAAACCCCTTTTGAAGAGTTCTTTAGTCGTCCTTTCAACACATCGATGGACTTGTAATTGGATAAAACTTGTGATGGATAAAGACCGGATAGAAAACTGCCCAACAAAACGCTTCCAATCAAGACAAGAATCAAATTGGTATTTTGAAAGAACGATGAAAAGAACTCAACTCCTGAAATACCTTCCAACAGTGGAGCAATTGGCCAAAGAAGGGCAAATGCAAGAATCAGGGAAATGATGTTTGTGAAAAGTGCTTCGAGTTGGAATTGAATTTTGAGTTGAAGAGTTCCTGATCCAAGCACTTTTCTAATTCCTACCTCCTTACCTCTGGAGACTGATTTCGCTGTATTGAGATTGATGTAGTTGATCCACCCGATTACTAGAATGCAAATGGCTACTATCATAAAAAGATTGATAATGCTGAGATTGTTAACAGGTGACAATTCGGTCTCAATTCCTGCGGTAGTATGGATAGTGGTCAAGGGTTGAAGTATTACGTCATGATTTTGATTGAGTCGAGCATCAAGCTCTGATCGGTATTGATCAACTAGTTGATTAGCTTTTAACTCAACTTGAGTAGGTTCTGCCTCATCATCAAGCATAAGATACGTGTGAAAGGAAAGCCATCGCCATCTGACTTGTTCGAAAGGCAAATTCGGTCCGAAAAATTGAGCTTCTGTTGCTACGTTGATTAGCTTGTTGAGTGGAAAAATTACATCTGCTCTAACATGTGTATTGACTGGGAGGTTTTCGAAAACTCCTGAAATGGTTGCAGTCCAGACCTGTCCAAGTACACCTGAAACTTCGAGTGTTTTGTTCAAGTAATCCCCCTCTGGAAATAGCTTTTCTGCTACTCGTTTAGAAAGGTAAATACTGTTTGGGTTAGGTGAAGGTTCCATTCCTCCGGCAACCATTGGAAAGTTGAATAGATCGAAGAATTCGGGAGTTACAAAGAGCACGTCTTCTTCAAGGATGCTTTGTTCCTCCTTTTCTAGTAATGCTGAATTTGAAACAAATATTTGAGCAGAGTTGACTATTTCCGGAATCTCATTTAGAAAGTCCTCCTTTGCACCATAGAAAGTGGCTGCGTTTAAGGTGGTACCAGAGGAGGTAGTCATTCTATTTGTTGCACGAAAAAGTCGCTCCGCTGTACCGTGGAAGTCGTCATAGCTTTTTTCGAATTGAACATACTGCAGGATGGCAATACTTGCTATGAAACTGACGACTAAGCCGGTGATACTAACAGCGGTATTTACCTTGTTTCTACTAATGCTGCGAAGAGAGAATTTCAAATAGTTTTTCCAAAGATTCATAGGTTGTTGATTTTTTGAGTTCGGGAAATGCAGAAGTGTCGGAAACCTTATAAACCCCATACCACTTAGTAGGAAATGGAAATTAGCTTTCCAGGTGGCTTGACTTGAAAGGCGGGTATTGTACTCTTCGAGCAGGTCGCCATAAATGCCGTTTAACAGGTCGGGATTTAAAAATCTCTTAAGGAGCCATGAAATGAGTGATGGCGGTTTTCTCATGCTTGAGGGTTGAGACCCAGTCCGTACATACCATTCCAAAGTTGATTTCGCATCGATCGAACATCTTCCAGAGTCTTGGCACCATGAGCTGTGATTGAAAACACTAGTTTTGGTCTTCCTCCACGTTCACTAGTTGCCGTTTTGTCGTAAGCGGAGGTGACAAGCCCTTTCTTTTCTAGCCTTTGGAGGGTAGCGTGAACTGCACTGATGCTTATCGGCCGCTGGAGCTTATCTCTGATGAATTCCTTAATGGCAAGGCCGTAGGCTTCGCTGTTAAGATTCCCAATTACAAGGAGAACCAATTCTTGCAATTCCCCAAGACTATTTTCTTTCATAAATTGATAATACGACTCAAAGAGGAAGTTGTTTCATTTTTGTAGATTTATAAAACGAACCTTGTTAATCGCTGAATTGACCAAAAAGAATTTAGAGCATAAAAAACCACGGTCGCTGCTAAACGGTCGTGGTTCAAAATGACTAAGTTCGAAAAATTCTACTTCTTGCTGAATTTCATTGTTTCTATCCTATTAATCTGGAAGTAAGACCAGGTGCTAACCTGGATTAGTCTTCGGCTCCTGCAAGTACCTTAATATAGGAGACAACACACCAGATTTCTTCATCGGTCAGCATTGTTTTGAAAGGTTGCATCAACCCTCTTCCCTCTGATAATTTCCAAAAAATAGAACCATCAGACTGCGTAAGGAAGTCTTCTTTCGTGAAATTTTTTGGTTTTTGTTCAAGGGTCTCCGCTATGTTCGTTTCTGCATTACCGTACGTTCCATGGCATACCACACATTCTGCCGTGTAGAGTTCTTTCCCTCTTTTAAGTGCTACTTCTTTGTATGTAAGGGGGTTAGTCAAAGTATCAGCCTCTGCTGGAGCTACCCAGGGAGTTTGCTGTTTTGAAGCTTGTGCAGATACATTTGATGAAGGAAACATTGATATTGAAAAAAACACCAAGCCAGGTAGTAGAGCAATTCTTAATTTGTTCATGATTTCATTGTTAAGTTATTCTTCAAGTTCAAACCTTTATAAGGCCAATCAAATGATCAAAGTCAGCATTTCTTGTGAAGAAAATCAAAGACCTCTGATTGATAATTAGAAGACGTGAGAGGATGTTTTGGATAATTTTCTTGATAAAATCACTAAGTTTATATCTAATGTTTTTTCAAAATAACTAGCGAGAAGATGGAAGTGACAGCAACAAAATACCCCGAAGTAAAAAATTATGTAGAAGGCCAGTTTACCGCAAATGGCCAAAAGAGAATGGAGATCATATCTCCGCTGGATGGAAAGACAATATCAAGTTTGCCTCTGTCTGGAATGACTGAAGTAGATGCAGCAGTAGTTTCTGGCAAGAAAGCATTTGAAAAATGGTCGGCAATTCCAATCAAGGAACGAGTGCAGGTGTTTTACAAATACAAGACGCTTTTGGAGAAGAACAGAGAAGAGCTGGCTCGAATTGTTCATGAGGAGAATGGAAAGACCATGGGAGAGTCCTATGCAGAAGTTGATAAAAGTGTAGAGCTAACGGAGTTTGCATGTTCGCTGCCGCAAATGGTAGCTGGCCAGGTTATGGAAGTGAGTAAAGGCGTGCAGTGTAGAATCGAGTATGCACCCCTTGGTGTTGTAGCATTTATTGCACCGTTCAATTTCCCAAACATGGTGCCGCACTGGGCCATGCCAAACGCAATTGCCTTGGGAAATGCAATGATTTTAAAACCGTCCGAGGTAGTACCAATTAGTGCCATCCGTATGGCTGAATTGTTAAAAGAAGCGGGATTGCCAGACGGTGTTTTCAACATTGTCAATGGTGACAAGGAAGTTGTAGAAGCACTTTGTGATCATCCTGGAATTGAAGCTGTTGGCTTCGTAGGCTCAACGCATGTTGCAAAAATTGTTTACAAACGAGCGACTTCAAATCTTAAAAGGTGTGTGGCGCTGGGTGGTGCAAAGAATCATTTGATCGTATTGCCTGATGCGCATGAAGAAATGACGGCCACCAATGTGGCTGCTTCCATGTCAGGATGTGCGGGTCAACGATGTATGGCCGCCGCTGCAATGGTTGGAGTTGGTGCCGTGGATCATATCGTAGATAGAATTTGCGAGGAATCGAGAAAGATTGTTCCGGGAGATAATTTAGGTTCTGTGATCACCAAAGAAGCCAAGGAGCGAATTGAAAAATATATCAATCAGGCGGAGCAAGCTGGAGCCAAAGTATTGGTGGATGGCCGTAACGCTCAAGTTTCAGGAAAAGAAGAAGGGTATTATGTCGGTCCAACAGTCATAGATCACGTGACGAAAGATATGGCCATTGCTAAGGAAGAAGTATTTGGCCCCGTTATTTCCATTATTAGAGCAAAGTATTTGGACGAGGCGATAGATATTGAAAACAGCTCTGACTATGGAAACGCCGCTGCTGTGTTTACGGAGAGTGGAGGCTTAGCAAAAGAAGTGATGGATCGTGCAAGCGCAGGAATGGTGGGAGTAAACATTGGAGTGCCAGTTCCACGAGAGCCCTTTTCGTTTGGCGGCTGGAATGAATCGAAATTTGGAACCTGCGACATCACAGGAGAGAGTTCTATCGAATTCTGGACACAGAGAAAGAAGATCACTACGAAATGGAATCCAGAGGCACGTACCAACTGGATGAGCTAACGATTTAGTTGACTAGTGTATTGGTTAATTAGTGGGTTTCATAACCTAAGATAACCGTCCAGACTTGTGGCAACTGCATTACTATTCAACTGATCAACTACTTAACTGATAACTAAACCATGACTGAAAACGAGCAAATCATACAGAACAACCTTGACCATACCATGTTCTCCTGGGTCAAGCAGTCGGGTCTGAGCCCAATGAACATAGAGCGGGCTGATGGAGTACATCTCTACGATCGTGATGGGAAGCGATACATCGATTTTTCGTCGCAGCTGATGAGTGTCAATATTGGGCACGGAAACGAGAAAGTACGAGAGGCAGTTGCCAGGCAAATGGATGAAGTTTCTTATGTTTTTCCTGGCGCTGCTACGAAAGTTCGTGGTGAGTTAGGAAAAAAATTAGCCTCCATTGCTCCACCGAAGCTGAACAAAACTTTCTTTACCGTGGGTGGCGCAGAAGCCATCGAAAATAGTATCAAACTGGCTCGTGCCTATACCGAACGACATAAGATTGTGACGCTCTACAGATCCTACCATGGAGCAACCTATGGAGCAATATCAGCAGGAGGAGACCCACGAAAGTTAGCAGTGGACAGTCAACAGTTACCCAACATTGTACGTGTAGAAAATCCTTATTTCTATCGCTGTTCCTTCAATAGCACCACACTTGAAGAATGTGCCGAAAGAAGTGCAGCTCATATGGAGCGAGTCATCGAGTATGAAGGGCCGCACAACATCGCTGCCATTCTTATGGAAGGTGAATCTGGATCTTCTGGCTGCATTAAATATCCTCCTGGATATTGGAAGAGAGTGAAAGAAATAGCAGATCGCTATGGAATCCTTACAATTAGTGATGAAGTAATGAGTGGATTTGGACGCACTGGTAAATGGTTTGGCATCAACAACCATGATGTGGAACCGGACATCATTTGCATGGCAAAAGGATTAACCTCTAGCTATTTACCACTTGGTGGAATCATAGTGAGTGATGACCTGGCTAATCATTTCAATGATATCCCACTTCCCCTCGGATTGACTTACTCTGGGCATGCTGTTTCGTGTGCCGCTGCGTTAGCTGTCCTAAGTGTCTATGAGGAAGAAAATCTTCTCGAACGTGCGAACGAGATGGGGCAGTATATGGAGGAGCAAGTATCGGAGTTAGCGAAAAAACATCCATCCATAGGAGATTTTCGAAATACCGGATTGCTTGGTTGCATCGAATTAGTGAAGAATCGGGAAACGCGTGAACCGATGGCGCCATGGAATGCCGCACCTGATGAAATGACCGTAATGAACCAGGTAGCAGCCAAAATCAAAGAACTGGGAATGTTCACGTTTGTCCGATGGAATTACATTTTCACCGTACCACCTTTGATCGTAACCGGAGAGCAAATCGATGAAGGTCTGGATATTATTTCTCAGGCTATTTCCATAGCAGATGCGCATTGCAACTGATTGAAAGCAAGACTATGAAAGAAGAAATCGTTGAGCTAACTGAAGACGTTTCATCATCTCCCCTGTACAGCGAGGACTTTGCACCGGTACCCAAAGACAAGCGGAACTGGACAGTAACAAACATTGCAGCTATCTGGATAGGAATGGCCGTTTGTATTCCAACCTACATGCTCTCCTCCAGTTTGATTAACCAGGGAATGAATTGGTGGCAGGCGATGATTACGATCACACTTGGGAATGTCATTGTACTGATTCCAATGGTATTAAATGCACACGTTGGTACAAAGTACGGAATTCCATTGCCCGTTTTTTTGCGGTTGAACTTTGGAATTAGTGGCTCAATTCTGGCTTCTTTGTTGAGAGGGTTGGTTGCTTGCGGATGGTTCGGGATCCAAACATGGATTGGAGGGGCGGCTATTTATCAACTCTCCCTCGTATTTCTCCCTGGGCTTGCAAATAGTCCATTTCTAGGTGATTTCATGGGTATCAACCTTGCCCAGTTCGTTTGCTTTCTGATCTTCTGGGTCATGAACATTTACATTATCTATCGCGGCATTGATTCCATCAAACTCCTCGAAACGTGGGCAGCTCCATTTCTACTCATAATAGGAGCTTGCATGCTGGGTTGGGCATGGATGGAAGTAGGCTCAATGAGCAAGATTCTTGATGCCTCGTATCTGCTATCGCAGCAGAGCGATGTTGATTTTTGGAAAATATTCTGGCCGAACCTGACTGCCATGGTCGGTTTCTGGGCAACACTTTCGCTCAATATCCCGGATTTTACCCGCTATGCAAAATCACAGAAAGATCAGATATTGGGACAAGCACTTGGTCTCCCTACAACCATGGCTTTTTACAGCTTCATTGGAATTGCTGTGACCAGTGCCACGTTTATAATCTATAATGAGCCAATCTGGGATCCTGTTGTCCTGCTTGGAAAATTTGATTCAGCATTTGTGGTAATTCTATCAATGCTTGGTCTGACGATTGCTACCCTTTCGACAAATATTGCCGCTAATGTGGTAGCTCCTGCAAATGGGATCGCTAATATTTCACCGGGAAAAATAAGTTTCAAAATGGGGGGATATATTACCGGGATAATTGGGATTCTTATCTTCCCATGGAAGTTACTAGCAGATCCTTCCGGCTACATATTTACATGGCTGATTGCATACTCGGCATTGTTAGGGGCAATTGCTGGCGTGATGATCAGCGACTATTATCTAGTGCGCAAAACAGAATTAGATTTGGCTGCTCTCTTTAAACCGGAGGGGCCGTACAAGGGCTGGAATACTCCCGCATGGATCGCATTTGTCGCAAGTATTTTGCCGGTAGTTCCGGGATTTCTAGTGGTTGTGAAACTGGTTGATGCCGAATCTGTTGGTGCATTTTTCATTGAATTGTACTCATATGCATGGTTCGTGACCTTTGGCATTTCTCTTGTCAGCTACTACCTGTTAAGCAAGTACGCCAGAATGTTTCCAAAAAGTGCACCATAAATCGTGACCAAGTACCTCATCTTAATAATCTACTTCGGAGTCCTATTTGCTCTCGGATATTTAGCATCCAAGAAGGTCAAGGGAATCAAGGATTACTATGTTGGAGGAAAGAAAATAGGATATTGGGTCGTAGCATTTTCTTCCAGGGCAACAGGCGAATCGGGCTGGCTTCTATTAGGTGTGACCGGAATGGGAGCTATGGTTGGAGTGCAGGCATTTTGGGTTGTGGTCGGTGAGGTCATTGGCGTCGCTATTGCTTGGTTTTTTATGGCTAAGCCTTTCAAGAGGCTCTCAGATCAGTACGATTCAATCACAATTCCTGACTACCTGGAGAGCCGATTCAAATCAACAAATCACCTTCTAAGAATTATCTCTGCTTCCACTTTGACCATTTTTGTCACGATCTATGTGAGCTCACAGATCGATGCTACGGGCGCAGCCTTTGAGTCCTTCTTGGGATGGAACTACTACACGGGAGCGTTAACAGGATTTGCTATCGTTGTTATATACATTTTTTCAGGAGGATTCATTGCAGTGGCGTGGTCAGATTTTTTCCAGGGCTTAGTTATGCTTCTGGGACTTGTTTTGTTGCCAGCAGCCGCTTATTACACCATCGAAAGCAAAGGAGAAATCATTTCAGGACTTGGGCAGATCGATCCCGGACTATTGAATATTTGGGGAGCTGGCGGATTCACTTTGATGAATGTAATGACCATCGGGGGATTGCTTTTCATAGGGTTGGGATTCCTTGGGTCACCGCAGGTTTTTGTGCGATTCATGTCCATCAAAAATGAAAGGGAAATAAACAAAGGTCGCTGGGTGGCGGTTGCGTTTACGCTGGTCACGGATTCATGTGCAGTTCTAATTGGTATCTTTGGAAGATATATTTTCACAGAGGCTGGGCAGGATGTGGAAGTGATTCTTGGGAACGGTGCTCAAAATGTACTACCAATGTTGGCGGACAATGTGTTTTCTACACTGGTGGTTGGATTGTTCGTTGCCGCTGTACTTTCAGCGATCATGTCCACGGTTGACTCACTACTTGTTGTTGCGTCAAGTGCTGTGACCAGAGATTTTTACCAAAAGATATTCCGACCAGATTTAGAAGATGTTGACCTTACGAAGAAGTCGAGAATCATCACGTTGATTATTGCACTGTTTGCTTTGGGCATTGCAATGATCGTCGCAGTAACTACTCCAGGGAGATCTATATTCTGGTTTATCATCTTTGGATTTTCAGGAATAGCAGCCACTTTTTGTCCGGCGATCATTCTTTCACTTTTCTACAAGAAGTTTAACGAAAAGGGTGCGATAGCTTCGATGATTACCGGTTTTTTGTGCATTCCCATTTTTGAATTTGTGGTTCCTGCAATACCGGGCATTGGAATGTATTTTGATCAACTGGCTGAAATGTTCCCTTCCTTTTTGATTGCGATGATCATGGGAATCGTGGTTACAAAGCTCACGACCTCTACTGAACAAACTTAGTATTCGCCCAAAGTGGTGTCGTTTCTTTGATTAACTTAGAATTAACAACCTAAATATTTAGCATGTCGATACTCATCAAAAACGGCCATCTTGTTAATGCAGCGGAAGACTTCAAAGGAGACATCTACATTGAGGATGAGAAGATTGTTGAAATAGGAGAAAATCTCAAACGTGATGCAGATCACGTAATTGATGCTTCAGGAAAGTTAGTATTTCCGGGAGGGATAGATCCTCATGTTCACTTAGATATGCCCTTCATGGGAACCTATTCCGCGGACGATTATTCTACGGGAACTTTGGCAGCTCTTCACGGAGGAACGACTATGGTTATTGATTTCATCCTGCAAACTCAGGGCAAATCCTTGCATGACGCTTTGTCCACATGGCAGGAAAAATCAAAAGGAAAAGCCTACGGTGACTATAGTTATCACATGGCTGTTACCGACTACAACGACGATACGAAAAAAGAAATTAAGCAGATGGTTGAAGAGGAAGGAATTACCTCGTTCAAAACCTTCATGGCTTACAAAGGAGCTTTGATGATTGATGACAATCAGATGGTTGGTCTGATGACGGAGGTAAAGAAATGTGGAGGAATGGTCACCGTTCATGCCACCAACGGCGACATGATTGATCACCTTATTCAGAAAGCAAAAAATGAAGGGAACCTCAGTCCACTTTATCACTATTTAACCCAACCTGAAGTTACCGAAGCGGAAGCTTCTGCGCGCTTTGGAGACATGGCACATTACACAGGTTGCCCCGCCTACATTGTTCATATGACTTGCCAAGGAGCTCTGGATAGTGTTAGGAACGCTACAAAACGAAACCAAACCGTCCTGGTGGAAACATGTATCCAGTACTTAATGCTTGATGCCTCACTTTACGACAAGGGCTTTGAATCAGCGAAATGGGTCATGAGTCCTCCGTTGAGAGAAAAGAAAGACATTGAACATTTATGGGCAGGTCTTGATCAGGGACTGGTCAAAGTTGTTGCCACGGATCACTGTCCATTTACCTGGGAGCAGAAGAAAATGGGAGAGGATGATTTTTCTAAAATCCCGAACGGTCATCCCGCTATAGAGCATCGTATGGAACTTCTATTTTCCGAAGGAGTGAAAACAGGAAAGATCACCCTACCAAAATACGTCGAGGTGACGTCGACAAATGCCGCGAAGCTTTTTGGTATGTACCCGAAAAAAGGATGTTTGGCCATCGGATCGGATGCTGACATTGTCATTTTTGATCCCGAGGAGAAGCATACACTTTCGGTTGATACCCATCACATGAATACGGATTATTCCGCTTATGAAGGGAAGGAAGCGACCGGAAAAACAAAGACTGTAATACTAAGAGGAAATGTAGCCATAGATAATGGTGAAGTGAAGATTGATAAAGGATACGGCCAATTCGTATTCAGAAACAAAGTTGATGGAAAATTGTAATCTGCAAATAGCAAATAGCAAATTAACAATTCAACCATTTTACCAATTAACTAAGATAAAATGCCAAGAAAGATTAAATCAGGACTGATACAGATGAGCCTTCCCATGACTGAGGGAGAAGGGAGCATAGCCGAAATTATGCAGGCGATGGAAGACAAACACATTCCGTACATAGAGGAGGCTGGTAAGAAAGGGGTGCAAATTTTGTGCTTGCAGGAGATATTTAACACACCGTATTTCTGTCCCGGACAAGATAAGGATTGGTATGCATCAGCCCAACCCATTCCAAATCCTACCATCGAACGTATGCAGGAATTGTCCAAAAAATACGACATGGTAATGGTTGTGCCGATCTATGAAAAAGAACAAGCGGGGTTTCTTTATAACACAGCGGTTGTTATTGACGCGGATGGATCGATTCTTGGTAAATACAGAAAAAATCACATTCCGCACACAACAGGCTTTTGGGAGAAATTCTTCTTCAAACCTGGGAATCTTGGCTATCCGGTATTCCAGACGAAGTATGCAAAGGTCGGTGTTTACATATGCTACGACCGACATTTCCCAGACGGAGCACGGGTTTTGGGTTTAAACGGGGCAGAGATTGTCTATAATCCAAGTGCAACGGTGGCCGGATTATCGCAATACCTCTGGCAGCTGGAGCAGCCAGCTCATGCAGCTGCGAACGGGTATTTCATGGGGTGTATCAATAGAGTGGGCGAAGAAAAACCCTGGAACCTGGGCCGGTTTTACGGAACCTCGTATCATGTTGACCCACGCGGTCAAATGATTGATGTTGCTTCTGAGTACGACGATGAACTTCTGATCTCTGAATTTGACCTGGACATGATTGATGAGGTTCGTTCGACTTGGCAATTCTTTCGAGATCGAAGGCCAGAGACATATGGAAAACTGACGGAACTCTAGAATGGGGGAATTCAAGAAGCCAACCTCTGAATCGGAATTTGAAACCAATTTTGGTCAGATAAAGCCCCTGATGAATGAGACGGAGGCGTACTATGAAAGTTCGCGATGTCTGTTCTGCTATGATGCTCCATGTCAGAAGGCTTGTCCTACAGCAATCGATATCCCACTTTTCATTCGACAAATCAGCTCTGGAAATGTAACTGGTTCGGCCGAAACAATTTATGCTTCCAACTATTTTGGAAATGCTTGTGGAAAGGTTTGCCCAACTGAGGTACTGTGCGAGGGAGCCTGTGTTTATACTGAGCAAAATGTAAAACCGATTGAGATAGGGAGGTTGCAGAATTTTGCTACAAGACAGGCGATCGACGAGAATAAGAATCTATTCAGGCTTGGAGAGTCAAATGGCAAAAAGGTGGCCATCATTGGTGCCGGCCCTTCTGGTATCTCCTGTGCTTGCGAACTTCGGATGCAAGGGTATGTCGTTGATATATTCGAAGCAAAGGAGAAGCCTTCCGGTTTGACTGTATACGGGGTAGCACCATACAAAATTGAGAACGAGGAAGTACTTGACGAGATGGAATACCTCCAAAAGCAATTTGGATATCAGGTTAAATACCAGTCGCCCATAGACGGAGATGGGCTTAAGGAACTGGAATCAGCGTATGATGCAGTTTTTGTTGGGATTGGATTAGGGAATACATCCACGCTTGGCTTACCAGGAGAAGACCTGGAAAACTGCGTCGGGGCTACAGAATTGATCGAAGAATTGAGGATGAATCATCACAATGTGGAGATGGGCAAAAATGTAGTGGTATTGGGAGGAGGAAACACCGCAATGGATGCTGCCTCTGAGTCCGCAAGAATGGGAGCGGAATCTGTTGTTTTAAGTTATCGCCGAGGATCCAAGGATATGGGTGCATATGACTTTGAATATGACCTGGCTAAAGGTGTTGGTGTACAGGGACTGTTTCATGTCCAGCCAGTTGAAATACTAGGAAACGAGAAGGTGGAAGGTGTGAAGTTTATTAAAACCGAAGCACCTGATGGTCAGCTCGTGGAAGTCGCAGACTCTGAATTTGAGATTGCATGTGACATGGTAATCAAAGCGACTGGTCAGATTAAGCAGAAAGACTTTCTGGGACAAATTTCTGGGATTGAGATAGACAACCAGGGACGAATAGTAATTGATGAATCCGGGAGAATCGGGTCGACGAAATATTTTGCAGGGGGAGATGCTGTAAACGGTGGTGCAGAAGTAGTTAACGCTGCAGCTGAAGGTAAGCAGGCTGCCATTGGGATTCACGAATTTTTAAATCAATAGAAGATGCCGGACATAAGCGCAAATCTTGCAGGAATCAAATCTCCAAATCCATTTTGGCTGGCATCCGCACCACCGACCAATTCAGGTTATCAGGTAATGAAGGCATTCGATGCCGGTTGGGGAGGAGCTGTTTGGAAAACACTCGGCGTCCCTGTAGTCAATGTTTCGAGTAGATACGGAGGCGTAAACTATCGTGATAGCAGGCTAATCGGATTGAACAACATTGAGTTAATCACGGATAGGCCGCTCAAAGACAATCTAAATGAGATTGAAGAAGTGAAAAAACACTTCCCCGACCATGCAGTAATTGCTTCTTTGATGGTAGAGACTCGGGAAGAATGGCATCAAATTGTAAAGGATGTTCAAAATGCAGGATCCGACGGCATTGAACTGAACTTTGGCTGTCCGCATGGAATGTGCGAGCGGGGAATGGGTTCGGCTGTTGGGCAGGAACCGGATGTTCTCAAGACTATAGTTGGCTGGGTTAAAGAAGTCTCCACGATTCCTGTGATCGTTAAACTCACACCAAATATTTCAGACATTGTTGAGCCGGCTAGAGCTGCAAAAGAAGGAAATGGAGATGCTATTTCGTTGATCAATACCATTCAGAGTTTGGTAGGTGTTGATATTGATAATTTCGTTCCCTATCCAATTGTGGATGGAGAGAGCACCAACGGAGGTTACTGCGGGCCAGCAGTGAAGCCGATCGCACTTAATATGGTTAAGAACTGCGCACAGAATGTCAATTTACCAATTTCTGGCATTGGTGGCATTGAGAACTGGCGTGATGCAGTGGAATACATCCTACTAGGAGCTACGAACGTGCAAGTCTGCACAGCGGTGATGCACTTTGGGTTTGGCATCATTCGGGAAATGATTCCAGGGTTGGAAAACTACATGCGGGAAAAGGGATTTAACAACCTCGATGAAATGAGAGGTAAGGCACTTGATAATGTGAAAACCTGGGAAAACCTAAACCTCAAATACAAGGTTGTTGCAGATATCAATGAAGATAAATGCATCGGATGCCAGCTATGCTATATCGCCTGCGAAGATGGAGCGCATCAGGCCATCAGATTGAAGGGTGAGGGAGAAAATCGAGTGCCGGAAATCATCGAAGAGAATTGTGTTGGATGTAATCTTTGTTCAATTGTTTGTCCTGTTGAAGAGTGCATCATTATGGAACGACGTGACGATGGTTCGGAAAAACTTACCTGGAGCCAGCGAACAGAAGCCGACGATATTCCAACTACCTTCAATGATGATCGCGCAGGCGGCCTTGGACATTGGATGCCAAAGCCTACAGATGCACTGAAGAAGCGGTAAGGTCTATTTAACCTACGGTTTTTAGTTTGCTAACTCCCTCTGAACTACCTTTAATAGTGCATACAATTTCAGCTGATTATGAAATTCAACAGAAGAAAATTCATTGGTGCGACAGCCACAGGAGTTGTCGCTTTGTCCTTGCCGAAAATTTCTGTAGGACTTCCTAAAATTTCTGTAAAGGACCCACCCATTCCATTTGATCCCTGGATTGAAGTAGACTCGGAGGCCATTAAGTACAACATCAGGCAACTTTATAGCTTGTCTAACAATCGACCCATTATTGCTGTTGTAAAAAATAATGGGTACGGGTTGGGTGCTGAGTTAGTGTCCCAAATTCTGCAGGACAGCCCTGAGGTTATGGGCTTGGCTGCGGTCAAAGCAGAATCTTGTTTATCACTACGAAAATCTGGTCTTAAAAAGCCAATCCTTCATATGGGAATGGTCACGGATGATGAAGCGTTAGATTTAGTTTCCAATGATATTCAAGTAAGCATTTCAAACCCTGATTCTCCAAGGCAGTTCACCTCAATTGCAGAGAAATTAAACAAGCCAGTAAGCGGTCATATCTATTTAGATACAGGAATGAGCCGTATGGGTATTCCGTACCAAAAGGCTGCTCCCATAATTGAGAACCTTCTTCAAAATCAGAAAATTCAGATACAAGGAGCTTTTTCAGGTCTTACAGAGGATTCAGAATATGATCGGGAGCAACTAAAAAGATTGAAGGATCTTAACGGAAAAATCAAATCCAAAAAATTAAGTATGGGTGTGCTTCATATGGCTTCATCCCAAGCAGTATATCATTTTAAGGACTCACATCTTGATGCAGTGAGACCTGGAATGTCGATCTACGGAGGTTATCCTACGGACGGCCAGATAGAGGAAAAAATGGGTGTACTGAAAGTTGGATTTAAGCTCAAGGCTCGGGTAGTGAGAGTAGAACAATTGAGGGAGGGAGATAGTGTCAGCTATGGAAGAAAGTACGTTGCAGACAAGCCAACCTGGATAGCTACCCTACCCATTGGACATGCTGACGGCTATCCAAGAAATGCTGTCAAAGGAGCCAAAGTGCTTATTGGAGATAGGCTCTATCCAGTAATAGGTGCTGTAAGTGCCAGTCACACCATTTTAGAAATTGGATCAGAACCGTCCGTGAAAATAGGTGATGTAGCAACGCTTTACGGTTCTGAAGATCCTTCGGTAAATCCAAACCATATTTCAGCCACTATAGGGACATCTATATATGATATTTACATGCATTTAAATCCAAAACTTCCGAAGAAGCTGGTGTGATTCATGGTAATTAATAAATGCTATGATCCAATATGCTTGATTTGAAATTCACATTATTCTCATACCTAAATAAAGCCACTATGAAAGTGAAAAACATACTTCCAGCACTGTTATCACTACTAATTCTAACTAGCAGCTATGGGCAATCAAAGAAGCCCATGTCAATTGTCGATTTTCTGAACATTCCCAACCTCACCAGCGCTGAACTCTCTCCAGACGGGAAGAGATTTGTTTACGTGCTATCGGAAAGTGATTGGAAAGCAAATAAACAGATTGGGCATGTTTGGAGACAAGATGTATCTGGTAGCAATCGCATTCAGTTGACCAATGGCGCTAACGGAGAAAGCAACCCCCTCTGGTCTCCTGATGGCAAATACATCTCCTTCACAGCGAAGCGAGATAAGGATGAGGAAACTCAGGCGTATTTAATTATGAATATCGGAGGGGAGGCACAACGGCTGACGAATCATCCGACGGGTGTGAGAGACATTCAATGGTCACCAGATGCTCGAAGTATCTATTTCCTGGCAAGTGATGAAAAGTCCAAGGCAGAAAAGAAAAGGCTGAAGTTGGACGACGATGTGTACGCATTTGATGAGAACTACACCCACCGACACTTGTGGAAGATGAGCTTGAACGACTCAGCTGCTACAAGAATTTCAAACAGCGACTATTCTATTAATGCCTATGAGCTATCGAAAGACGGGAGTACAGTCCTTTTTAGCAGAAGTATTTCCCCACTGTTGGGAGATCGATATGAGAGCGAGCTATGGTTGATGAAAGCCGATGGAACAAATGCTATTCAACTCACTGATAATGATATTCCAGAATTTTCTTCAAGTCTGTCTGCAGACGGTAAGCAAGTCTTATTCAGGGCTGGTGTTAATGAAAAACTAGAAGACTACTATGATAACAATTTGTTTTTGCTTCCTGCTTCCGGAGGACAGCCCAGTCTTCAATTGGCAGATTCAAAATATGGAGTCTCTGGGGCAAATTGGACAAAGGATGGCAAAAGCATATTCATGCTACTGAACATGGGATCCCAATATCAATTGTTCAAATACACATTATCCTCGAAAAAACTAAGTCAAGTAACCAACGGTGAGCATAGAATCGCACAGTGGCACTACAATTCAAATCTAGATCAGCACATTTTCGCTATCAATAACTCAAAAAACCCTGGTGATTTGTATTTGATGAAAGGAACCGATTTTAAAAATAAGGTTCGACTCACCAATGTTTATGACTATCTGGACAACCAATTTTTGATGCCAAAGCAAGAGGTGGTTTCATGGAAGGGAGCGGATGGTGAAAATGTTGAAGGAATTCTATACTACCCTGCAAACTACTCAGCGGGTACCAAATACCCACTAATTGTGCAAACTCACGGAGGCCCAAAGTCATCTGACACTTATGGAATTTCCAAAAGCCATAGCAGATACAATCCCGTGCTTACTGGAAAAGGATATCTCGTGCTGCAGCCGAATTACAGAGGAAGCACTGGATATGGTGATGACTTTGTGAGAGACATGGTTGGTGGCTATTTCAGGAATTCGCACTTGGATGTAATGGCTGGAGTTGACTATCTGATTGATCGTGGACTTGCAGACTCTGAGAAACTGATAAAAATGGGTTGGAGTGCCGGAGGGCATATGACCAATAAAATCGTGACATTCACCGATCGCTTTAAAGCGGCAAGCTCGGGTGCGGGAGCAGTAAACTGGATCGGTATGTATGCTCAAAGTGATGTCAGAGTAAATCGAACTCCGTGGTTTGGAGGAACTCCATGGCAAGAAAATGCGCCGATTGATGTGTACTGGAATAACTCTCCGCTCAAAGATATATCCAAGGTGAAAACGCCAACACTCGTGATTGTTGGTGGAAGTGATCAGCGTGTTCCGCCGCCACAATCTGTGGAGTTTTATAGAGCTCTGAAAAGCAACAACGTACCAACGCACCTATACATAGCTCCAAGAGAACCGCATGGATGGAGAGAGCTGAGGCATCGATTGTACAAGATGAATGTAGAATTGGATTGGTTTGCTAAGTATGCACTAAATCAAGAATATACCTGGGAAGTGCATCCGAGTGATAAATCGGAGAAATCAGAAGATTGAATCAATTGAATTTTTTAAAATACTTACTTCTGCTTGTGGTACTTGCGAGCTGCTCAAGTAGCCCTCGTCAGTATGATCTTATCATCACAAATGTCAACCTTATCGATGGTTCTGGCGAACCAATGCGATCAGGCGTCAATGTAGCAATTGAAGATGGAATCATCAAGGAGATCACGTTGAAACAAACTAATTCCGGTGAGAAGATTATTGATGGAGCTAATAAGTATCTGATTCCGGGTTTGTTTGACTGTCATGTTCACAGCACAGATATTGACAACGATTTCGCAAGACTTATTCATTATGGTGTCACGTCTGTATTCGTACCTGGAGGAAGCACTGCTAGTAATGAGGCCTATGCTCAAATGCGAGAACTGGGGTCTCAAAACGAAAGACCAGCACCTCGAGTATATCACACCAGTCAGCACTTTACAATGGAAGGAAGGCATCCGGTGAAAACGTATGCGAATAGTAATTGGGTTGAAGGAGAGACAGTGTTTTTTCTTCGAGATACGGTGCAAATTGCTGAAGTAGTAAAGGAAGTTGCTCAATATCCGATCTCTGGCATTAAACTGACTATCGAAGATGGGCCAGCCCCTCCATTTGTGGAGCGAATGCCTCAAGATTTTATAAACAAAACTGTTGCAGAGGCCTCCAAGCATGGACTGGAAGTCTTCGCACACGTAAGTGATAATGAAGAGTTTCTTATGGCTGTAGATGGTGGTGTGAGGAATATCGTTCACTTTACCGGTATAGAGCTTGACTGGGAGGATGATGAGCTTATGACAGCTATCAATAAAATGATCGAAGGAGAGGGTTCTATTATCACCACTTTAATGATCGATAAGTCCTTTATTTATCCATTACATCCAGATTGGATGGAGGTACCTTCTTTTAATGAGGCATATCCAGAAGAAGAACTGAAAAAACTACTTACGCCGGCTGCTGTAGCAACAGCCGAGCGAATGGCGATAATGACGAAAGAGTATCTCGACTTGGATGAACTAACACTCGAAAATCTTTATCTATCTCAAATAGAGGACATCAGAAGACTATTGGAAATGGATTTGAATATGGTGCTAGGTACCGATACAGGAAATGACTTTAATTTTCACGGATATAGCTTGCATGAAGAAATGCAAATCCTCGAAATGGGGGGGATAACTCCTCTTGATATCATCAAAATGGGCACACTCAATGCTGCCAAAATGCTAGGTGTCGATGATAGCCTGGGAACAATCGAAGAAGGCAAGCTTGCCGATCTCATTTTGCTTGATAAGAACCCGCTGGAATCCATAGAAAATACGTTGGCTATCAACACTATTTTTAAAAATGGTGTGGTTCAAAATCGAATTACCGATTAGCATTTATACTGGAGAGGTACTCAGATCACTTTGGAAAACTTTACTACTTTCACTAAAGCAAACCTGACCATTTCAATCATGAAACTAACTTTTACAATCACGCTATTGGCTGTTGTCTTGCTTGGCTGCAATTCACAAACATCAAATGACGCCATCAGTTTTAACGAAAAAAGACTTCTGGAGAGCTTGCAAATACTAGCTCACGATTCACTAGAAGGAAGAGGTTTTGGGACACGCGGAAACCTAAAAGGCCAATTGTTCATTGAAAATCGATTCAAAGAGCTGGGTGTAGCTCCCGCATTTACCGAAGGATATAGGCAATCCTTTGAGCACACCATCGGTGGAAGACGAAGGCAGCGAGCTTTCCCAATTGCTGATCCCCTGGAAGATTTCAGCAATGTGCCAGACACTACATTGAGTGGCGCAAACATTGCTGCGATAATTCCAGGAAAGACAGACAGAGTAATTGTAGTTACCGCTCATCACGACCACCTGGGTATAATAAATGGAGAAATTTTCAATGGCGCCGACGATGATGGATCAGGGACGGCTTCTTTGTTCGCAATGGCTGAGTACTTTAAAAGGAGATCATTAAAACACACATTGATTTTGGCTGCCGTTGATGCAGAGGAAGTAGGACTCGCAGGAAGCATGTATCTGGTGGACAATTTCCCCGTGAGTCTCGAAAAGGTATCATTGAATGTAAATCTTGATATGATTTCTCATACCGATAGCCTAAAGTTATGGGCGACTGGGTTGTACCACTATCCACAATTGAGACCTCCACTGGATGCTGTCAAGTCTCCAATCAAACTGTGGTTTGGACATGATGATCCAAATGATAAGGAATTGGATGACTGGACGGACAATTCGGATCACCAAGCCTTTCACGAAAGACAAATTCCATTTATCTATTTCGGAGTAGACGATCATGTGGACTATCATAGAGCAACCGATGAATATCAAAACATCAACCCCGAGTTTTACGTGGAAGCTGTGAAACTGATTATTCAAGCAATTGAGGGGTATGATGAAATGTTGGATTAGAATGAAAAATCTGCCATTACTAGCGGTCCTTGTTGTTACTTCATGTCTCCCTTCAGAGAAGGCTACTTCTGTTGAAGCCCTCCAAATGAGAATTGATTCACTATTCAACTCTGAAATTCAAAGTGACGGCCCGGGCGCAGCCTTGCTCATATCATATGATAATAAGCCTATAATCAGTAAAGGATATGGACTGAAGGATCTAGAAACAAGAGAACCAATCTCCTCTGGTACAAACATGAGAATGGCCTCTGTAAGTAAGCAATTCACTGCACTAGCTGTCCTTAATCTCGTGGATAAAGGGCTGCTTTCAATAGATGATCCAGTTAGCGAATACCTCCCTTATCCCGTTTTTGAAGAGATTACCATTGAACATTTACTGAATCATACTTCTGGGATTGCCGACTATGAGGAAGCATTTATGAATGAATGGGACACAACCCAAATTGCTCAAAACAAGGATGTGCTGGATTGGTATGCGATGAATCCTTCTACCAACTTTTCACCAGGGGAGAAATGGGAGTATTCAAATGGTGCGTACAATCTGCTTGCTACAATAGTCGAGAAGGTGAGCGGGGAGGACTTTTCCAAGTACGCACAGGATATGGTTTTTAAAAAGGCTGGAATGACTACAACTAATTTTTTCAACCTTGCTAAACCTATCGACATAAAAGAAAGGGCTAGTTGCTACGAAAAAGATGATTCAGGCGAATGGAAGAAAGTGGATGGCAACTTCTTGAATGGTTGCATCGGTGAAGGCGCGGTTTATACTAACCTCATTGATTTTTTAGCGTACGACAGTGCATTACGTGAAAAGAGCCTGGTATCTGCCTCAACTCACAACTTAATATTCAACCCCAGTTCTATGGCGATTGAAATTGATTTCCCCTTTGTTTTTAGTGAGGGAAGTGAGGTGTATTATGGAATGGGACAGTTTGTAACTCACGATTATGCTTTCCACGGTGGAGGATGGTACGGTACTCGAACATTTGTCTATAGGGAATTTGAGCGCCCTTTGACCATCGCAATCTTTATGAATTCAGATCGTGATTTTGTTCAACTAATGAATAGTACGTACGAAATCGCAAATGAATTTTTCGAGAGTATTTGAGACAAAGAAAATTAAGGAGTCTAACTTTTTGTTTAACCTAATAACCCAACTGACATGAAGAAAATAATAGTTACAATATTGATTTCTGCAATTGTTTCATGTCAGCCAAGTGAGCAAAAGAGTGACATTGACAAGGAGTATCTCGCAAAGTTCACAGAGGTTACGATGGAAGGTTTGGCTTACAACCGACCTTTTTATTTGCAGCTGATCAGTTTTGATAAACTTGATCCGATGACTCCCAATCGATTTGGTGGAGCGGATGACGTTGAATACAAGTTGGAAGTAGAGGGAATGCCACCTATAGTTGGGTCTATGGAAGTATTTCAGGATTCAATCCTGTTCAAGGCAAGTGTAGATACTGAGGTCAAAACAGAAGAGGATTCCGTCATTACAGAGATGATACTAGAATTCGATGAGTTCGGAAATACGCTTGATCTTTATCACGATCGGTTCAGCTGGCGTGTTGTCTCTTACGGTCAGGATAAATACCTCAGAGTACGAGATCTTGAGAGTCCAAATTTCAAGGAGTTCAAAGGGTATCAGCGTTTTGAATTAACACCGGACTTCATCTTCCAGGGCAGATTCAAACCTTATGATTCTCCAAAGAAAATCGTTGTTCCAAGCAATGTAAACTTTGAACGAACAGCCACCTTCATAGGTACAATAACCTTTGATTATGAAGGCGAATCATTTGAAATACAAGTGGGAGATGGACACATCATGTTTAGCGACGGTACATCCGCAGGTCAGACCTATGGATCAGGGAGATACGTGAAGTTCAAACCAGAAGAAGACGGATCTGTGATCCTTGACTTCAATTATGCCTACAATCCTCCGTGCAGTTTCTCTGATTATACCACCTGTCTATTTCCACCGGCTCAAAATAGACTGCCTTTTAAGATTATGGCTGGAGAAACCACAGAAAGAATATAACTACTTGTTTTAGCTCAAATTCAAAATTATGAAACACATTTCATTCATTCTTTGCTTCAGCGTAACAATAGCCGTAGCCCAATCTCCCAAAATTTTCATTTCTGTCGACATGGAAGGTATTGGAGGAATAGGTACACCTAAGATGGTCTCTTCAAGTGGTAAGGATTATGCCACTGGTAGGAAACTGATGACTGCAGAGGTAAACGCAGTTGTTGAGGCGATTTTCGCCGCTGGAAATGCCACTGTATTGGTTAACGATAGCCATGGCGACATGCAGAACCTACTTCACACGGAGCTAGATCCGAGGGCAGAATACCTTCAAAGTAATATCAAGCCTTTAGGAATGGTTCAAGGTTTGGATGATTCTTTCGACGCTGCTATTTTCATTGGTTATCATACGCGGGCTGGAACTGAAAATGGATTCCTCGCGCATACTGGCTCTGGTTCTGTCAAGGGCTTGTGGATAAATGGAGTCGAAGTAGGAGAGGGAGGTTTGAATGCATATTTTGCAGGAGCTTTGGGTGTACCGGTGATTCTTGCTAGCGGTGATAAAGCTTTTGCCGATCAGTTCAGTGCTCTGGTTTCGACTCGAACGGTTGCAACCAAGACTGCGGTGGGTTCTAGTGCTGCTAAGCTACGACACCCATCTGTGGTTCTTGCAGATCTCAAGAAGATGACCACTGAGGCACTAAAAGATTTGAAAAATGCAAAAACTCTGGATACAACAAATCCTGTTACATTTCGGATAAAGACCGCAACAACTACTCGCGCAGATGTATGCATGAGTATTCCGGGAATGAAACGAATTGATGGATACACGATTGAATACGATGCTAAGAACATGGATGAGGCGTATCGTCTTATAAGGGTGATCTATAAATACATTCGGTGGTGACATTTTTGAATACGCTTAGGACTCAAAGGAACTCCTGTTGATCTTTGTAAAATTTACTCATGATCAGCCGCTTTCCATTTTTTAGCTCCACCTGATAGTTTCCTCTTGATAAAGGTTCTAGTGAGACAAGATAGGCCTTGTTTATAATGGCTGATTTATGGATTCTAATAAATGCTGGCGGCAATTGATTCAGAATATTTCGAAGAGTATCACGAACCAGATAGAATTTTGAATTGATATGGATTTTGATGTAATAGTCAAAACCTTCCACCCAGATGATATCGTCTGTATCCATAAAATAGATCTTTCCGGAGGACCGGAACTTTAGCTGATTTTGCTGACTCTTGACGACCGAGCCCTCTTGAAGATCATCCAATAATTTTCTCAAACGCTCGATTGATTGGAGAGATTTGCTTTGAACCTGAGACCTTACGTGGTCTAGACAATCGCTAAAACGCTGGTCTGTAAACGGCTTTTGGAGGTAGTCAAGGGCGTGAACACGAAAAGCTTGCAATGCATATTCATCGTATGCTGTAATGAAGACAACCATGGGTAACTCCGTGTATTTTATGGATTCCAACACTTCAAACCCGTTTTTGTCGGGCATTTGAATATCCAGAAGTACCAGGTCCGGTTTCAATAGACGGATTGATTCTAGTGCTTCCTCGCCATTTCTACTAGTTCCAAGTATTTTGAAATCCGGTTCACGCGCCAGTAAAAGCGCCACACCTTCGCAAGCTTCGATTTCATCGTCGACTATTAGAACAGTGATCATTGGCTGAGTGGTAAAGTCAATTCTGCAACAACGCCTTTTCGATCCTGAGTGTTCTTAAGCTCAAAACGGAAGTCTTCTTCATACGCATGTTCCAGCCGGCTTACTACAGTGGTTAGCCCGAAACCTGCATGATTGTTTATTTCAAATTTCTCATCAAGAAGAGTGCCTTCGTTGAAAAACTGAAGAGTTAGTTGTCGTCCATCCAGACTCCCAGTGATGTGGAAGGAGACCTGACCAGATGTTTTTTCAATCCCATGCTTAAACGCATTTTCGACAATGGGCTGGAACATCAGACTAGGTACCATCGTTTCCAGAGCCACTTTCGGAATATCAATATGTAGGGTAAATCTATCGTGTAATCGTACCTGCTGAATTTGAAGGTATTTTTTTGTGAGTTCCAGTTCTTTTGATAGCGGAAGCATTTGAGTGTCTTTCAGTGCAAGAGATTCACGTAACAACTCTCCAAGTGCACCGATCATCTCCACCACTTCAGCCATCTTATTTTTTCTTGCCATCATGGATATGGTGTTGAAACTATTGAACAGAAAATGTGGCTGAAGTTGCATTTGCAGACTTTGCAATTTAGCTACATTAAGATCTGATTTCAGAACGAGATTATTGAGTTCCTCTCTCCGATACTTTTGATAGATGATGATGGAGTAGAAGATGCCGACGACGAGCCAGTAGAACAGAAACCCATGGATTGAGAAAAAGAAGCCTCTGTCATATTGCAAAGAAAGCTTTTCCCAAAAAGTGAGCTCACTTGAGAGGGAAAGATTGGGGCTAAATAGACTTGCAAATACAAACATGCCCAGTTGATGCACAAACCCAGTAAGTACAGCTGGACCTAGGTGTAGTAGCACTTGCTTTGAGTAGCCATAATCTATCCATCGGATAAGTAGTAAATAAACCAATGGACCAATCAGTGCGAATGAAAGGTAGTAGGGGAAACTCCAGGAAAGTACGGTATCAATACTGAACTCACGATTTGTGCTCTCAGCCCATTGAAAATTATTCCATAACGCTATTGCCCAAATAACTACCCAAAACAACGTGTTAAGAACAATGACTTTTCTAAAGCTCAATATGTTCTTAGGAGATCGAATTGACACACTGAAAGTTAAACATTACCCGCTGCTATCTAAGAATTACTCATTCTTGAGTTGACTTTTAGCAAAGCCCAAACGGTATCTTGCAAACCCCTTGCCTTTCTCTGGTGCAAATTCCAATGTTTTTTCAAAGTACGGAATCGAAATAGCATGCTCGTCTCTTGTCATATAATAGTTAGCGAAACCCAAATGGGTAAACCAGTGTTCTGGATTTTTTTCGAGATTCAGATTTAGAAGTTTTAATGATTCTTTGATATCACCTTCGTTGTTCAACTTCATGGCATATGAGAAAATCTCATTGGCAGTAGCAGAGTCAATCGCTGAATTTTTAAGTTTCTTCGCCTCTTTTTTGTTGCCGCCAATACGTAGTAGCTCTGCTTTTAGCAATGAATTGCTCAGGCTCTTTTTCAACTCAATGGATTCATTAACCAACTTCATTGCCTCTTCCGTCATGGATGAATCCCTCTTTAGTGTAATAGAAGCAGCAGCGTACAACTGGCCTGCGGTTTTATCTTCTACTTTCTCAAGATCAGTTAGGATGTTACGGTCAACATCAGTTGTGATGTCAAATGAAACTCTGGTTGTTTCCCAAGTAAGGTTTAATGTGGCCTCATTTTGCTTTGGATTAGAAAAGTGATAGCTCAGCCAATCTTGCATCTTGACGCTTTGAGGTTTCACGCTAACTCGCAAAGCGTCCTCTGTATCAGTGTAAGTGAAACTTCCCCAGTCTTCGGAGCGATTTGAAAAGGTCAGAATCCATTCCTTCTGAGAAACGAAAATGTGGAAACCGTAATTTCCTGAAGACATTGGTTGACCGTTTATCTCCACATCATGAGAAAATGTGATGGTTGTATTTTCATTTGCACCTGCTCTCCATGGATGATTTTTTCCATCAATTTTCTCGTCGTACCGAACGATCCCTCCAAAAATCTTACGCTCCTTAACAAGGGGAGCGTGGTATACAACCTCAATGTCTGTAGTGCCAATTCGTTGAAATACTTTCGCAAGCTGACTAGGTCGAGTATAAATAACGGGGTTTTGTGCTGATAGATTCAAAGTACCCAGGATTAAGAGGAGGAGGAGTAATCGTGTGTTTTTCATGTCCGGAAGTTTTGAGTTGTTTGATGGTGCAATAAAAAGGATAAACTAAACTCATGCTTGACTTTGCAGTCAACCCGTTCTTTTCTGCAGGAACATTTCAGAATCACCTGGTTTGTAGCCTAACCGGCCAACTGTGAGACATCAGCATGAGGCGTAGTTAATTTGTATTCTTTACCTGGATAATCTGCGCGAGAATGCTAACAGCTATCTCTTCAGGAGTCTTACTGGAAATTGGAATACCAATCGGAGCATGAACTCTTTTCAATTGTTCCTTTGAAATACCTTCTTGTTCCATTTCCTCAAACAACTTCTTCACTTTTTCCCTGCTTCCCATCATTCCGAGGTATTGGAAATCTCTTTCGATCAGGTTGCTCAAAATGATCTTATCTGTCTGGTACCCGAAAGACATTAACACAACAAAGTGTTCGGTTCCGCCTGGGATGAGATCACCTATTTGCGAATAATCCGTAACATGAATCGTATGCGCCCATTTATTTTCTTCAACCGTATTGAGGTTTTTCCTATCATCGTAGATCATTATTTCAAAACTCAACTCATGAGCAAGGCGTGACAAAGCCAGCCCTACATGACCACCACCGATGATGTGGAGGATTGGAAAGTGATTGAGAGCCTCCCTTAACAACCAGCTTTTCGCTTCAGACTTGAAGTAGAATCTACTCACCTGCGAACTGCTACTTTTAAAATCAAGCTTCTTGTCACTGAATGAGATAATACCATTCGACGATTCAGCTATTTTACCAATCAGCTGTTGATGCGAAGGATTGAGAGCATAAAATGCAATCGTTTGCTCCCCAGAGCATATCATCCCCGATTTGTCTTTGGGGATATTGGTTTGATGAATTTGCTTTTTTAGAAATGGATCGAAATTCTTCTTAAGTAAATTCTCCTTGCACAACTCGATCAGTTTATGTTCCATGATTCCACCACCAATTGATCCGGTGAGTTCATGTTTTTCGTTAACAGCCATCTTGAAACCCTGTCTACCAGGGCTACTGCCCTGGCTATCGATCACAACCAAGAGGACAACCTTTTGATTGTCTGAAAGCCACTCACTAATTTTTGACCAGAATCCTCTCAATTGACTAGATTTAACTTATTCCTTAAAGTAAAAGTGTTTTTGATAATAAAGAAGTAATAAATTGGCATGGTCAATCTATGTCTGTCATGCCTGACTAGATCAGGCATCTTCAGAAGAGTAGGAAGGGAAGATACCGTGTCAAACACGGCATGACATCGCAGACACAGAATACCAAAAAAATTTTTACAAACAGACCTGAATGACAATATTCTTTCTTATCGGATGTGTGCTCCTTGTAATCGCCTCAGTTGTGATTCTATCTTTCGTGAAAAAATTCATGGAGCTAGAGGTGAAAGGAAAGGAGCTTACGGAATACACCTATGATCTTTCAGAACGAATTATTCTGGTCACACAGATACGAAGAGTCGTCATCGTCATCTCCTCCGTTTTGCTAGCGGGGTTTCTTGTTTACTGGCTCATAAGAGATACACCCATGCAGGGTTTTACGATGGAGTGGCTTAACCTCATCATTCGATGGGCGCATGTGGTCGTGGGGATTATGTGGATTGGTGCATCCTTCTACTTCATTTTCCTTGAAAATAACCTTAACAGAACAGATGGAGTGCGCGACGAGCTCGCCGGAAATCTCTGGGCCATTCACGGTGGCGGCTTCTACTTCCTTGAAAAATACAAGGTAGCACCAAAGGTGCTTCCTAAAACACTTCATTGGTTCAAGTACGAGGCTTACTTCACGTGGATCTCAGGATTTACACTTTTGACCATCGTCTATTACATGGACGCCAGGTCTTTCCTGATTGATCCTCAGGTTGCTGACCTGACCGTTTCCACTGCGATTGCTATTGGCGTCGGCACGATGGTTTTTGGTTGGATCATCTATGACGCAATGTGCAAATCATCGTTGGTGAAAAAACCAGTGCTCTTCGCTATTATTGGCTTCCTTATCCTTGTCGCTACTAGCTATTTCCTGTCCACGGTCTTCAGTAGCAGAGCCGCATACATTCATGTGGGAGCTTTAATCGGGACGATCATGGCATGGAACGTGTATTTCGTTATCATCCCGTCACAGAAAGCGTTGGTGAAGGCTGCCGTCCTGGGCCAACCGCTGGATTCCTCGCTGGGAAAGAAGGCTGGCGAACGATCGCTTCATAACAACTACTTGACGCTGCCGGTCATTTTTATCATGATCAGCAATCATTTTCCTAGTACCTACGGTCATGATTTCAACTGGATCATTTTGATGGTGCTAACGCTTGCAAGCGCAGGAATTAAGCATTTCTGGAACCTGCATGAACGAGGAGAAAAATCGAGATACATTTTACCAGTTTCCATTGTAGGATTGATCTCACTGGCTTTAATCACTTCTCCGGCATTCGAAAAAGTGGAGGATGTATACGATGATGTTTCCTTTCAGCAGGTAAATGAAATTGTTCAGTCAAGATGTGTGCAATGTCACTCCACAACACCAACAGACGATTTGTGGAATCAGGCTCCAAACAATGTAATGTTTGACACGCCGGAGCAGATTCAAGCGCAAGCCGAACGCATCATGGTACGATCCGTTCGAACGCAGACGATGCCTCTTGGAAACAAAACGAATATGACGGACGAAGAACGTGAGTTGATTCGTGCGTGGATTTTGCAAGGGGCAAAAATTGACTGATGACATTCTGTTGTTAAGAATCAAAAATGCCAGAGTAAAAGGCTACCATTTTGTTGCATCCAGGAGGGAGGGATGAAGATTTGGAGCGGCGGTGAGGGCTTGTGCGTGAAGGCTTTAAAATCTTTCGGGCCGCGTAGGCATGACTTTTTTGGCGGTTCGCCGCTCCGATACTTTTTTTGTCAAGAAAAAAAGTGAGAGATTAAGGCAGGTAAATGTGCTTGATCTTCAATTTTATTTTTTGTGACGGTGAAAATATTAGCTCTAAGAAACTCATGAATAAACGTTTTGGCCTCCATAGTAAACGAGTCTTAATCGACGATCAATTGGTGGAAGCAACGGTAGTTGTTGAAGGCGGAAAAATCAGCCGAATTGACATGGGGACTATAGATTCTACTGATTTTTCAATTCAGGATCTGGGAAATTCTGTTCTCATGCCGGGGTTGATCGATTGCCATGTTCACATCAACGAACCCGGAAGATCTGAATGGGAAGGATTTGACACAGCGACCAAAGCAGCAGCAGCGGGAGGGATTACCACTCTTATTGAAATGCCGCTCAATGCAGATCCAGTGACGACTACGCAGGAAGCTTTTGAAAAGAAGCTGGCAGCTACTGAAGGCAAACTTCATGTAAACTGCGGATTTTGGGGAGGTATTGTACCCGACAATATAGGGGACCTTGATGACCTGATCGAGAGTGGTGTTTTTGGAATCAAGGCGTTCCTAACACATTCCGGCATTGACGAATTCCCAAATGTGAGCGAAGAAGATTTGAGAAATGGACTGCCCATTTTGAAAAAGCACAATGTTCCGCTATTGGTTCATGCCGAGCTGGATACTCCCCATGATGATCAACGATTGCTTGATGAGAATCCGAGAAGCTATCAGGCATACCTGAAGTCCAGACCAAAATCATGGGAAGATGAGGCAATCCAACTGATGATCAACCTGTGTGAGGAATTTGAAACACCTATCCACATCGTTCATCTCTCCTCATCTAACTCCATCCAACCGCTGATCAAAGCCAAAAAATCAGGATTGCCAATTTCTACGGAAACGTGCCCTCATTATTTTTTTTTCAATGCCGAGGAAATTGCAGACGGACAGACACAGTACAAATGCGCGCCACCTATTCGGGAACGTGCTAACAACGACCAACTTTGGCAAGCTGCAAAAGATGGACTGTTCAGTTTTATCGTTTCAGATCATTCTCCGGCATTACCTGAAATCAAAGAGCTGAAATCGGGGAATCTAAAAAAGGCCTGGGGCGGCATAGCAGGACTTCAATTCAATCTACCCGTGTTCTGGACAAAAGCAAAGGATCGAGGTTTGTCTATCGCCGACACTGCCCGACTAATGAGTTCTAATGTGGCAGCATTTCTAAAAATGGAGAACAAAATGGGGAAGATTGCCAAAGGGCATAATGCGGATCTGATGGTCTGGGATCCTGAAGATTCATTTGAAGTCACGAAGGAGATTATTAACTTCAGGCACAAGATCACTCCTTATTTGGGACACCAATTGAGTGGTGTAGTCAGACGAACCTATGTCGCTGGCAATTTGATCTACAACGATGGAGCATTTAATGCTTTGGGAAAAGGGAGAGTACTAACCAGAAATGAACAATAAGAAACCAGCATTTACAGAATTGATTGATTTGGCGTCCGAGAAGTTAGGCGGCAAGGCAATTGCCTGCTCTGACGATTTTTTTGCCTTGATGGACAACCTTATCAAACCTGGTCGTGGAATTTTCATCGAAGACAAATATACGGAGAATGGGAAATGGATGGACGGATGGGAGTCGAGACGTAAGCGGACAGAAGGGCATGACTGGTGTGTTGTCAAACTCGGTGCTCCTGGAGTCATTCGAGGTGTAGATGTGGATACCAATCATTTTTTAGGGAACCATCCACCTGAATGTGCCATTGAAGCCTGTTTCAGTGAAAAAGAAGATGCGGATGGTGCGGAATGGACATGGATATTATCGAGATCACATCTCGATCCAGGAAGTCAGCATTTCTTTGAAATCAGCGATGCCTCCAGGTTTACGCATGTAAAACTTCATATTTATCCTGACGGAGGTGTTGCCAGACTGAAGGTATATGGTGAGGTGAAAAAGGACTGGGATCAATTAGATAAGACAGAGCCTGTAGATTTAGCGGCAGCTGAAAATGGAGCAAAATCTATTCTGTGCAACGACATGTTTTTCAGTCACATGGACAATCTAATTATGCCTGGGAAAGGTGTAAACATGGGCGATGGATGGGAAACGAAAAGGAACAGGACACCGAACAATCGAGATTGGGTCGTTGTGCGGTTAGCAAGAAAAGGGAAGGTGAAGGAGATTATGGTTGACACGCATCATTTCAAAGGCAATTACCCTGATTGCTGCATGATCGAAGGTTGTGTGTCTGAAGATGACAACGTAGAAAAAATGGAATGGAAAGTCCTACTACCCCAATCGAAATTGCAGGCGCACCATGAACATTTGTACGACAAAGAAATTGAGAGTCATGGGCCATTTACGCACGTGCGACTGAGTATTTTTCCTGATGGAGGAATTAGCAGATTAAGAATATGGGGAACAATTGATTAGCGATTATGACCTTAAATGAATTAAATCATTTGAGTTACGACGAGGCAGTTTCCGAACTGACAAAGTGTTGTGGCTCTACCAATTGGGTAGCAGAAATGATTCGGAGTGGACCGTATGAGTCGGAAGAGAGCTTACTGAAGAATGCCGAAAAGATCTGGTTTTACTGCTTCGAAGATGACTGGCTGGAAGCGTTTGAGCACCATCCTAAAATTGGAGATACCGCCAGTCTACAAGAGAAATTCAGTACCACCAAAGACTGGGCCGGAGATGAGCAACAGGGAGTGCAGGTTGCCAGTCAGAAGGTATTGGAGAAATTAGTTCAGTTGAACAAAGCGTACGAGAAAAAGTTCGGGTTCATTTTCATTGTATGTGCCACTGGCAAATCTGCAGAAGAGATGTTGGCACTTCTGGAAGGGCGAATAGAAAACGACTACGAACACGAATTACCAATCGCGATGGGTGAACAGAACCAGATCACGTTGCTTCGCCTCAAAAAATTACTATCATGAGCCAGATTACTACCCACGTATTGGATACGGCGAAAGGACTACCAGCTGAAGGCATTCGAATTTCGTTGCAGAAACCTGTCGACAATGATTGGGAAAATATTGCCAGCGGAAATACCAATAGTGATGGACGAGTAGCGAATTTTCTTCCCACCGATCAGGTGATTCAGCCGGGAGTCTATCGGATATTATTTGAAACAGGCGCCTACTTTGAGAAAGAAGGAGTTGCTGGCTTCTATCCTGAAGTTCCGGTAATTTTTGAAATCAAGGACACAGAACACTATCATATTCCGTTGTTGTTGAGTCCGTTTGGATATTCTACGTATCGAGGAAGTTAGTCGACCGAGCCAACAGCAATTAATTAGAAGAGAAAAATATGAATCAATCCATACCTGCCCCGGATAAGAAGGCTTTACTTTCTGAGCTCGGAGAAGCGAACAAGCAATTTCAGCGTATCTATCCTGGAGATCGTCCTGAACGACAGCCGGTGCATACAGTTTATGGCGGAGCGGATTTATTCAAATCTGATTCTGCTGAGAAAATGGGAAGGGTAGCACTGAATGCCATCCATACTTATGCGCCGGATGCAAAGACGTTTGGCAAGGCAATGGGAATCAACGAAGAGAATGATCTTGCAGATGACGTTTACAAGAAAGTAGTTCAAAAACTGGAGCAAGAACCAGTAGAGGATTTTCGGATTGATTTTGAGGACGGCTTTGGAAACCGATCATGGGAGGAGGAAGATGCTACCGCAGAAAATGCAGCGATAGAAGTGGCAAAGGGAATGGAAGCCGACACACTGCCACCTTTTATTGGGATTCGAATCAAGCCATTTACGGAGGATTTAAAAGAACGCGGCTCTCGGACGCTGGACATTTTTGTTAGCACGTTGGCTGGAAAAACCAGTGGGAAGCTCCCCGCAAATTTTGTAGTCATGTTGCCCAAGGTCACCATTCCCGAGCAGGTATCGACACTGGTGAAGTTGTTTGAGCTGATTGAGGCAAACACAGAGTTGGTAGCAGGTACACTCAAATGCGAGATGATGGTGGAAACCACGCAGGCAGTGATCGACCCGGATGGAAAAAATCCTTTACGAAAATTTGTGGAGGCCAGCAAAGGCAGGATGATAGCTACAGCTTTCGGTACGTACGACTATACTGCGTCCAACAACATCACAGCCAAATATCAAGACATGGGACATGGAGTATGCGACTTTGCGCACTACATGATGAAAGTGAGTCTGGGAAGTACCGGTCTATGGCTTGCCGACGGAGCAACCAATGTGATGCCTATTGGCCCACATCGCGGAAATGACTTGACTGTCGAGCAAATGAAGGAAAACACCAATGTGGTGCACAGGACATGGAAGCAGGCGTTTGATCATACCCGACATTCACTTTGGAAAGGGCTGTATCAGGGATGGGACTTGCACCCCGCACAATTCCCTTCCCGCTATGCAGCGGTCTATTCGTTCTTTCTGGAAAGCTATGCCGATGCAACGCATCGACTGAAAACCTTTGTGGAAAAAGCAGCCAGAGCTACGTTGACTGGAGAAGTTTTTGATGATGCAGCGACAGGACAGGGATTGCTTAACTACTTCCTTACCGGACTCAACTGCGGCGCACTTTCCGAAGAACAGGTGATCGCAACTGGATTGTCGATTGAGGAAATACAAACACGTTCGTTCTTGAAGATACTTGAGGGAAGGAGGAGCTAGAAGACAACGATAATCATGCGTTGTGCTATTCAGGTTGCACAAAATCAGATGCTGTCACTTCATTTTTGTTACCTAGGTACGTCCATCGAATTACATCTGAGTATTTCCGTATCACAGAATTGATCCTGCTGAGGTCTACTTTAGGGAACGTTCTTATCAGTCTGAGGTTCTCGAAGACGACGGGAAAAGCCAGCTCGAGAGCTTCAGCATGACGTTCGATTGTGGGATGATGCACCCTTCGAGAACCTCAGAGTGACGGCGTGAATGGATCAGTGCACGGAAAAAAAAGATACTGCCGATAGCGCGGATATCCTCAGAGGTGAAATGATCGCTTTCTCTTCTCACTTCAACTTTCTTGAAAAATTCTGAAATTACTGGTGTAACCATTTAGATACCTCCCAGTATCTAAACCCGAATTCAAACAATTAACCTAATTGAATGTCTGAAGAGTCACTCATGCTAGCTGTGAAAGAAGGGGATTTGAAGCAAGCTTCAGGGCTGTTTGACCTGTACAATCAGCAGCTGTACAACTTCTTTGCGAAGATCACATATGATCGGGATTTGGCACAGGATCTGACGCAGAATGTGTTTTTGAGATTGATAAAATTCAGGCATACTTATAAAGAGGTAATGAGATTTAAACCGTGGATATATCAGATCGCGAGGAATGTGTTTGCCGACCATTATCGGAAGAGCAAAACACTGAAGAATGAGAATGTGGATATTGAAATGGTGGGAGAGAGCATCGAGGACATTGATGAGTCGCTAGCACGGAATGAGCAGGAGCGGATCTTGTACTTGTCGATGGATCGGTTGAAGATGGAGGACAGGGAAATATTGCTGATGAGCAAGTTTCAAAAAATGAAGTACGAGGAAATCTCGCAGGTATTGGAAACGTCGGTGTCGGCGGTAAAAGTGAAGGTGCACCGGGCAATTAAAAGACTTCAAACACATTATTTCGAATTGGAAAAAATTTAGATATGGAGGAACGTAAGATGGAAGATTTAATCATTGACTATGTCGATGGAAATCTCACAGGAGAATTAAAGGATCATGTGGAGAAGACCATCGAGAACAAAGAGGAGTGGAAGCTGGAGTTTGATCGGCTGAACAAGGTGTTGCAGCTAATGGATACCTCGACTGAACTGAAACCTGACGCTTCGTTGAAACAGGATTTCGATGCGATGTTGGAGCAAGAAATCGATGCGCTGGACGCTTCGAAAGTGGTTCAGATGCAGCCTTCTTCTAACAAATGGTTCATGAGAATAGCTGCTTCAGTTGCCCTCTTAATTCTAGGCGGAACGGTTGGAGTGCTGGTCATGAAAAACATAGAGAATCAGCAGGAGCTAGCAGCGCTTCGCGAGGAGATGGAGTTGACCAAGCAGTTGGTTATCTCTTCCCTGCAGAATCAACAGTCGGCGAGCAGCAGACTCAATGGAGTAAACACTTCCATGGTGATGCAGGTATCTGATGATGAGGTAATTGCCGCACTTGTCAATACGATGAATACGGACGAAAACACAAATGTGCGACTAGCAGCAGTCTCTGCTCTGGCACAGTTCTCGGAGGAAGATCAGGTGAGGAGTGCTCTTTTGAGTGCGTTGGAAACACAGGAAGACCCGCTTGTGATGATCAATCTGATCAATCTGATGGTTCAGCTTAAGGAAGATCGGGCGTTGGAATCATTGAAAAACTTAGTGGAGAAACCAGATGTACAGGAAGTAGTGAAGGAAGAAGCACACCTTGGAATCTTCGAACTCTCATAAAGAATTTAATAAAGGACAAAAACGATTATAAACTCAAATTGAAAATTAAAAGCGATGAAAAAGCAACATATAATATTACCAATGATTCTTGCACTTGCCGTGGTATTTACCGCAGTTGGGCAAGGTACAGATCAACACACCTTTACCCCGCAGGGTAAACTGATAGTGAATGGAATCAACAAGATCTCCTTTGAAGGATATGATGGAAATGAGGTGGTCATTTCTACGACAATAAAATCTTCGAGCAAATCAGAGCGAGCAGAAGGCCTGAAACTCATCAATGGATCAGGTCTTGAAGACAATACGGGTATTGGTATCTCCATCGTTGAATCCGGAGGAAATACTGAAATGGAAGAACTGTCAAGACGCTCAAGCAGAAGATATGTTGTGAAAGTTCCTAAGAGTGTGACCGTAGTATATGAACATTCGACCCCTCATGGAAGTACGGTAGTCTTTTCTAAAATAAGAGGAGAGATTGAAGTGAAAACGAATCATAGCAAGGTCGAACTTCGCGATGTAACCGGCCCAATGACTGTGAGCACAGTTCATGGAAAGATCGAGGGAGATTTTAGTTCACTGAACCAGGACGGCCCGATCTCTATTGCATCCTCCCATGGGTTGATTGATATCTCCCTGCCGGCTGATACGAAGGCCAACGTCAAGTTGGGTTCTGGTTGGGGTGAGATCTACTCCGACTTTGATATTGAGTTTGAAACAAGAAGTGGCAGCCTAAAAAGCTACAGCAGCAACGAGGTTAGAGGTACACTGAACGGCGGTGGAGTTGACTTCAGTGCGAAATCCTCTCATGGTAATGTGTACTTAAGGAAAAAGTGATTCTTAATATGTTGGCTGGCTACTCATTCTTAGAGTGGGAGGCTAGCCTTTTTTAATCTCACAAACATTAGGAATATGAAATACTTACTTTTTCTGTTAATAACAGTTGGGGTCAGCTATATGACTCAATCGCAAACACGCACTGAAAAGACTATTGCCGTTAGGTCGGGTCAGATAGTGGAAATGAACTTCAAGCATCCGGAGCTGATCAGCATCAAAGCGTGGGATCAGAATGAAATCAAAGTGGTGGCAATCGTCAGCATTAATAACGGGGGGAATGATGATGCTTTTGAAATTGAAATGGAGAGCAGCGATAAGGTATCGGTAAGATCCAGAGTCAAGAACTATGAAGATTTGCCGAGAAATATTATGATACGTCATCGAGGTGAGGATTACTTTTTCAATACGTCAGATCCGAATGCACCCGAAGTTCAGAAGTTTAAAGCGGAAAATGGCGACGGTTACGAATACATGCAAAGAGGAGTGATCATGGATATTACACTAGAGATTATGGTTCCGAGGGGAATTTCCCTGGATGTGGATGCGAAACACGGATTGGTGGAAGTGGAGGGCTTCACGAAGAATATTGAGATTGACTCAAAGTTTGGAGGGATTGATGTGAGTGTTGATGCACAGGTGAACAACTCGATGCAGGTTAGGACGAAATTTGGGGAAGTGTATTCGAATCTTGATATGACGTTCTCCACACGTGATAGCTACGATATTGGCAGATGGGTAACATTGGAAGGGAAGGGTCGGGGGAGTAGCACCTCTCAGTACTTCAAGTCGGAGTTTGGGAATGTGTATTTGAGGAAGAGGTAGGGCACTGGTCGTTCATATTACCGTCATTTCGAACGAAGTGAGAAATCTCATTGTAGGAGTACTGAATAATGAGATTTCTCCCTCCTGCGTCGGTTCGAAATGACGGTTTTAACTCACCCGATTCCGAAGGAATCTTCCCTCTCTTAAAAGAGAGGGTTAGGGAGAGTTAAGCAAATCTGCTATAAATCTGCAGCTACATCTCGAATCACATTCAACAAATAGTCCACTGTTCCCTTGTGCATTCTGTGATTGATCAGACAAGCACGGATTACGAATTGACCATTGAGCTTGGTTCCTGTGATGAATACACGTCCGTCTTGTTCCAATGCCGGGATTAAGTCCTTATTGATTTTCTCAATCTCAGCTTCCGTGTGTAGTTCTTTGGTATACCGAAAACAGACTACCGCAAGTGCCGACTTTGAGACGAGCTCAAAATCTTCGGAAGCTTCAATCTGATCAGCCAGGTAGTGGGTGAGGTCGATGTCTTTCTGAATCATTTCTTTGATTCTCCGAATTCCGTACGATTTGACACTCATCCAGATCTTAAGTGCTTTTGCACTTCTGGAAAGCTGGAAATAGTGTTCGTTGAAATTGAGTCGTCCCTCGTCCTCAAGCGCAGCATCCAGATATGAAGCTTTTTTGAAATACGATCGACGCAGGGTCTCCCAATCTTTTACCAACAAACATCCGGCTTCAAAGGACTGGTATAACCATTTATGAAAATCAACGGCTAGTGAATCTGCCAGATCAATCCCCTCATATTTGTCTTTGATGGAATCAAGTGAACTTGCCAGCCCGCCATAGGCTCCGTCAACATGAAACCATAAATCGTACTTTTTGGCGATGACAGCTAAACCTTGCAGGTCATCGATCGCTCCAGTGTTTACAGTGCCAGCAGTTCCGACTATGCAGAAGGGAGTAAATCCATTTTTGATGTCTTCTTCAATGGTATTTTCGAGCGCATCAAGGTTAATGGTAAAATCAGCATTGACATCTATCTTCCTTAGATGATCAGTGCCAATGCCGAGCTCGTCCAGACTTTTGTCAACACAACTATGGACTTCGCTGGATGCATAAGCTGTAAATGGCTTCAGTCCAAAGAGGCCTTTTTTACGGACGTCGTTCTTCTCAAAGAAAATGTTTCTCGCTACGGTGAGTCCCGTTAGGTTCGCTGCAGACCCACCACTGACTAAAACTCCGGTAGCATGAGAACTGAAATCCATCATTTCACCAGCCCACTGAATCACGCGTTTCTCCAACTCACTTATTGCTGGAGCAAGGTGCCATTTACCTACATTCTGATTGATGGTCGCTGCCAGTGTGTCCCCAACGATAGACATCTGAGATCCTCCTGCCATCACGTATGCGTACATGTATGGGCCAAGATTGTTTGTTGCCGTATCCAGAACTTTCTCTTTCACGAAATCCAAAAGTTCCATATCGTCCATGCCTTCCTGAGGCAGAGGCTCTGCAAACCAACTTTCGATTTCTTTTGGAGAGAAATCGTGAAAGGCTTTTTGTTCTTCCAGATTGGAAAATTTGTTTAGCACTAACTCAGAACTCTTGTTAAGTAGTTCTGCAAATTGGGCGGGTGCCAGGTCAAGAGATTTATTGCTCATCTGATAGTTCGTTTAAGGTTCGTTCCATGAAATCACTTTGGCTCAGGTAGATTTCGATGGCTTCTAGTTGATCAAGGAAATTGGTGTCGGGAAATAGTTTATCCATTCCAATGGTGCCGGCTTCCCATACTTTTTGAAATTCAGGAATTTTCGCTTCCGCTTTTCTGGATAATTTAAACTGGCGCTTTCTGGAATCGTCTTTGTCCATGGAGGACACCAAATACCCCTTGGCCTCCATTTTATTCACTAGCCCGATCACGGAGGGATGCGAAAAATGAAGCTTTGATGCCATTTCCATCACGGTCAATTGCTCGTACTTCTGGAGAAGCTTGAAAATGAGGTACCAGTTTGGTTCGATGTCCATCCCGAGGCTTTTATACATCTGACGACCACTGTGCACCATTGCCTCACTAATACGCTTGAGACGCGTAGCTAAGGCCAGATACCCCAGCTCATTTACAAAGTCGTATTTCATAATTAATGTAGTTGACTACACTAATGTACAAACAAATTAATGTAGCTGCCTACATTAATTTGTATTATTTGGTAAGTAGCAGCTGTAGGAAGCCAAAATCAATATTTCATACAAAGTATGAATAAATAAAACCTTTGTGATTAAATGTGCGTATCTATTTTTCATACATTTGATGAATAAATAAAAAATCTGATAATGAAGGGAACCAATTTAGGAGAGTTTGAGGAGGTGGTCTTGCTAACCATCGCTTCATTGATGGCCGAAGCCTATAGTGTGAAGATTGTGGACGAGATCAGTAAAACAACTGGCAGAAAGACAAAGCTTGGTGTTGTCCATGCTGTACTGAAACGATTAGAGGACAAAGGCTTGATAACCTCGGAACTAGGGGAGCCAACAAAGGAAAGGGGTGGCAGAAGAAAACGTTTTTTCCACGTATCACATTCAGGAAAAATTGCGCTGTTGAAGGCTAAAGAGCAACGTGATAGACTGTGGAGCCTTATACCTGATGTTGTTTTCCAGGGCGTACGATGAGCCATCGATCTAAAAGCCCACCTCGTTGGATGGACAAGGTTGTTGAGTCCTACTGCAGACCGGAGCTGTTGGAGGATCTACTTGGGGATCTTCATGAGTACTACTATCGAAATTGCCAGAAAAGTCGATCACAAGCCAACCTGATTTTTTTCATTGATGTAGTTAAATTTTTCAGGCTTTATACAGTAAGGAAACCCAAAATATTTAGACAAATGACATTTTTCAATTTGATCGGAAACTATTTCAAAACCTCGACGCGAAGCCTGAGGAGAAACAGACTTTTCTCCACTATCAACGTGGTAGGATTGGCAATCTCCATGTCGGTCGGTATTCTTATGATCACCTATGTAAACGAACTTCTTAGCTATGATCAATTTCATGAGAAGGCTGATAGGACGTATAGAATCCTGACGTCATTCAAGGGAATTACGAACGAACAACCATTTGATCTTGCCTCAACTTCTGTTTTTATTGGAAAGAAACTTCAGGAAGACTACACTGGACTCGAGAAAGTTCTGATCATGCGGCGGAATTTCCGGGCGGATTTGGCAAAGGAAGAGAATGTGATTGCAGTTGAAGGGCTCTATGCGGCAGAAGAATTTTTTGATGTGTTTTCTTTCAAGCTCTTATCTGGAAATGCTGCAACTGCCCTGAAAAGGCCCAACTCCGTGGTGCTTACTGAGAAAACCGCAACCAAGCTTTTCAAAGATAAAAACCCAGTTGGCGAACTAGTAACATCCGGCGAGATTAGTTATACAGTAACGGGAGTTATAGAAGATGTGCCACGAAATTCTCATTTGCAGTTTGAAGTACTGGTTTCATTCTCCACGGCTGAGAACAATGCAAGAAATGATGAGGAAACTACATTCTTTAACTATCGAAATGTGTGGCAAAACCATGTTTATCTTCTTCTTCCAGAGGGTCAAAGCATAGATGCTATCCAGGTAAACCTTGATCAAATTGCTCAAACAGAAAATGCAAATCATGACCGATTTGATATGACGTTTGAACTGGAAAACATACTGGAGATTGTTCCCGGAAGAGATCTTTCTAACCAGATTGGACCAAACATGTCCTGGACGGGAATTTATCAATTGGGTGGGTTGATGCTGATTATTATTATTTCCGCGTGCTTTAACTACACAAACCTTTCGATTGCCAGATCATTGCGGCGTGCTAAAGAGGTGGGGGTAAGAAAAGTAGTGGGAGCTTCTCGTGGGCAAGTATTTGTGCAGTTCGTTTTCGAGGCGGTCATCATATCTGTGCTAGCCGTGTTCTTCTCCTATGGACTCTACCTACTTATAAAACCACAATTCATGTACCTGATTTTGGAGGATGAAATGCTGAGCATGAATTTTGAGCTGATCCATGCGCTTTATTTTTTGCTATTCGCAGTTTTCATCGGTTTCCTTGCGGGGGTCTTACCTTCGATTTTTCTATCCAAACTCAAAGCAATTTCTGTCTTGCGGGATATTTCTAAGGTCAAACTTTTCAAAGGAGTTAGTCTGAGAAAGGTACTTATCGTTGTGCAATTTGTCGCCTCCATCGCCTTGATTATTGGGTCTACGATTTCGTACAGGCAATATAAATATGTCCTCAATTTTGATCTTGGATTTACAACGGAGAATGTCCTGAACATACCCCTGAAGGAGAACGATTCGAAAATACTGATGAGCGAAGTGACCGAATTGCCTGAGATTCTAAGAACTTCGCGGTCTTCGATGGTATTAAGCACTGGTAGTATCTGGTCTGAATACTTCAAATATCAAGACCCCCTGGATTCTGCTGATGTGTACATCAATTATGTTGACAAAGAATATGTCAATGTTCATGAGTATGATTTTGTAGCTGGTGGTACGTTTCCTTTTGAGGAGGCTGTGGAGAAACCAAAATTTATCATTATAAATGAAACTCTTGCAAAGAGATTCAATTTTGAAACACCTCAGGATGCTATCGGTCAAAAATTGACTTCAAGGTTGAGAAGGGAGGATGTATCACTGGAAATAATTGGTGTGGTAAGTGATTTTCAGTATACGACTGTTGGAAGAGAGATGCATCCAAGTTGCTTTGTCCATGGACGGCCAACCGATTTTGACTACCTGAATTTAGTGGTTCAAACAGAGGATGCAGTTGCAACTATGGGCAAGTTGGAGGCTATTTGGTCAAAGATTGATAAGGTGCACCCATTCGAAGCAGAATTCTATGATGACCAGATTCAGCAAGCATACAGCGACCAGGCTGTGTTGTTCAAGGTATTTGGCTTTTTAGCTTTTCTCGCCATTTCGATTTCGTCTATGGGTCTTCTCGGGATGGCAGTTTTTACCACTGAAACTAGAATCAAGGAAATCAGCATACGAAAAGTAATGGGTGCTAGCGAGAAAAATCTGATCTACATTTTATCCAAGGGATTTATGTTTATGCTGATCGTTGCTGCTGCAATAGCAGTTCCTCTGACGTACTTGTTTTTTGAATCTGTAATTCTTGTAGAGCAGGTCAACAGAATTACAATCGGAGCAGTTGAACTCCTTTCCGGCGTAGTACTAATCTTTGGACTTGGGATTCTTACGATTGGTTGGCAAACCTCCAAGGCGGCCAAAACAAATCCGGCTGAGATGCTTAGGAGTGAATAAGTGAAACTTTCTGAAGTTCATTTCCGAACCAGCGTTTACAGAGTGAAGTTAAATCTTCCCCAAAACATGTTCAACTAGACAGTCACACTTACTAAAGCCAAACTCAAAGAGCTCGTTGCTGTACGAGAGTTCGTATAGATTTTCTTTGATCATGCCCTTGGCTCGATGGAGCCGCACTTTCACATTAGAAACAGAAAGATCCAGACAGTCTGAGATTTCTGCCATTGACATTTCTTCTACCTCACGCATGATGTATACACTACGATATTTCTCATCCAGATTTTCAATGGCTTTCTCTAGCATCTCTTTTGCTTCCTTTCCCATCATTTTGTCAGCCGGCCCAGGCTGCTTTTCGTCTCTAAATTCAATTGTAGGATTGTCTGTAATACTGATCACGTCCGTTGCCTGGATCTTTGCTTTCTGTTTGATTCTAACAAGTGCTTTGTTGATTCCGATCCGAATAAGCCAAGTCGAGAATTGTGCGTTTTGCTTGTACTGCCATAATTTCTCGTAGGCCTGTAGGTAAGTATCCTGCATAATGTCCTCGATTTCACTTGGATCAGCCAGATATCCACGAAGCACCCGGAAGAGCTTCTGATTGTTTCGTCGCATGAGGATTTCATACAGCTCCTTCTCTCCAGCCAAAATTCTCTTGATCACTTCATTTTCAGGAAGCTTAGTTGTTTTGAAATCTGCAATTTTTAATTCTCCCATTTTTTATTGTTTCCTCATGTTTAGAGAACCTTTCCTTCAAAAAGTTACAGGATTTTGTAACCATATTCATCTTCCCATATCCAATCCCCAAACCAAACACATAAAACCATGGAAGTAAAAGATCTTCTTAAATACACATATGGCCTTGTTCCCATTGTTGCTGGTCTGGACAAGTTTACCAACATTCTCACCAACTGGGGGCAGTACGCCGAAGGGATGGCAGGAATGCTCCCGTTCGATATTGGCACCTTTATGATGATTGTCGGTGTGATTGAAATTGTGGCTGGAGTGCTGGTACTAACCAAGCCAAAGCTGGGCTCTTTGGTTGTGGCCGGATGGTTGGCCGCAATTGCACTAGTCCTGATCTTTAGCGGAAGCTACCTTGATGTAGCGGTAAGAGATTTGGTAATGGCCATCGGAGCTTACTCACTATCTAAATTGTCCTGACACGCTGTTAATCCTTGTTTTGTTAGGTGATTTATGGGGTGGTGAACTGGTTCACCACCTTTTTTGTGCTATTCAATGTCTCGCTCCTGATAATCTCACATGTAAATAGAGAATGAGTTTGAATGTTGATTTGCTAAGTTTACGGAAATCCCAAAACCATGAAAAAACTCATCTCATTACTAACGGTAGCATTGTTAATATCCTGCGGAGGACAAACGGAGAAGGACTCAGCAGACACCACAAATGCCACATATGATCTAGCTGTAGCACCAGACTCATGGATCGAGGAACGAGTAGCCAATGCACAAGAGAGGTTAAGTGCATCACCGGCAGGGCAGAAGATTTGGGCTTCAATTGAAGCACATGGTGGTTTGAACAAATGGTTTGCCAACGGGCCTGTTTCCTTTCACTTTGATTATCAACCTTTGGATGGCAGCACGAGGCGTGATAGCTATCAGATCGTGGATCAATGGTCAGTGAGAACGGTACACGAAGTTGCTGCAAATAGGGTCATGAAATATGGATGGGACGGAAAAAACGCATGGTCGTTTCCAGATACTGCAAATGTTGGTGTAAACCCAAGGTTTTGGTCAAATACTCCTTTTTACTTCATTGCACTCCCCTTTGTGCTCGCTGATGAAGGTGTTAACCTGGAAGAGTTAGACCCAAAGGAATACAAGGGAGTGACCTACGATTTAGTAAAGGCGACTTATAAAGATGGAACGGGTGACGCTCCAGATGATTTTTATGTGATTTATATCCATCCAGAAACGAAACAGATGGGCGGATTACGATACATTGTTTCCTATCCCGGATTCTTTCCAAACGGAGGAAACGGTCCTGAAAAATTCATGGAAATCTTAGGTGTCCAGACGTCAGATGGGGTCACGATTCCTACTGGCTACAATACGTATTTGTTTAAAGAAAATGAAGTAGCAGAGCACATTACAAAAATTGATGTGACTGATTTTAACTTCATGCCGAACTTGAAAAAGGATTTCTTTGATGCCCCGGAAGGTGCGAAAATCAAAGAAGGACTTTAGGACGAAGTAATCTTTTCCACAATGTTGGCGGCTGAGTATACGGCTCCTTCCATGTACCCTCCATATAAACCGGAGGTTTCAGAGCCAGCAACAAAGAGTCTATTGTCGAACCAGCTTTCCTGAAAAATAGGATGACCTGCATTTTGGTGCGGAATTAGATCTCCTGAATTGGAGTGCCTGGTGAACTCTTCCCTGGACCAAACGCATTCCTCATAATTCAGATAGTTCACACCTTGTGAGCCAAATGCTTTTTTTAGCTGAGTATTAACCTGTTCCAATCTCAGTTGAGGAGTTAGTTGAGCAAAGTTTTCTCCTACAAAACCACACAAAGCATATTTTGAATTGTCCGCGTTGGCATGGTCGTAAAATTCATTGAGTGGCCCAACATTGCTAAAGAGCGTACCTGACAATTGTCCTTCCTGCCAAAAAGGAGTTTGATACACCAAGCCTGCTTTGATTGAGTTACCCATCCAGGTATGTGTCTCATTGGCTACGGCTACTAGATTGTCAGGTAGAGCAGGATGAAAGTCAATGATGTTTACCAAGAGCGCAGGAGGAAGCGTGGTAATGACAAGGTCTGTTTCGAGTTCCCGATCATCTGTTTTTATCACAATGCGTTCTCCAAATTCAATATGCCGCACGGGCTGATTTAGCAAAACTTCATTTTCAGCAAGCTTCTCTGCCAGCGTGCGGATGAGTAGACTCGTTCCTCCAGCTATGCGAAAACTGGGTTCGCTTTCAGGTAATTGCACGACTTGCGGGCCCGAACGGGCGTCAGCTTCATAGATGATAGGCCCTGTTGAGTATTGGGTAAATGAATCCAGTTTCAATTCATCGAGTAGTGCAATCAAGTGTTGATGCTGTGGCTCGAACCAGGTAGCTCCCATTTCGACAGGTGTTTCATTCTCACTTAGCAGGGTATGAATTCTTCCGCCAAGACGATTTCTTGCCTCCAGTACTTGCACGGTAAATCCAGCAGTCTTTAATCTGTATGCGATGAGTAAGCCCGATAACCCAGCTCCGATGATGGTGATTCGTGATTTCACTTCGTTCAAATTAGGAAGTTAAGACTATCTTAAAAGTCATTCGTCATTGCGAACACAGTGAAGCAATCTTACCCTAACAACAGGATTTGTAGGTTAAGATCACTTCGCTTTACTCGTGATGACGATCAATGCTAAACTTTTGAGATAATCTACTATTTATTTATCGATAATACTACTCAATTTCTTCCGGCAATCACGCCACCATCGGTATCCCAGATAGCACCTGTCACCCAGGCGGCTTTTTGAAAAGAAAGGTTGCTGGTCGTTGTCGGCGATGCGACCAAAAATTAGCTGGTAGCAGCATTGAAATGCTTAGTTTTTTGTTTGATAGGGTAGCCTCACGACACCATATTCGACCTAAAGTCCCCTTTAGATAAGGTGCGTATGTCCCGAACCCTGCTGATGAAAAACTAAGCTAGTGAAGCTTCGATCTAGCCGCAAGCCGCTAGATAAGAAACTCCGTTCTGAAGATGAACGCCAGAGCAGAGGAAAAAGCTAAAGTGAACTGTACCATCCAAACCTGCCTGCCCCGTCGGCATGGGCGAAGCTTTCGGGTAGCAGGAGAGTAGCCAGGAGCAGTTTTGACATATGCACTTTAGCGTCAGCTATGCTTTCTGATTTTTGCTGATTTGACGAGTTCGAGTCCTAAAATGAGCCAACCCGATGCCAGAATTAGATTTCCAACAACAAAGCCCCAGGGGAAAGGAAGGGCAGCACCCAAGATTGGAGCTGCAAATAGCCCAATAAGAATTAAGGTTGGGCCTGGGTAACTAAATTTTTTCGTTTTCAACATCGAGACAGCAAGTAAAATCCAGCCAAGCATAAAACCCACAAGACCTGGAAAAACCTCTATATCGTACAAGTTAAACCCATCACGGTTTTCTAATGCTTCAAGTCCCTCTGGCGCAACTTTCGCCAACTCGTGAAGAAAAAATACCTGTCCCCATTCGTGCGCAAATACCAGAATACTACCAGTAAACAAGAGGCCGAAAGCAAATGAGCCAAATGAGCCACTACTTTCAGATTGATGGCGATGCAGACCAATTGCTCCAATCAGTAATAAGAATACAGAAAGCGATGCCAGACTTAGTCTCGCCAAAAATATGTTGGATGCGAATACTTCAGTCCAGGGAATATCGGTGGGTAAAAGCGGTGTGAAAATCCCGTTTGTGATGAAATAGCAAATGCTTCCAATTATTAATACAACTCCTCTAAAAGTTTGAAATTTCATGTTTTTGTTTTTGAAAGGCCAAGTTTGGTTCCCCATAGACTCAAGGGACTTTTGCTAAAATAGGTAAACTGTTTTTATTTCTTTTACAAATGGGTAAATATTAAAGCTCAACGCATTTCTCGCTAGATATGTGCGCAATTTTGGGCAGATACTCGGTGAAAAAAATCCCTTATTGAAAGATCATGAGAGAGTTTTGAGGTTCAGTGGGAGGAGAGTAGCCAGGTGCAGTTTAATATGCACTTTAGCGACTGTTATACTCATTTTTCATTTTCAAACTTCGATATTTTTTTCTCCACTTTCTCAAGACGTTCCAAAAGTTCGATCTGATAAAGTGTGAGTTCCTCGATCTTTTTCAGAAGCCGCATATTCATATCTCCAAGATCAATTCCGTTCTCACCAATTTCTGTAGCCGATGGAATTTCGGGGAGGTGCTTGTTTTCTGATATGTATTCTTTGGTCTCTTTAAGAGTTCGAAGTTCGTAGCCTGGTTCGAAAACATAGTCGGGAACACTTATATCTGCCAGGACTTTTACTTCGGTTGCTCTAACATTTCCGTCTACCGTCAATTTGGACAAAGGATCTGTTGTTCCAATTCCTATGTTTCCATTCGTTCCATTCACAGATAGAAATTCTGAGGCATCATCTGCTATCGAAAATCTATTTACCCCGTCAAGTACTCTTACATACCAGTTTCTTACTCCATTGTCCGTTAATTGAAGTTGAGCATTTCCATTTGTCCTGAGAATGCGAATGTCCCCGTCTCTTACTTCAAGTTTTTTTGATGGGCTAGTTGTCCCAATTCCAACGTTTCCACCGTTATCATTAATGAATACATCTGAATTTGATTTTCCGCCTCTAATGTATGTATGCTCATCAGTTGAATAATTGAAATGAGAGGTTCTATTTGTTCCACCAAAAGCGGCTGTCCCCCAGCTCCCTGATCCTCGTGTCACATGTAAAGTACCCAAAGGAGAAGTAGTTCCGATTCCCAAACTTCCTGATGAAATGATTACAGTCTTCAGAAATTCAGTATAGCTTGATCCCGCATTCCATCTGACCCAGTTACCTCCGTTCGTATTATCATGTATTTGAAATGAACTTCCGACCCCTGCCAATTGTATGTCCAACCAATCACCTGACCCAGTTTGTATCCTATTAAAGCCAATAATATTCCCGTTAGTTTCATCGACTGACTGTGCACTCAAAGAAAAAATTAGCATGATTAAAGTAGTAATTGAAGAAATATTTTTGATTTTCATAAAATTTAGATCTGGTGGTAATTGAATATAACTAGTTGCTAACGAACACCGTGCGCGTCATTTATCTTTCAAATTAGCACAAACTTTCCGTTTATTGCGATATCGGTTGGATAACACGTACTGCTGGCCACTCTTTCGCGAGCGAATCACTTTCCAACCAGACAGGATAGAGATGAGTATGATAGCGCACGGAAGTATTCCGCGCAGGAGAGGGTTTTTACTTGTTCAACATTCTATAAAATTCTTTCAATTCTTGTTTCCTTTCATTGTCAAGCCCGTGCCATCTTATTCCTTGTATTGCTCCTTCAAGCGCATAAAGCATATTTATACAAGCTCCACTATTTGCAATTGTTGCAATCTTAATTATTACATTTTCGCTACCAATTTCTTTTAAATCTTGCTTGCTTTCAACTCCAACAGTATTCAATTTCTGAGCAAGAGTTTTTCCAATATTCGGCAAGTCAGTCAATTGTTCCATTTTTTAATTTTGAAATTGTATTATAAAAAAAGTGAATTGTATTCCGTCATAAAGGGCGTGAGATATGATTAACGGCAATAATCTACGATTTTTATAAAAGTAAAAACACACAATTGCACTTTTAAGTCCTATGGAAATTATCCCAGCAGTCCCTTGATACAAATGTGCTACCCCAATCAATGTGGAAGCCAAAAAGATTACGGCAATATGCCAGTTCTTGTTCTCATTTACATTCCATAAGCACTTTAATAAAAATACTCTTGATAATTCTTCGAAAAGAGCAATGCCAATCCATAAAACAGGTCCAAACCAAATAATCATTAACAATGGATTATTTGCCAATTCTATCATTGTATCAATCAATTCAGTATTTGGTGGATTATGATTAGGTATCCATTGATAAAGAGTTGCTCTTTCCAAAAAGAACATTACGAAATAGATTGCAGTTAAACCTAAACCTGTTAAGACATCCCAATACCATGTCCCTTTGCCAGAATTAAACGTTTCTTTAAATGTGTCCTTTATCAGGTATTTGTTAAGTGCTAAAATCAGAATACTTATTCCACCGCCAAAAATCAATGGATAAACTGTCATATCAGTTGTCGAGAAATTTTCAGTTTGTGTCAGCCTATACCAAATCATTATAATGTTGATTGGTAAAATTGCTATGCCGATTGCTAAAATATTTCGAAACGTTTTATTCATAACTCTGCATTTTCTCAAATGCTCTGTGTGCGATTATTTATCTTTCAAATTAGCACAAAGTTCCTGTTTATTGCGATATCGGTGGTGCACAACTGGCTCGGAACTCAGTTCTGTTTCTTGGTTTGATAGTGTACAGAAGTAACTTCTGCGCTAGCGAGGGTTTATCTTGCTGCAGGCTTTCTGTATTGGACGATGGCGATTGTCAATGACCCCAACAAAAAACTAGGGATAATTTGAATAAGGGAACCGTAAATCACTTGTTGAAATACAGCTTGTGTTAGGCTATCAAAATGCAAGCTATAATGAGTTCCTATTTCCCATCTAGTATCTATCCACCAAGCAACGACTACTGTAAGTCTCGAAACCGATGAAAATATAATTAAGCTCGTGAGTAAGAGAAGGTATGGGCTCTTTTCGTTATATAATTTCATGCCCCAGTAAACTGCAAAAGCCAAGCTTAGCCAGAGTAGTCCAATAATAAAAATAGCGTTTTCAGGTAATCCAGCTAGTTCAAGGAGAAAACGAATTAGTGTGACAAACAGAGAAATTATTATGGGAGTTTTAGATAGACGAAGTGCTTTTCGAAATGTTTTTTTTAATTCGTTTTCTCTTATCTGTAAATCTTTATTGTCCATCTTTTTGCTTGCGTACAACTAGTTGCTAACGCACGAAAGTAACTTTGGTGCTAGAGATAGTAAGTTCAGTATTACTTGATTCTTTTTATCCTTGTTGAATCCTTTGAAACCCATGTTTTGCCACCATCAACTGATTCTTGCTGAATCACCACATATTCGTCATTCTTAATGTCAGTATACCAGAGGCGATGGAGATAATTAGTTTTTCGGGATCCTCCGATTCTCAGTGTATAAATACTTTCACCATCAAGAATCCATAAAAATTTTGAGTACCCTCCGGAGTTGAATACATAGGTTTCTTCCCAAACATTAGATGTTGGATTGACAAAACCTTGAGATTGGTACGAAAATTTTAAATCCGGTGCGTCAAAACTTTGAGTAAGCACACATCCATCAAGGTTTAGATGCGTCGAGAGTCTACCAATGTAAACATCTGAAGAATCGGTTATTGTATATTCTTCCCACTCTCCTAAGAAGGGCTGGATTACTTCATAGCTTCCTTGACGACAAGGAGTAGCACTCGTTTGGCAGTACGAACTGATTATTCCAAAGAATGAAATAAAAGACAAAATAATTCTTTTCATAATGTTTGGACTATTTACCTTTCAAATTAGTGAAAGTTCTCGTTTATGCTGCAAACGACGCACCACTTGCGGTTATCTACCAAAAAGATGGAAGACACTTTTAGTAAGTGTTCTTCCACCATGGTCTAACTATTTTAACTGTGTATTCGCAAAATAGGTCATTGATTTTGAGAGAAATAGCGCAAAATCAGGTTGTGCTTTTCCATCAATTTTAGTGAATCGTTCATCCGCAATGTACAGTTCACCAAGTCCTTGGTAATCTCTCCATTGAGAATTTGAAGAACCGTCTGTACCCCAAAACCTTCGTATGTTTTTGTAATGTCTGGCTACTTGTAGCTGAACCACTTTATCATCAGGTTTGTGGTTAGAAATTTCAAATAGTGATTTGAAGATCTCTTTTTGTTCACTCTTTAAAGCTTCTAGGTGCTCTTTGGATAGCTTCTTAAGATACGTTTCACTTTTTTCTAGTGCTTCTGCACCATACTTTTCAATGGTTTCTGTACGGGTTTTACTCGCTTCCTCTTTTGTGAAACCATTATATAATTCATTATCTGTAATCATTTTTATTCCTTTTAAGTTTAACATCGTTTTTTCAATGGTATTCAGCATTTCGGAAATTCTTCTTTGTTTCAAAACAAGCCCCTCTGCATGACTATCAAGCGCTTTCATTAAGTCAAATTGGGGGTCGTTTAAAATCTTGAGAATTTCTTTCAAGGGAAAATCGAGTTCTTTAAAAAATAGAATTTGTTGGAGTTTCAATAATTCATTTTCCCCATACAATCTGTACCCGGCCTCTGTACGTATTGCAGGTTTTAATAGTCCGATTTTATCATAATGATGCAGGGTTCGTACGCTTACACCTGCTATTTTAGATAACCCTTTTGCTGTGTATTTCTGCATTGAAAAATTATTTAACAATGCAAACTTAGGGTGTGACGTAACGTTAGAGTCAAGCTTTTTTACAACTTTTTTTAAGCAGTAAAATGCTCTTTAAATGAATAGGATTGTTTGATAGCGCAACGAAAGTAACTTTTGCGCCAGGGAGTGTTAGAAGCCTTTATTTGAGATTATTCTATTTCGCAGCGATAAACAAGGAAAAACCTTCTACCATCCCTTTTACACATTCACAAGGTGTAGGTCCGCCCTCCCAAATACCAATGCAGGGTACTTCGATGAGTTCGGGTTGATTCGTCCTTACCCAATCTTTCGCTTCATAATATATATCCAGATCGTTTGAGGTAGTTTGAACTGAAACAATCTGGTTTTTCAGGATGGATATGTGAAAGGAATCTGTAACGTTGAAATCAATATTTAAAGCGCCCATCAGATCATCTTTGACCGTGATTGGACATGCTATCAAAGAATCATTTTTTACAATGAACTCGTTTCTTGCAACTATTTTATAGTTAGCACATTCTGCCCATTTTTGATAGTAGAGTATACTCGGTTGAGAATCTATTGCTTTGTTTAGGATTGACTTTAGCGTGTCCTCATTAAATGAGTAAAATGCATCAATAAACTTGTTGGCTACGTCTACACTACTATTTGAATTATTGGAGATTTCAGATTGTGAGCCACTCTTACATCCCCATAAAATCAATATCAATGTAATGGTTATCAGTTTTGGTTTCATAATTCTATTTTAAGACAAGACAGAGCGGTTCGTTTTCTCTTTTATTCTAATTCCATTTTAGTTACAGAAACCCATTTTGGAGCATCGTCGATCTCCTGACGAAGAAGCAAATTAAGTTGTGCTGTATGATGTTGGACATGTCGCATATTATAGAGCATCATTTCAAAAACCGAATAGTTCCTGTAGTCAATTATCCAACGGGAACTAGCAATTTCATCAGTCATGCCTGAAACCAAATCGTGACATTTTTCCCTGCTGTACTGGAGGTAGGAAAGCAGTTCTTCTTTGCTGTATGTTCTATCTGGCATCGCACCAGAAGGATCAAGTTCTGATAAGGTGTATGGTGATGGGGGTGAATATTTGTTAGGTTCGAGAGTAAGGTAATAATCCAACCAAAACAAACAATGATAGGTTACGTACCAAAATTTTTTCTTCGTATCCCAAAACTCGGTTGGGCAAAGTTCAATTGCATTTTCAAGCATATCAATACTTGCTCCAAATTGCCTCCAAACCGCTTCTATTGTAGACTTATCCATTAAGTTATAAGTTTTATTTCCCGCAACGACCGCCACTGGTTGACAACTCGCACTGTGCGTTATTTATCATTCAAATTAGCACAAAGTACCCGTTATTACGATATCGGTGGGATAACGCCACTGCTGACTCTCTTTTTCCGTGCTAGAGAATGACAGACTTGTCTTTTTTCTTCCCAACAGCCAAGAAGCTTTTACAACAGTTTCCTGCTTGTTCGCTCCATTCCATTTTTCAAGCCCTGGACGAACGTGTTCTTTAGCTCAAAATTTAAAAATCATGAAAAGACTATTCAGAGAATTAAGATTGACATTATTGCTTGTTGCAGGATTTGCTATCGCACACCTATCTACAGGCCAGACAATTGAAAGTGATGTTAAAACTGTAGCAGAAAAATTTGTAAAGAGCGCAGATTATCAAGATCCGGATCTGCTGGAATCTGTGCTGTATCAGGATGCAAAACAATTTGTGATGTTTGGTCCACAGGTGATGCAGAGTAGTGCCAGCGAATATGTTGCTCAAATTAGAGATAAGAAATTGGGCGGAAAGGAAAGAGCCATTGAAATTCAGAATGTGCTTTTGGAGGGCGACAACGTAGCGTATGTTAAGCTACAGGCGGTCGGGGGAGGACTCACATTTTCCTATCAGCTCACGATGTTTAAACTGGAGGACAGCTGGAAGATCATGACCATCACAACGAAAGCCGCTCGCTCATGAAGCTATTTGTGAAAATCATTTTGGGCCTGGTCGGTATTATCGTGGTGATGGCCGTGGCTGCCTGGGTGTATTTTGGTTCCGGAGAAGAGACCTATCCGGAGGGTCTTTCCTCTGGTGCTATTGCGCCAACTTTTGAAGGGGAAGACCAGTACGGCAATCCTGTCAACTTAGCCAACTTGACGGCTGAAGGTGATGTGGTTCTTGTTTTCTTTCGTGGCACATGGTGTCCAATCTGCAGTCAGCACATTGCCGCACTGCAGGATTCATTGAAGCAAATCGAGGAGAAAGGGGCTTTTGTTGTTGCCATCACACCTGAGAAACCGGAATTTCTTGGAGAAAATGATTTCAAAACCTCGGTGGATATTCCTGTTGTTTATGACAAGGATTTGTCAATTATGAACAGGTACAACGTTATCTATACAATGAGTTTGGGAAGTTGGCGAATCTTTGATGTAGCGGGAGTCGATTTCAATGAACTGTATGGTAAACCAGGAAAAATGCCAATTCCAGCAACCTATATCATTGGCTCTGATGGCAGAATAAAATACGCCAGTGTCAAAGATGGAGGTCTTGAGGTGACCTATTCCACGGTGAAGGAATTGTTAGCTGCTTTATAGCCTTAGGCGATTTTTGACGTAATTTGATCAAATGACTACCAGGGGGAATACGAAATGGAGAAGGTGGATGGCTGTTTTTGGCGTGCTGACCATTATTGCAGCACTGGCAGCTACTCAACTCACGTTGAGAACGGGGAGCTTCTCATTTGAAAACTGGTCTCAACTCTTTGTTGTTCAATTGGTGATTTGGAATGTGTGGGGGATGTTGACTCCGCTCATTTTCAAATTGTCGGGTATCATTTCAAAAAGTAAAAGTCGCAGAAAAATCATTCTGACGCATATTCCCATAAGTATCGTAGTAGTCATTCTTTTTCTATCGCTGTACGCAAGTATTTTCCTCCTTTTTAGCAATACAGGTTTTGAGGCATTTGCAGGAACATTGATTTCACTCAACATTTCGTCCTTTCATTGGTATTTGATTCTCTATTGGATCACCGTCGGAGCAGAATATTACTTGCGGATGCAGGATCAATACAAAGCACAAGAAATACTCAACCTACAGTTGGAAAGTCAACTCACGGATGCCCAATTGAAAGCGTTGAAGATGCAGTTGAATCCGCATTTCCTATTCAACTCACTCAATACAATTTCCGGCCTTGTTCGAACATGTGAGATTAAAAAGGCGGTTGGCATGCTTGCGCGCCTTAGTGATTTTCTTCGAGAGGTATTGATTGATCGTGGGAATCAAGAGATCACATTGATCAATGAGATTGGTTTTTTAAAGAAATACCTTGAAATAGAGCAACTCCGATTTGGTAATAAATTGGAAGTGACCTTCGAGGTTGAGCAGAGCGTTGAAAACTGTTTGCTTCCTAGTTTAATCCTTCAACCTATTGTTGAGAATGCGATTAAACACGGCATTTCTAAAAAGAAGAATGCACGGCATTTAGCGATCAAGGCATGGAGGAAAGAGCAGCAATTACGAATATCGGTGTATAACGATGGACCCAATGTTTCGGAAACGCAAGGTTCCGAGTCACTGGGAGTTGGGGTGAGTAACACCGTAAAGCGACTTGAACAGTCCTACGGAGAAAACTGTGAGTTTACCATTGACAACAAAGGATTGGGAGTTGAAGTTACGATCCAAATCCCGGTACACCACTTAACAGAAGAAGCAATAGCCTGACATGAAAACCATAATCGTAGACGATGAACCACAGGCAAGGGAAATTATCTCTCATCTATTGAAGGAGGTTGATGATGTGGAGGTTGTTGCTGAGTGTGAGGATGGGTTGGATGCGATCAAGGCCATATCGGAGCTGCAACCAGACCTTGTTTTCCTTGACATACAAATGCCGGAACTCAATGGCTTTGAGGTGGCAGAACAAATTGAGTCTGAAAATGCACCATATATCATTTTTGTTACTGCCTTTGACGAATACGCCATCAAAGCATTTGATATCAACGCGGTGGATTACATTCTGAAGCCATACGATGACGAGCGGTTTTATCAGGCGCTAGACAAGGCTAGAGATCGGCTAAGTACAAAACCTTCAGTTGACCAGCAGGAAATTGCGCATCTGCTTCAGGTTTACAATAACAGCAAATCTGATGTTTTGCGAAACCTGACGGTTCGAAGTGGAAACAAAATTGTCTTTATAGAAGATCGTTCCATTGAATGGATAGAGGCCGCAGATCAATACTGCAATATTCACTCCAGCAAGGGCGACTACCTGGTTAGGGAGTCGATGCGCTACTACGAAGAAAAGCTGGATCCGCATCTATTTTTCCGAGCCCATCGATCCAGTATTATCAATCTTTCAAAAATTAAAGAACTGCAGCCATTTAAGAAAGGACGTTATGTTGTGGTTATGCAGTCTGGTCAGTTGGTAGAATTAGGCAATTCAAAACTTGAAGCACTAAAACGGAGTATGGGTCGACTTCGATTGACTCACTGAGCATCTGAAGCTGGTGGTGCTACCCGATGCTTTGTCCCTTGCTCATAAGCGTACGTCAATTTGATTAATGTTGGCTCAGCATACATTCGTCCAAGGAATTGCAATCCAGCAGGAAGGTTTCCTTCCGTAAAACCCATCGGTACTGTAAAAGCTGGCTGTCCCGTGTGCGGTGCAATGATTTGACTGTTATCTCCTTTGTAGCCTTCTTCAAAAGATTCAATTTTGGCTGGTTTCCCAATCCAGGATGGATACACGATGGCATCTAATTCAAGCTCATCCATCCGGTTTTCAATGGCTTCACGGAAGGCGATTCTTCGATCATCTGTATAAGGATCTAAACATTCAATCTCTGGATTTTCTCCTCTACCAGATGCAGTAAGAAAGTACTCAACTCCCTCTCTTGCGTACTCTGAAGTAGTGCCGACGCGGACGATGTCTTCTAACGTTTGCATCGTATCCCTTTTGACATAGGTTTCGAGATAAGCCTCTACATCTGCTCTAAATTCCGAGCACCACTGATTTTGTCTAACATCTGCAAAACCAGGTACCCCCACAGGATCTATAATTTCAGCACCCAGATTCTTCAAGTCCAAAATGGCTTGTTCGAACAACGCCTTGATTTCAGGATCGGGGTCGTTCTCGCTGAGTTCCCTAAGAACCCCGATACGAGCGCCTACTAATCCATCCTTTTGCAAGAACTGCTGATAATTCTCAGGAATCTTGCCGTCGGAATACTTAGTGACTGGATCTTCAGGATCATATCCAGCGATTACCTCCAATACTCGAGTGGCATCCTCTACGGTTCTCATCATAGGGCCAGCTACGTCATTTCGAAGATAGAGGGGCACAATGCCGCTACGGCTCGTAAGGCCTACTGTAGACCGAAAGCCGACCAACGAGCAGTGGGAAGAAGGCCCCCGTATAGAGTTTCCAGTATCGGTGCCTAATCCAATTACACCAAGGTTTGCAGCAATCGAAGCAGCTGTTCCACCGCTGGAACCGGCTGGTACATGTTCTAAATTGTATGGGTTTCGTGTAGTACCAAATGTTGAACTCTCACTGTGCATTGGACTGAAGGCCCATTCTGCCATATTGGACTTAGCAATGATGATAGCACCTGCCTTTACCAATTGGTCGACCATGAAAGCATCCTCTTCCGGAATGAAATCTTTGAGCGCGAGTGCACCAGCAGTAGTGGGCATTCCTTTTGTGTTGAAATTGTCTTTAACAATCATAGGAATGCCATGAAGGGGACGTAACTCACCCGTTTGAGTAAATTCTTTGTCTAGCGCTGCTGCCGTTTCTAGTGCCTTTTCATTGATGAAAGTAAGCGCATTTAGTGCCTCATTCTCTGTCTCAATTCTATCTAGATATGCGCTAACGAGGTCTTTGCTGCTATAGCGACCTTCTTGATATGCTTCATGGATGGCAGAGATGGTGAGCTCACTAAGATCAATTTGAACAGGCTCTTTTTGAGAGGTACAGCCAAGTAAGAAAACTACAAGGTAAAGGAATGGAATTTTTCGAAACATGATAAGCCTGATCTGGTTAGGAGTAGAAAGTTAACCAAAGCAGAAGTATCGAGGATGTTGTGTTATTCAAAGACTTTCTTCAAAAGATCAGTAGTCCTGGCTGCAGGATTGTTCCGAATGTCTTTTTCTTCTTTCGCAACCTGGACAAACAAGCCGTTAATAGCCCTGTCTGTTACATGCTCTTCCAGTTTGGGATTTACTTTTTTAACAAAAGGAATTTTGTTGTGCGCATTGGTGAGTGTAGCCCAGTGTTTGGTAGCTCCTACTTTGTCAAGTGAAGCTTTGATGATTGGTAAAAATTTGGAGGTAAGGGGAGATCTGGTAGCACCGCTGAGATACTGTGTGGCTGCATCGTCATTACCCCGTAAGATGTTCATTGCATCTTTAATTGTCATAGCTTTTATCGCATCCTTAAAAAGCGGAAGAGCACTTTTCGCAGCATCTTCAGCAGCACGGTTCATTGATTCAATCGCATCGTCTACCAATTTCCCCTGTCCAACACTTCGAAGTTTGGATTCCACACTCTTGGCTTCCGGAGGCATTAAGATTTTAAGAATGGGGTCTTTGAAATACCCGTCTGGTTTAGAAACATTGGTGACGCCTTTGTCAATGCCCTTGTTCAGTGCTTCTTTCAGCCCTCGCCCTACTTCGTCCTCACTAAGCCCTGATGTTGGTATGGCCTTTTTTACTTGCTTCTTCAGATCTTTGAGTAGCTGGCCCGAACTTTGAATGGTTGTGAAGGCGAGCAAAACAAAAATGAGCAATCGTAATTTCTTCATAAGAATGTTAATTTGGACAGGTGTAATCAATAACTCTGCCAGATGTATCTTGAACGTGTGTTACCTATTGGAGGTATAACAGCGTTGAATTAGGAATCCATAATGTATTCATTTTTTTTACTTTTAGTCCTTTCGCTTGTACCAGATCATGCGATCTACATCGCGGTGGTTGAATTGAATCACAACTCTGAGAAACTTGAATCATTCCTTTCGGTCAAAGTGTTTGCTGACGATCTTCAAGATGTTATTCGAAATTTTAACCCTGAGTATGTCAAGGCAAATGGCGAAGACTTTGTTAACAAAAACGAGCGGGATATTAGCAAATACTTTGCAGAACATTTGAGGTTCAATGTGAACAATGAATTTGAAAAGATGGAGTTTACATCTTCACAGGCAGTCGGTGATACTTATTTTCTAAATTTCAGGATTCAGTCAGATGCCCAATGGGAGAACGTACAAATCACGGCTGATTTTTTCACGGAAATTTTCCATGACCAGTCAAATGTGCTAACAGTAAGGAACGGAGAGAAAAAGTACTTTGCCCGTCTCACCAAAGCCAAACCTAGCTACCTCTTCACTTTTGATTGAATTGCCGAATCAATTTTTCTCGACCAGGCTTGTTTTGTCATACCGTGCATGACACGGTATCTTCATCAATTTCAAAGAGTGGGGCGGCAATTTTTGAATGGAGGGACGAGAAATCCGAACGTTGCTCTCCTACTTATAAGTAGTGAGTCACCCTGAATTTATTTCAGAGTCTTCCAACCATAGATTTAATGAAGATTCTGAAATGAATTCAGAATGACTGGAACTTAGATGAGAACTCCCAAATCACTTTTGATTGAATAGATCTATCAATCCTTGCGAAGTTACTTTCACGGCAGTTTCGATTGATTTTTGAGGATCTGGATAGTAGAATGGCGAGTGTAATCCAGGTAAATCACCCGACTGCATTCTCGCGTCTGGCACTGTACCAAGCCAATATAAAACAGTTGGCACCTTGTGTTCTGTGGTTCCAAACATGGAGAAATCTTCACCTACCATTTGAGGTTCAGCATAGATGACATTGTCTGCGCCGATTGCCTTACCAGCTGAAGCGGTTAGTCTATCTACCAACTCTGGGTTGTTGTAATTGGCAGGAGTAAAGCTTTCAGGAATTGTGACTTCAGGAAGTTTGTTTTCGGGTAGACCTGCGGCAATTGCTACACCCTTGCTTATCTCCCTGATTCGTTTGTGGACCATGGTTCGTACTTCTTCAGTATATGTTCTAACTGTTAATTTAAGAATCACCTCATCAGGAATGATGTTGTGCTTTACACCACCCTGTATAGCCCCAACTGTCACAACTGCTGACTCTGTTGGCTTCAGGTTTCGACTTACAATGGTTTGCAAATCCATTACGATCATACTGGCGATCACCACTGGGTCGATTGACATGTGCGGCGAAGCTCCATGTGCGCCGAATCCAAAGACTTTAATATCAATACTCTCAGTATTGGCCATTGTGTAGCCTTTTCCAAATCCAACCTGACCTGCTGCAATGGTTGGACTGCTGTGCAATCCCACCCCATAATCTGGCACACCAAATTTGTCATACAATCCGGCCTCCAGCATCATTCTTGCTCCGGCGCCAATTTCTTCAGCGGGTTGACCGATTAGCATTAGTGTTCCCTTCCAATTCTTTTTTGTCTCAGCCATGGCTCTGGCAGTTCCTAGCAGTGAAGTCATATGTACATCGTGACCACATGAATGCATGGTGCCAACTTTTGTTCCACTGTATTCAACCATGGTGGTGCTAGCGTACTCAAGATTGGTCTTTTCAGCCATCGGCAACGCATCCATGTCAGTTCTATACAAGATAGTAGGCCCCTTCCCATTTTTTAAAATCCCTACAATTCCATAACCACCAAAGTTTTCTGTTACCTCAAAACCGACCTTTTTGAGTTCGGAGGCAAGATCTTTCGCTGTTTCTTTCTCTTCGAGCGAGATCTCGGGATTTTGATGTCTCTTTTTGTAAAAGCTGACGAGATAATCCATATCTGCTTCCAGGTACATAGCTATATCCTCTCCGGGTGAGGTTGTGCTGGCAAATGAGGCTAGGAGGAGTGTTGTAACTGCGAGTAGGTATTTCATGGTTATTGGGTTTTACGAAGCCTAAAGTAAAGGATGAGTCGAGGCTTTGCAAAAAATGCGGGTTTCAGTGAACACCTGATTTGTCCAGCAGAGGACCAAAATGGTAAAACCAGCGACTGGGGAAAACCTGAATAGTTAATTCACAGTTTAACATGTTCACTCTAAATAATTATGAAAGAAAGCACAGCATCTAAAGTTTATATCATTCACGAAAATGAAGAATGGCTCGCACCACTAAAAGCAAACCTGGAACGGAGTCAGACGGATTATCATGATTGGAATCTCTCGAAAGGAAAAGTGGACTTGACTGAGCTTCCACCGAATGGCGTGTTCTATAATCGAATGAGTGCATCGTCTTTTACCAGAGGAAATTTGCACGCAAAAGATTTGACCGCTCCAATCCTTGCCTGGCTGGAAGCAAACGATCGAAGAGTGGTGAATAGTAGACGAGCGTTGCAGTTGGAGGTTAGTAAAGCAGAACAACACATTGCCTTACGTCAATTTGGATTGAAAACACCGAAGACTATAGTGGCTGTTGGTAAGGAGGAGGTTATGGATGCTTCCTATTCATTCGGCGATCGACCCTTTATCATAAAGCCAAATATGGGAGGTAAGGGACACGGTGTCACCCTGATCAATTCCCGACAAGAACTTGAGTTGCTTCTGGAATCAACTCCTCTGAATGAACTTACTGTTGATGGAGTGATCTTGGTTCAGGAGTACATCCCACCAAAAGATCAGCAAATTGTACGAATGGAATTTATTGCAGGAAAATTCTACTATGCAGTACAAATCGACACCGGCGGCAGTTTCGAACTATGCCCCGCTGATGCTTGTGAAATACCATCAGGTTCGCTAGGTAAGTCTCCAGAGTTTACCATTCTTGAAAACTTTGATATTCCTGAGATCGAAAAATGCGAAGCATTTCTGGCTGCCAATAACATTGAAATTGCGGGTATGGAATTTTTGGAGGATGAAAAGGGGCAGCGATATTTCTACGACGTGAATACGAACACCAATTACAATGCTGGTGCTGAAGAAAGAAACGAAGAAGGATTGGAAGGAATGAGACGTGTAGCCGGATTTCTTAGAGAGGAATTAGAGAAAGTAGGGTAGGTTTCCGACGGTTTACTGCATTAGATGATGTGGTGCTACCGTACAAAATCTTCCATCATTCCAATAACAGCAGCTTTCCTAAGACTGGGGAGGTCACGCCCTTCCCCGTTGATGATCTTGAGATCGTGCTTTACTTTGTATTTTTTGAATGCACGCTGCACATGGTATGCAACTTGAAGTCCATGTGAATCTTGGTCCCCGACGATGATTTTTACAGGCATTACTTTAAAATCAGACAGGTCATCTTCATCCCAACGCTCCCAGGCATAGCTGGAGATAGTTGTCAGGCTGTGGAAGTACTCCTTTGACATCAAGGCAAATGTTGCAGCAGGTCTTGCACCTGCTTCGAATCCTAACATGTGAAATTTTCCGCCTTCTATTTTGTGAGAATTTTTAACTTCTCTCAACAGGTCATTTAGCGCATGATGGGCTGGATGATTGATCCATCCTCGTTCTGGAGCAACCGGAACTACGATGATCCAGCCTTTAGCTCGGACTTCTTCTCCCCAAAATTCCTCAATTGCCCAGTCAGCTGAAATTTCCTCTTGGTCACCAGGAGGATATGCGAGCATCGCGGGATATGCTTTCGATGGATCGTAGTTGTCGGGTAGAATTAGACGATACTTGATCAGTATGCCGTTTCGCGCCTTAATCTGAGCATAATTTTGACTTTTCGGAAATGTGATTAACTCCATTTTTCGGAGCACTTCTATTTCCGGATCTGACTTTAGAAGGTCGAAATTCAAGAAACCGGAACTAAGTGCACCATTCAGTGCGTCTTCCGCATTTTTTAAATCATTGGTAACAGCATACGAGCAAGCTAGATTGTAATACGCATCTGCTTTTCTCTTCCCACCAAGCTGAACTGCTTTCTTGTTTGCCTCGATAGCTTTAGTGTAGTCCTCAGTTGCATGATAAGCATAGCCGAGATAGTACCACCCCTCTTCATTTCCAGGATAGTCTTGGGTTACATCTTTAAGTAATTTGATTGCCTGATCCCATTGTTGCCTACCTATTAAATCGGTGGCCTTTTGAATAGATGGAATTTGTTGAGTTGGAGTTTGATCTTCAGCTGACCCAGCACTCGACGTTGTACAGTCAGCTAACAAATGGCTACAAACAAAAAAAACAATGATAAGTGTTGCAGGCTTCTTCATAAATATGATGTTTGCTGCAATCTTACATGTGGACGTCAGAACAAGTAACTACCTATGTGATGAGCTGTTGGAAAGGTGACGGAACTTTGTCGGTTTGTAAGTGGCGATTTTTAGATAGTCTCCCAAACTAGCTTTGCATTGTTTTGAAGTTGCAATTCTAATTTGATTACATACGGGGCTTGCTCACTGATCCAGAAAGTCAGTCGTTGATCCGTCAGCACCTTCCATGTTTCGATACCCTTGCCGTCTGCTAACTTCACCGATTCTTTATCACCGACGGAGGCTGTAACCCAACTTAATCCGTCCTGTTGTGGGGCGTAAAATGGAAGTTTCACTACAAGGCCATTTTTGAAGGGAAGGCCAACAAGGAGCATACCGTAGAGATTCCAGTCAAATACCTTCTCTTCAAGCGCGAGATCAATTTCTGTCACTTCTCCTGCTGTCACCTGGTTTGTGCTGCCAGTAATTTTACCACCGTCAAATTGATAGTGAGCAAAACCACCTGTGGGATTGAGTGTTGAAAAGGAAACAGGTACAAGTGTTTTATGCTCGACCATATTAATCCATGTGTCCTGTAAATTCATTTGCGGATCGTAGAGATCCTGAACACGATGAAAGTATTTTTTGCCATCCAGGGAAATGATCTGTCCGCAGTCTGTCCAGATTTTGTTAGGTGTTTCTTTGCCTTCTGCATCTACGAATGTGACTTTCCATTTATTGGTATAGTCAGTAATTCGACTACCGTCCAGTACATTGTTTTGATGTGTGATTATCAACGTATCCTTCTGAGCAGAAACCTGTAGACTAACGGTGAAAAGAGCGACAGCAGCGAAAAACTTCTTTGACATGTTTGAAAAGATTGTTATAAAAGAAAAGTATTAAGAGCTTTCGCCGAAGAGGGCAAATCCGATGATTTTTTACCTTATGGGTCAGGTTAGTACAGACTGATTTTCTCTGAACTCACTTGGAGCCATTCCGGTGAAACGCCTAAAAGCATTGTTGAATGAGGCTTTATTGTTAAATCCCGAATCGTAAGCTACGTGAATGATTTTCTTCTCATGTCCTTCAAGAAGTAGTTTCTTCGCTTCCTCAATTCTATATTCATTCACAAAATCCGCAAAGTTTTTGCCATCAAGATCGTTGATCACCTGAGAGATGTAGTGGTTCGATAAGCTCAATTTTTCGGCAAGATCCTGAAGCCTTAGCGAGCTATTTAGGTAGGGGCGCTCTTCCCGCATCAAATTCCGCAGGGTGTCAAGAATAGCTGCTGAGGCGGAACTGTTTAAAGCAGACTTTTCATACCTGCCGTTTTCATACATCTTAAAGACTTCTTGACGTTGAAATCCATGATATCCGATGAAGTAAATGAAGAATGTTGACATTACCGAAATCATGTAGTCGTACTCGACTTTCAACGCACCAGTCCAAACAAGGATGAAATAGGAAAGGAATGTTAGTGTATATCCGAAGAAAGCCCACGAGACCTTTTTCCGCCATTCGTACAATTTTAGAGCGCCGTTTGTGTATGCTTTGTTGTCGTATGTAAAACGAAGAATTAAGAAAGAATAGATTCCAAGGTGCACGTTTTGAAGGATTGTTTGGGTTGTTGGAAACAATGCAGCAACACCTGCAGAATACAGCGGGAAACTGAAAAAATGGATTACGAATAGTGTCAGGGGTAAAAAATGCCAGGCACTGAAGTATGCGTCTTTCTTGTTTGATTTGATGTAGCAATAGGCAAGCGGACCAAAAGCGTATGTGAGTCCTCCGGCTAGATTCACTACCGGAGATAGAAGAGAGTTGTAGTTTGTCCAAAAACCTACATAATACAATAGACAAATACTGAAGGCTAACATGAGAAAACCAAGCAGATTATTAACCCTGGATTTTCTTAAAAAAATCATCACAGCAAGGAAAAGCCCCTGCATAGCAGCAACCAAAAAAAAGATCGTCCAGGTATTTAATGATGGCTCCACAAACTGAATTTAATCAATTATTTTATTGTCATATAATGACAATTGATCGTCGGTGAACCCTATCCTTCAAGATAGAGGACCATGTATTCTGCATCTATGTAGTCTTTTCCAATTTTGAGATCTTTCAAAACCATTGGACCCTGACTAACAAAACCGCATTTTTTGTAAAAATTGGCTGCCGATACGGATTTCTGCGAGTGCAATACCCACAAGTGTATTTGCTCCATATTTTCCAGATTTCTAACGCGGGAGATCAGATCTTCGACAAGCACCTTTCCTACATTCTTGCCTCGGCAAGATGGGTCAACGTACATGGCATGAATCATTGATTTGTGAAGACCTTTGGATCGTAGGTCTTTGCGAAATTTTACAAAACCAACGAGTTTTTCTGCCTCGAATGCTCCTAAAACAAACCATTCCGGGGGAGTTCCCAGGATTTCGAGCTCTGCCTCAAAATCAGAGATTGGTCTAAGTCTCTCATCTTCATAACTTTCGCTAAAGGCATATGGATCGTCTTGAAAACTTTTGAGCCTGACGTCTCTGTAGAGAGTAGCATCCTCCTTGTTCAATAATCTTAGTTGTACATCCATCAAAGTCGATTTCTATTGGTGCGAAGGACAGCAGCATAATCCACCAATATTGCACCGCAGGTGATCAACAAAATTTTCCAGGTACTGCGGGTTTTCCTCTTGATCGAGCGTGATTGCATACCAGCGTCTATGCATTCCGCTTTTGGTGACAGGAACGATGGCCAGTCCACTGTCTTTCAGGTAGGGTTCTACAATCCATTTCGCAACGACTTTGATTCCCATGCCAGCTTTAACAAGCTCGATCATCGCTTCAGTTACCTGAATTTGAGTCACTTTTTTTGGAGAAACTCCAGCAGGAAAAAGTAAGTGGGTAAACAATGATACCGATTCGAGTGGATAGGAATGAATAATTACATTTTCAGTAGCAAAATCCTCCGCATCCACGTATTTCTTTTTCGTCCAAGGATGGTCTGCCGGAACCAGGGCTAATACCTCATCTCGAAAAAGTTCGTGGTATTTCAACTTGGATCGATCTGAAACCTCACTGATAATCGCAAGGTCAATTTTTCCATCAAGGACCTGGTCTTCCATGTCACAACTGTTGTCAAGAATAATCTCGATCTCAACTTTTGGAAATTCCTTTTTAAAATCAATCAACAATGATGGAAGCCAATGATAGCAGGTGTAACACTGGGTAGCAAGCCGGATGGTTCCGGTGTCTCCCGACACATACTTTTTTATAGATAACTCTGTTTTTTCGATGTCATGAAGTACTCGCTCTGCAGACTCTAACACCATTTTTCCGGCACCGGTGATAATGAGTTTCTTATTCACCCTGTGAAAAAGGGGAGTACCAAGTTCGGTTTCAATCTCCTTTAGCTGATGGCTTAGTGCAGACTGGGATAGGAACAATGCATCTTTCGCTTTGGTGAGACTTTTAGTCTCAGCGACTTCACGAATCAATTTCAAGTGTCTGATTTCCATGCTACGATATTAATTATTTTAATTATTATTAAAAAATCAATTCATACAGTTAATACAAAGAAATATGTGAAATGAAGTTTCTTTTGAAAAAAGTATGGAAAGAGATTATCTATTCGTTTACGGTTCCCTGGCAAAGGGAAGGAAAAATGCTGTCCGACTTGAAGTCATTGGCGGGGATTGGATTCCTGCAACGGTGAGGGGTAGATTAAAGAATCAGGGCTGGGGTGCAAAAATGGGCTATCCAGGTTTGATTATTGATGATGAGGGTGATCCAATTGAGGGATTTGTGTTCTCTTCTGCCTACTTGAAAGACTACTGGAAGGCCCTTGATGACTTCGAAGGGTCGGAATATGGAAGAGTTAGGGTCACAGCTCAGCTGGATTCTGGTCAGATCATCGAAACGTTTGCATATGCGCTGAAATAGAGGGTTGCCCTCGTAGATCCAGAATCAAGGTATTATTTAATTTCATTGATATCACAAAATCAATTCATCCAATTAATAGTTCTTTCTTTTTTCAAAGTCGTTCCATTTGCACAGAACGCAAACGACATGAAAAACAAGAACCTATTTCTTCTCATTTTACTAGCTAGCTGCTGGGGTCCATCCTTCCTCTTTATCAAAATAGCAGTTGCGGAAGTTTCACCATTGATGGTTGCAGCGCTAAGAATTGCGATTGGTGCAGTGGTCCTCAACATGATACTGTTGTTCAGAAAGGAAAGACTACCAACAAAACTCAGTTTTTGGAAAAAAATATTCATTGCTGGTTTTTTTGCACAGGCACTTCCTTTCACCTTGATCAATTGGGGTGAGCAATTCGTGGATAGCTCAATTGCTTCTTTACTTAATGGACTCACGCCTCTAAGCACGATCGTCTTAGCACAACTAATACTAAAGGACGAGAAAATGACTCAGAACAAATTGAAGGGAGTTGTACTTGGTTTGATAGGCCTGGCCATTTTGGTATCACCCAGCCTTTTTGCAGGTGTAACTGGAACTTTGCAAGGGATCTTAGCGATCACTCTGGCGGCCGTCAGCTATGGTGTTGGACTGGTTTACATCCGAAAAAATCTGATCGACATCCCTGCTGTGCATGCGCCAGCAGCTCAATTGCTCTCTGTGTCGATCTATCTCCTGCCGATCGCATTTTTCATCACTCCGCATTTTTCACTGCTGTCTGTAAGTGCTGCTACACTAGCATCAATTGCGATTTTGGGAGTGTTTGGTACCGCGATCGCTTTCATACTGTATTTCAAGTTGCTGGAACGGACCAGCGCAGGGTATGTGTCGATGGTCACTTTTTTGATGCCGATATATGGAGTGGTCCTTGGGATCATCTTTCTGGATGAACCGCTAACCCTTTGGATGCTACTGGGAGCTACGAGTATTCTTAGTGGAATCTCTGTTGTGAACAAGAAGGCCGAGAAAAAGACACGTGCTTTTGATAAGCATCTGGACAGGGCCTATTACTCTCCATTCCGATGAGATCTTCGAGGTGGTACATCGAGAGGTTGCTCATTGGTGCAATTTTTCTAAGCACGATCACTTTTGGGTACGGTCAGGGACGAATGCGAGAGACTTCCGAAAAGATCAAACTTTCCAAGACAGAAGTTTTGGAGCCTTTGAATATCAAATACGATGTTAGATTTTTGGTCAAGATTTGGTCCGATCAGGAACAAGGACAGCTGGAAAAGTCGTTTGGACTTCGGCATAAACCAAATGATGACCAGAATGTGTATCTACTCTATAATTACGAAGTTGGTAACTCGAGAGCGGAAGTTGGACTTTCTCTAAATAATTTTACAGCAATGACCATTACTTACGGTCATAGATTGTCGTTTAATGAATTAACAAAATAAGACTGTATGCTCGAAATCAGACCTACGTGTGAAAACTGTAACAAACCACTCCCAAATGATAGCGACGAGGCGATGATATGTTCGTATGAATGTACCTACTGTAAGTCATGTGTTGATGATATCCTTAAAAATGTATGCCCAAACTGTGGAGGCGGTTTTGAGAAAAGGCCTTCCAGGCCGTCCGACTGTCTAACAGGTAATTGTGTTGAGAATGATCCAGTTAGTGAAAAAGTGGTTCACAAACCAGTCGATGCTGACAAGTTCGAAAGTGTATTGCAGCACTTCAAGAGTGTTCCGCCGCAAAGGCGTTAGTCAAGCGTTTCACTGAATTAAAAACCCCTTCCTGACCAAACCCCTTCCTGACCCCCGGGGAGGCTTCAAAGTCACCCAGGAAGGGTCAGATTCCCCCAGAACAGCTACAAAGTCGCCCAGGAAGGGGTACAGGTCACTCAGAACCAAATCAAATTCACCCAGGACAGGCGAAATCCTCCCAGAACCGAATAAAATTTGGTTGGAAGAGGTTGCGATCCTGACTGATGGAACCCCTATTACCTTCTATTGGTTTGTTTCACACAATTCAATGACGTGAACCTAAAGGTTTGTTAGACTCAGTCTTTTTGGCTTTCAAGGTTTTCGTTCAACCTCCTTAACTCAATCAGAATGGAGTCAAGTTTGCTCACACTTTTTAGAATTCTAATTGGGTCTATTGTCATATCTGGATCAGAGTGTATAAACATAGGTTCAAAGTCTTCCAATATGGAATCCTCTATCTTAATCGTGTCATTTACATTGAAGTATTCAGAAGAACTACCCAGTCTAATGTTCACAGCTTTGCCACCCAAAAGTCCATCATTTTCAATTGATATTTTAGAGTCGTTAGGTACGTTCTGGAGCTCTTTCGTTAGTTCCATCGTGACCAAAATCGATTTCTGCCCTGAAAGCTGTAAGTCACTCACTCTACCAATTACCAAGCCTTTGGAGTAAACAGGAGCGGATGTTGTTAGTCCGTCAGCATTTGAAATATCTAGTGTTAACGTACTCTTGTTAGCACAAGAACAAAGAACTAATAAAGTTGATAACTGAAGAAATTTTTCCATTGCTCCTGATTGAGTCTAACGACCCAGCTAAGGTGCGTATGTCCCGAACCTAGCTGATGAAAAACTAAGCTAGCAAAGCTGCGACCCACCTACAACAGTATATGTGAAAAACTCCGTTTGAAAGATGAAGGCTAGAGCAGAGAAAAGAGCTAAAGTGAATTGAACTGTCAAAGGCGAAGCTTTGCGTTCGAGTTGCAGAATAGTTGCTAGGTGCAGTTTGACATATGCACTTTAGCGCCTGTTAGATGTAGTTTATTGGTGGAGTCCCGTTAATTGAACACTCGTCAGTTGTTCGTACTCTACCGCCAGATTTCGCAAAGAGTTGACTTGTTCTATATTATTTAAAAAGAACTCAGTTTTCTTAGAGTTGCCATTCTTATGAGTTGTTACAAAATTCCCGGTTCCATCAGCGATAAATATCCTTGGTATTGTGCTAATGTCTTGTCCATGATGGCCAACGATATTGATTTCAAGTTTATCTAGTTCACTAATTAACAGCTCAGTTGGTTTGTTGAAAATCAATGTTGTTATGGAATTCTGAGAAAAGATGATTTGTCCAATTTCTCTATGTCTTCTAAGAGGAATATTGATAATTATTCCAGTTCCAATGGTAAGGACAACAAGAATAAAATAAGGTAATTTCTGAAAGGATTCATCTACGTAATCTTCTATCCAGATGTATCCAAAAAGTAGTGCTATACTTAGAAGAAAAGTTGTTTTTACGATTTTAGCCCAGCGTTTACGATTCTTATGAACTATTGGGAGTTGCAGCATCTGAGTATTACATCTAACTAGTCGGTAACGCGCACTGTGCGCGTTATGCACCTTTCAAATATAGGAAGAGTGCTCGTTATACCGCTATTTGGGGTGTAAACGTGAATTGGCTAACCGATTTTACGGTTCACATATATTTTTCGACCGGTAAAACCCAGAAAAATGGCTTCCCCAGACCGGGGAAGGCTTCAGATTCACTGGGGAAGGGTCACAAGTCACCGGGGAGAGGGTAAAAGTTAACGGGGACGACTGAAATTCACCGGGGAAGGGGTATGGATGACCGGGGAACAAATAAAATTTGCCGGGGATAAGTGAATTTTATCGGGGACGGAATAAAATTTGGTATGGAGAGAAAAAACCACCCGGGAAGGGGTTGTGGAGCAACGGGTCTACTTGTCAACCACAACGACCAATTTTGATCCATCTCGAGACACAGCCACTCTGCTGATTTTTCCCAACCCATACTCACTTAAATCTGCAAATTCGCTCCAATTTCTTTCCCAGTGAAACAATTTGGTTCCCTGTCCCATGACCATAGACCCCTGCGGAGTCCAGGCATAGTCTTCCGATCCTTCTAGCGTATTCGTTAAATAAATGACAGTGTTGTTGGTTGGATCCATTGCCTTAACTGCCCACACGTCTTTGGACTTGTCAACGAAGCTGAACCAATTGTGATTTGGTACTTTATGTATGGACCTCCCAATCTTCGAATACACCGTCTGGGCTTCATTGGTCTTAGTGTCGATGATTTGTAAAGTTGCCGGTTCTCCCAAAACAAAAGCTGCAATGTTCATGTCCCCAACCCAGGCATGGTACCCAATAACTTTTTCTGGTACCAATACTTCTACATTTCCAATCAAATCATAGGCATACAGGAGTTGAAGTCCTGTGGTATCTAGTCGAACACTTGATATTCTCCGGTCAGGCATAATGGTAGGAGAGTACTCACTACCCTGTGTGGTTTTCGAAATGATTTTCGTTTCCTTGGTGTCAATGAAATACCGAGCTATTTCTGTCTGCCCGTCCATAGTTCTTGCATAGAGAACGGACTTTCCATCAGGCCAAAAAGAGGGTTGATTATCATATCCCTCATTGTTGGAAATGTTTATTGGATTTGAAATTGAGAAGTTCGCTGTATCTCCGTCCAGGTCGAATAGGTATACTTCGGTACTGGGTTGGGCTGTGACAAACAGACTGAATACCAGGCAAGGAAGGAGGATAAATTTTTTCATTTAATTAGGTTCATGGTTACAAGTGCTAGCAAAACCGTCAACTCATTGAGCTGAGCATATTTTCCTAAAAATTCAATTCTCGAATTATTCAGGTTAAATTTAGTGATTAGCAACGACCTAACTAAACCACATTGATTATGAAACGAAGAAACTTCCTTCAGCTTGGTGCTATGACTAGTGCTATCCCATTTGTTGGATTAAAAGCATGTGCTCCGACAGGTGATAAAAAAGCAACTGAGTCCGCAGAAGAATCTCAATTTGAACTTGAAGAGTGGACTGTCGAACAATTACAGGAGGCCATGACCTCTGGAAAATACTCTTCTCGAAAAGTCTGTGAGTTATACCTGAGCCGGATTAAAGAAAAGGACCAATCAGAAAATGGTCTTAATAGTGTGATCGAACTCAACCCTGATGCACTCGACATTGCCGATCAGCTAGATCAAGAAAGAGCCAGCGGAAATATTCGTGGGCCTTTGCATGGAATTCCGATCATGATAAAAGACAATATAGATTCTGGCGATAAAATGATGACCACCGCTGGATCTCTAGCCTTGGCTGGAACATCTGCACCGAAAGATTCATTTATTGTTGAAAGACTGCGACAGGCAGGGGCAGTATTGCTAGGTAAAACTAACCTCAGCGAGTGGGCTAATTTTCGGTCTTTTCGATCTTCCAGCGGCTGGAGTGGCAGAGGACGTCAGACTAGAAATCCGTATGCCTTGGATCGAAACCCATGCGGTTCAAGCTCAGGCTCGGGAGCTGCCGTTTCTGGAAATATGTGTGCCATCACGATTGGAACAGAAACAAACGGGTCCATTGTTTGTCCGGCGTCTTCCAATGGAGTTGTGGGTATTAAGCCGACCGTGGGTTTATGGAGTCGATCAGGAATTATTCCAATTTCTCATACGCAGGACACTGCGGGTCCAATGGGAAGAACAGTTGCAGATGCAGCTGCTTTGCTAGGTCCTCTTACTGGAGTGGATACGTCGGATACCGTGACGAGCGAGAGTGAGGGGAATTCACAGACAGACTACACACAATTTCTAGATGCTGATGGATTGAAAGGAAAGAAGATCGGAATTTTGAAGGGGACTTTTGGCTACCATGAAAAGGTTGATGAGATTTTCGAGAAGGTGAAAGAAGTAATGACATCCCAAGGTGCTGAAATCGTGGAAGATATTGAAGTAGCTGAAGATGGGGCGTACGGAAACACGGGCTTCGAAGTGTTGTTATATGAATTCAAGGATGGGTTAAATAAGTACCTAAAGACCAGACCTGATGCCCAAGTCAAGACGCTGTCGGATGTTATACAATTTAATAAGGATAACGCCGAAGAGGAAATGACCTATTTCCCACAAGGAATACTTGAGCGTGCTGAGATGAAAGGCCCACTTACCGACCCAGAGTATATGGAGGCACTCGATACGGTAATAACCGTGTCACGCGAAGGCATAGACAATGCAATGGCCGAAAATCAACTTGATGCGATTATCGGAGTGACAGGAGGGCCTGCCTGGCCGATCGATGTGATTAATGGTGATCATTTTGGTACAGGCAGCTCAACTCCAGCAGCTAGATCTGGGTACCCGAATATTACGATCCCGGCGGGATATGCCTATGGTTTACCTGTCGGTATGTCGATATTTGGAGGAAAATATCAAGAACCAAAGCTGATCAGCATTGCGTATGCCTTTGAGCAAGCTTCCAATGTTCGAAAAGCACCAAAATTTTTATCCACACTTGAATTACCATGATCAGGAAGATTCTTCGATTTTTTGGACTTTTACTACTAGGTCTCGTTGGTCTTGCTGCGATAGGCTATGTTATTATTGACAAACCAGTACCAAATGGTACATTGGGTCAAGACGCTGAGCAATTAGCAGATGAAGTACTGGAAGCATTAAATAAGCCAGGCTTTGACTCCCTTGAGTACATCGAATTTACCTTTCGAAATACCAATCGCTACAAATGGGACCGAAGCAATAACAGTGTTATTGCAAATTGGGAGGAGCAAGAAGTTTATTTGGATTTAAACAGGCCAATGGATTCCTATAGTCTCCTGGAGTTTAAGGCCTATCAAAATTTCATTAACGACTCCTTTTGGCTTATAGCTCCCTTTAAATTGCGAGACGAGGGAGTGATAAGAAGCACAGTAGTTGTAGGAAATGGCAGAGGTTTGTTGGTCACCTACTCTTCTGGAGGTCTGACCCCCGGTGACAGCTATCTATGGGTAATCGACGAAAATGGATTTCCGAAATCTTGGAAGTTGTGGACTTCAAATATCCCGATCGGAGGACTTGAATTAGGCTGGTCTGGCTGGGTAAATAAAAATGATGTTTGGTTTTCCACAGTACATGAGGGGAAATTCACAACTGTTCCAGTTGAGGTTCATTCAGTAAGGTGAGATCTTAACCCCTACCTTTTTGATTTCCTCCCAAAATCCCGGATAGGATTTTCTTACCACGCTTGGCTCTTTGATTACTATATCCATCTGCATACACAATGGAGCAAACGCCATCGCCATTCGATGATCCTCGTACGTGTCGATTTCAACAGATTTTGGAAGAATGAGTGTTGGAACCAACTGCCATGTATTACCTTTTTCAATCAAGTCAGCCCCAATTTTGTTCAGCTCTGTTTTCATTGCTGATATCCGATCTGTCTCCTTGATTTTTAGACTTTCTAATCCAGTAAAATCTACCAACACCTGCCTCGCTGCTGCTACCACCATTACTGTCTGAGCGAGATCTGGGCAATCACGCATATCTAGCTTGATGGGCTTGGCTTCAAAATCCATTTTGGTCAGGCGAATTTTCCCGTTTTCAAATTCAGTCACAATCCCGAACTGGAACATTATTTCTGCAATTCGTCTATCACCTTGTGAAGAGTAAGTTCGGAGGCGAGGAATTGTGATGCTACTTTTCTCATCGTCGGAGAGAGCCATGAACGCGTACCAGTAGCTGACACCAGACCAGTCTCCTTCGATCGTGTACTCGCTGATTGCATAGTCCCCAGCCAAGTATTCGGCTTTTTTTGTGGAAAGCAAGTTCTTATGCCACTTAGTTTCCACACCGAATGCTTTCATCAAATCCCTGGTCATTTCAATGTAAGGCTTGCTGAAAACTTCGGATGTCAATTCTATTTGTAGGCCTTTAGGTAAAGCAGGTCCAATCATCAAAAGGGCACTTATGAACTGACTGCTAATATTTCCAGGAATCGAAATTTTGTTGGCTTTCTGAGTCTTCAGCCCTTTGATTTTTAACGGTGGATAACCATCTTTTTCTAAGTAGTCAATTTCTGCACCGATTTTCCGTAGGGCATTCACCAGGTGACCTATTGGCCGTTCCTTCATGCGATCAGAACCAGTAATAGTGACTTCTTTTTTTCCTATTGCGAGATATGCCGTAAGGAATCGCATTGTAGTACCAGCGTCAATTACGTCCCATAATTTTCGATTTTTTTGAAGCAGGACATTCATTGTGCGTGTGTCTTGAGCATCTGAAAGATTCTTCAGCACAATTTTCCCACTGCATAGTGCTTTGATCAAGAGCGCGCGATTGCTTTCGCTTTTTGAAGGCGAAACCCTTACTTCTCCCGTCAGGCGATCATTGTATTTGTTTAATAGGTAGTGCAAAAGTTGTTACGGGTCTAAACAATGAACAATATTCCAACTTTTTTCGTTAATAAACTGTCTTTTAATAGTATTATGTCAACATCAAAAACAATAGGAGCAATAGTAATGTCAATCCTGATCGGGGCTGTCACTTTCTTTATTGCCGCGCCAAAAAAGGTAGTAAGAAAAAAGGATAAGGAAGTTTCTGAGCCGCTGGACGACAATTCTAGCGTCAAGGAAGACCTGTTTATCTAAGTTCGCGGATAGGTTTCCAATGATTTTTCAATCATTTGGGAACTAACATTTACGTCGTACTCGCATCTTCCCAGTCCATTCAATAAGGAGAAATTAATTACGTCGGAGTCATTTTTCTTATCCTGAAGTAAATAGTGATTCAAATCTTCTAGATTGGGCAGCTTTTTTGGTAAGGAGAATGTCGAGTAAATGAAATTCTCAATTTGAGAATAGTCAGCCGGACTTAGCCATTCTTTCTGAAGTGAAATATGACTTTCCAGTATCATTCCGATTGCTACCGCTTCTCCATGCAAAAGTCTGTCAGCAGTATGCAGGAAGTAACTTTCCACTGCGTGACCGAGTGTATGTCCAAAATTTAAAATCTTCCTTAATCCGCTTTCTAGTGGATCCGAGCTGACGACCTTATGTTTCATTGCGATCGATTTAGGAATGATTTCGTCCCAAACCTGATCTTCAAACTTCTTTTTTTGGATTGTTTCCCACTGCCCACGATCGGCGATTAGGGTGTGTTTTATTACTTCGGCGAAACCGGACTTTAATTCCCGTTCATTGAGCGTTTTCAGAAAATGCGTATTTACGATGACATGATCTGGATCTCTAAATAGCCCTACGTGATTTTTTAGATTACCAAAGTCCACACCCAGTTTCCCGCCAATGCTTGCATCCACTTGAGAAAGCAGTGTGGTAGGAATATTTATGAATCGGATTCCGCGTTTGAAGGTACTAGCAGCAAATCCGCCTAGATCCCCAATGACACCACCACCCAAATTGATGAGCAATGATCTTCGGGTAAATTGATTTTTGGTTAATTCTGACCAAACATCCTCGCAGGTCTTTAACGTCTTGTTTTCTTCACCACTCTTGATTTCAATTACAATGAATTCCGCATTGGAAAGTAGAGGCAAGCATGACTTTCTGGTATTTTCGTCAACAAGTATCGCGACGTGATCTGGCTGCCACTTGTCAATAAGTGAATCCACGACCCCCGATGGGTAATTGGAAATGGTTAAATAGTCAGGTAGTTGGCTCAAAGATTCTCTTAAAAATTGTGAAATCTAAATGTCTTTTTCCACGATCGTCTTTGGTTATCTTTGCGATCGATTTTCAAAAATATGCAATCAGAAGCAATCAATTTTGATAACACGGAAGTAGCTTTTGCCTACAAGACAAATGCCGAGCTAAAAGGCTCCCATTTCGTGTTTACAACCATGAGTCATCCCTGGATGGTAAAACTTGGCACTGTATTAACAAACTGGACACTTAGAATGCGACTTCCAGTTAAAGGTTTGATTAAACGAACACTCTTCAATCAGTTTTGCGGAGGTGAATCAATCGAGGATAGTCAGCGGACTATTGATCAATTAGGAGCCCAAAATGTACATACGATCCTGGACTATTCTGTTGAAGGAATTGAGTCGGAAGACGGTTACAATAGTGTGAAAGAGGAAGCACTTCGTGTTGTTGATTTTGCCTCAAAATCAAAACACATTCCTTTTTGTGTCTTGAAACTATCAGCGCTTGGCTCGATCGTCTTAATGGAAAAGGCCAACAATCCTGAAAAACTCACAGATCTGGAAAAGACGAGATTATATTATTGTGAGAAAAGAGCTGCGGAGATTGCCCAAAAAGTGTACGACAAAGGTCTGATGTTGATGATAGACGCGGAGGAATCCTGGATTCAGAATTTTGTTGATGGTGTAGCTCAACGGTTAATGGAAAGGTTTAATCGAGAGCGCTCGGTAATTTTCACAACGTATCAAATGTATCGTCACGATGCACTGGAGAAATTGACCTTATCATTGGCGATAGCTACTAATGAGGGCTATTACTACGGAGTGAAGTTGGTTAGGGGTGCCTATATGGAAAAGGAAAGAGAAAGAGCTGAAGAGATGGGCTACAAATCTCCTATCCATCTTGACAAAGATTCGGTCGATAAGGACTACAATGAAAGCCTGGCGTTTTGTATTGAACACATCGATCGGGTAGCTGTGTGTGGTGGCACACACAATGAAGAATCGTCAAGATATCTCACCCAGCTAATGGAAAAAGCTCAGCTGGCCAATAATGATCCCAGAGTTTATTTTGCGCAGTTGCTGGGAATGAGTGATAACATCTCATTTTCTCTTAGCAAGGCGGGATACAATGTAGCGAAGTATGTTCCCTATGGGCCGGTAGAGAAGGTCCTTCCCTATTTATTCAGACGGGCTGAAGAAAACACCTCGATTGCAGGACAAAGTGGAAGAGAATATTTGCTGATTAAGAAAGAACTAAAAAGACGTAAGACAAAAGATTGATGAATCTATGCAATTAAGCGAGCAGGAATTAGAACGTAGGAAGTCCAGGGAGGAATTGATTCAGATGGGGGTTGACCCATACCCCGCAGCATCATTTGATGTTAATGTAACTACCGCTCATATTCTAAGGAATTTTGATCGTCGACCAGATGATTACACGAACATATCTATTGCTGGACGGCTGATGAGTCGTAGGATTATGGGTTCTGCTTCTTTTGCTGAAATTCAAGATGCATCCGGTAGAATTCAAATCTATTTGAGAAGAGATGACATTTGCCCAGAGGAGGACAAAACTCTATACAATGATATTTTCAAAAAGAAGATGGACATAGGAGATATCATTGGAATCAATGGGTATGTGTTCAAAACACAGGTAGGTGAAATTTCGATCCATGTTACCAAACTCACACTCTTATCGAAGTCTTTACGCCCTCTTCCAATTGTAAAGGAGACAGAAGACGAAGAGGGAAACAAAGTTCAGCATGATGCCTTTAGTGATCCTGAGCAACGATATCGACAGAGATATGTCGACCTGATCGTAAATCCAGAGGTAAGGGAGGTATTTATACAAAGAACTAAGCTGGTAAATTCGATTCGAGAATTTCTAGCTGGAATGGGCTACTTGGAAGTAGAGACTCCAATTCTTCAGCCAATTTATGGAGGTGCAGCTGCCAAACCTTTTAAGACGCACCACAACAAACTGGACATGACGCTCTATTTGAGGATTGCGAATGAGCTTTATCTCAAACGCTTGATTGTTGGTGGATTCGAGGGGGTTTTTGAATTCTCAAAGGACTTCCGAAATGAGGGTATGTCCAGGTTTCATAATCCCGAATTCACCCAGGTTGAACTCTACGTAGCGTACAAAGACTACAATTGGATGATGGATGTGATGGAGGAGATGCTGGAGAAAGTTGCCATCGATTTACATGGAGATACGAAAGTCCAAGTGGGAGAGAACCTGATTGACTTCAAGCGCCCATGGAAGCGGATGACGATGTACGAAGCGATTGAACATTTTACTGGTGTTGATATTTCTCAGATGGATGAAGCTGAGCTTAGAAAGCAAGCTCAGGAATTGCACGTCCCCCTAGATGACACAATGGGAAGGGGAAAGATCATTGATGAGATATTTGGTGAGAAATGTGAAGCAGCGCTTATTCAACCAACGTTCATCACAGACTATCCGGTTGAGATGTCGCCGCTTACCAAGAAACACCGATCTAAGGAAGGACTGGTAGAGCGATTTGAAGCTATCTGCAACGGTAAGGAAATTATGAATGCCTACTCGGAGTTAAACGATCCAGTGGATCAACGTGCTCGATTTGAAGAACAGCTTGAGTTAGGTAAGAGGGGTGATGAAGAAGCAATGACACTAGATGAAGATTTTTTAAGATCACTTGAGTATGGAATGCCACCAACTGCTGGAATCGGGCTAGGCATTGATCGATTGTCCATGATTATGACAAATTCAAATTCTATTCAAGATGTTTTGTTTTTCCCACAGATGCGACCAGAGACCAAATCTAAATCTGCCGAACTAGCAGAGGAAGAGAAGCTTGTTCTATCACTGTTAAAAGATCGTATGGATTTGAACGAGCTAAAGGGAAAAACAGAACTCTCCAATAAGAAGTGGGATAAGTCAATTAAGGCACTTCGTGAGGCAGAACTAATCAATGTTGAAAAAACGGACGAAGGATTGTTCGTGGAAAAGGTCTAATAGACACTTTGATTGGTAGGAATCTAGGTATCCAAGGAAGGTGTTTCGTTCAAGCTAATTACCAAAGAGTTAATTTCTTCACTCGACTAATATACGTGCATATATCCCCCTTTTTGGCAAGTAACATTCTGTCCTATGCAATTGTAGATTTAGTGTAGCCCTCCATCTAAGGCTGTAAACGCTAGGAAATTCAATATTTGTACAAACGTGAATACTAAGGCAGAATCCCTTTTGAGAAATTGGATTCAGGCGGCTCGAGAGAGCCGCCTTTTCTAACTCCATGAACACCTTACTCAGTTACTCAGTCCCTCAACTCGGCCATGACGTAACCTTTCGAATTCAAGAACCGCTCTAGTTCCAACAGTTCAAAGCCGTTGGTCACAGAAATTTTTAGCACTTTTTCCCAATCTTGAAGATCTATACTCCATTTAAGAATCTTTTCATGACCATCAAAATACCATGAGACTCTGTTCACATCATACATCGTGGCAATTGATGTGCTCAGAATGAGCACATCTTGCTCAACAGGCTTTTCAATTTCAAGTAATGCTGTCATTAGAATTGAATTCGGTATAAAACATCTGGAAAAAAGCCGATCTGCTCGACTAAATTGATCTGATCTGTTACATCATTGTATCGTCGTACAAATTCGTTTTTACGATTTGACACGTTTTGGAAATCCACAAAGAATTGATGTGAAACTTTGTTCTTGTTAAGACGCACACCGAATTTCACATCCCATCTAAAATACTGACCGTATCTTTCGCTAAAGGCAATTTCCTCCATTCGGATTTCTCTGCCAGCGTTTGCCCTGGTTGCTACTAAATCTATTGGCGAGTATGGCCTGCCTCCTGCCGTTGTAATCTTGGTATCAAAGGTCCAGGCATTCTGGCCCGCAGCCCCAAATTTCCACTCCTTACCGAACAGAACGTTCAAGACATAGTTATTATTGAAGGCTGTGTTTCGCTGGATTCCATCACTCCCTTCATACTGAGAATCAAAGAGAGAAGTAGTGAATAGAAGGTAGTAATCTCTGCTAAAGAATTTTTCTAATGTTGCCTCTACTCCATAGTTGTAGCCGGTCCCTTCATTGACTAATGATCCTCTTTCTTCAAAAATAAAATCTGAGCCTTCGTTGATGATTGAATAGCTTGATGTTGTTTGTTCAACTGGAATGTCGAACAGGCTTTGATAATAGAACTCTGTTTTTAACCTCCAGTCTGGACCAAGATTTTTGTCATATCCTAGTACAAAGTGGTGAGCTTTCATGAAATCAAGACCCTCATTTGTTGGGGAGGTAACACCTGGAGATACTTCTTCCCGGAAGAAAATAATTGGAGCTGGAATGGCCTGTCCGTGCAATCCGTACGCCACACTCCATCGTTGTGTCGGAGTTCTGTTCCAGCTGATTGCTGCTCTTGGTTCTAACATAAAATCATTAGTGAAACCATGATTTTGTGAGTGAAGACCAAAGGTGGTTGCTAAATTGTCAGTCAATCTGTATTCGGCCTGGGCATAGGTCTGTAGTAAATTGTATGACTGGTCAAAATCTCTGTTTAATAGAAAATAGTCAGGAATGGAATCGTTGTTTACATCGGGAATGGTAATACGTTCGTCTCTGTCTTCGCTGAAGATATTCATGTCATACGTCACATTCAAAAATCCAGTTCTTAGTGTCCATTTAGAACTGAACTTGCTAGTTAGCGTCGAAGTGATCGTATATCGATTTTCTCTCGTGTCAGAATTTGTTGCCCTATACTTTTTAATTAGAACATCATTGGTGTCTAATATTCTATTGTCCTGAATGTATTCGTTTCCGCTGGTTGATACTGCAACCGAAGTTTTGAGATAGGTGTTTTTGCCAAATCTGTAAGTGTGTGCCAGACCCATCAATCCGATCTCACTCTCTACAAATGAGTCGACATTGGGATCGGCAAAGAGATCTGTTTCGTCCGTTTCTTCTCCAAGAAAATCGATGCTGCTTTTCCCATAAATTCCGAATAGTTCAATTCTGCCAAACCTGTAATCACCTAAATTAACTTTGAAGGAGAGATCTTGATAGAATGGAGTTGCACTGGTTCCCGTGGCGGCCAGACTGGCAATTCCATATCGGTACGACATGAGGAAAGAACCACTTCTGTTTTTGTTTATGGGGCCCTCAGCCATGGCTTCAAGTCCTGTATAGGCAGCCATTTGGCCTGTGAATTCAAACTTATCTGTATTGCCATTTCTAAACATGATGTCGAAAACTGCTGCATTTGCATTTCCATATTCTGCCGGAAACGCTCCTGTGAGGAAATCAGAGGTTCGTAACATGTTTGTATTCAAGGCATTGATTGGGCCACCAGTTGTACCCAGAGTAGAGAAATGATTGGGAGAGGAAATAGGAATTCCTTCGATACGCCAAAGCAGGCCTGTTGGAGAATTTCCGCGAACGACAATATCATTTCGCGCATCGTTCGTAGAACTGACCCCTGCGTAGGATGCAGCTAACTTTGCAGGATCATTTCGACCGCCTGAGAACCTCGTCACCTCCTCAATGCTAAATGTGCGTGCACTCACCTTGGCCAGATCATTCATTGGGAGATCTTTGTCTGCATCAGCGGTGATAACAACCTCTTTCAACTTCTCCACAGACTCCTCAAGTAGCAAATGGAGAACTACTTCCTTGCCCGCTGTAACCAAGACATTGGGAACAGTGATGGTTTTATATCCGATGTACTGAACTGCAAATTCTTGTCGACCAAACGGAACATCCTCAATTCTGAAGGTACCGTCTATATCTGTTATCGATCCTTTAATAGGATCAGATCCAATCAATGTTATCGTTGCTCCTATGAGAGGATATTCAACCTGTGAATCTAGAATCTTGCCTTTCACGACTTGTGATTGACCAAAAGCAAAGTTTGTTGAGATTGTCAAAAGAAGAATGCTAATGACTTTGATTGTTGTAGTCATGATATTTCGATTTAGTTTCCAGCTAAAGTATTTGCTGCTTCTGCTCTGATGAAGCTCAATCAGCTCGAAACTGGATCTAACTAGATTGAACCGTGGTTTTCATAGTCTGAACTGAATTTTCGAGTTTGTTGATTCTGACCTTGATTGAATCGTCAAATTTTCGGTTTCAATGTGTCATTTGTCCAGTTGAGTCGGGTTGTTATACCATCCACTTACTTCTTTATCTATCTTTATTTTCTAATGAAATTGCGTGAGATACATATCAGGTGGATTGGAATTCCCATTGTAGCATTGATTGCCATGATGGGTAACCCTGACCATATGAAAGAGGACCCCTGGTGGTATGTCTATCTGGTTTCCATATGCTTTACGGCTGTTTACTGGAATGGAGCTTGGGTGATCATTTTCTTTTTCAGGCGTAAATTCTCTGAGATTAACCAGACAAAGAGAAGACTCATTTACAGCTCGATAGCTATTGTATTCTGGATGACTGTGGGTGGGTTGCCGCTGAAGTTACTTTTTCACATAAGTACTTTCCATGATCTATTGCAGCCAAGTGAGCACACGGCGTTCTTGCCTTTTAATTTTGTTGCAGCACTAGTGATTACTCTTTCATATGAGGCTTTTTACTTTTTTGAAAAGTGGAAGGACACATTCAGATTGAATGAAGAATTGAAGAATCGGCAGATCAAGACTCAGTATGAAGTGCTCCAAAATCAAATGAGTCCGCATTTTCTGTTTAACAGTTTGAATACGCTTGCGTCTATCATACCTGAGGATCCAGAGGCAGCAGTCTCTTTTACCGTGAAATTATCTGATGTATATCGCTATATCCTTCAAAACAAAGAACGTGAATTGGTGGCGTTGGAGGAAGAAATAGTATTTGTTAAATCGTATTTGTTCCTGCTGCGAATGAGATTTCCTGATAATCTCACGGTCGAATTCGATATTGCATCTGAGTATCAAGGGTTAAACATCCCTCCGCTGACACTGCAGATGCTTATTGAAAATGCGATCAAACACAATGTGATTTCGAAGTCTAAACCCCTGCACATTAGTATCTACATTGACAATGGAAAATCTGTCGTTGTCAAAAATAATTTGCAGAAAAAGGAATCGCTTGAGAAATCCACGAAGACAGGGTTGGAGAATATTGTGAAGAGATACGAAATTTTAGGGAATCGCAAAATTGATATTATTTCAAGTGCTAATAATTTTATGGTAGCTGTTCCGCTGATAGATTTACTGGAAGAATCTGATTTAGGCCTGGCATGAAAGTACTTATTGTTGAAGATGAAGCTCCTGCTTTTCGCCGATTGCAGAAAATCTTGTCTGACATTGATCCAACAATAGAAATTGTGGAGGTGATGGATAGTGTCGAGGATTCTGTAAAGTGGATGAACAATCACGAATGGCCGGATTTGATATTGATGGATATCCAAATTAGTGATGGTCTGAGCTTTCAGATATTTGATGCAATCAAAGTGGAATCTCCGGTGATTTTCACTACCGCTTTTGATGAGTATCTTCTAAAGGCGTTTAAGGTTAACAGCATAGACTATATACTGAAGCCAATCAAAAAAGAGGAACTAGAACACGCACTGGAAAAGTATAAAAACCTAACCCAGAGACCTTCAAACGAGATTGACATTTCCAAATTGATAAAAGAGATTTCACTAGCTGAAACTACTTACAAATCACGCTTTCTGGTGAAGCAGGGAGAGAAAATGTTGGCAATACGAACGGAGGATATTGTCTGTTTTCACTCACGGCATGGAGTAGTTCATATTGTAACAAAGCATAAGAAGACATACCTATCAGACTTCTCTTTGGAAGATTTGGCCAACCAATTGGATCCCAAAGATTTCTACCGGGCCAACAGGCAATTTTTAGTCAATGCAAATTTCATCAACACTGTTCACAAGCACTTCAAAGGGAAGCTTCTGATCGAGATGAATCATTTTTCGGATGAACAAATTCTAGTTAGCAGCGAGAAAGCCACTGCATTTAAAAACTGGCTAGATCAATGAAAGCTAGCTAAGCGCTTTGACCCGCTCTCCAAGAGGAGGATGGGAATAGTGGACAAAAACATAAGCAGGATGAGGTGTGAGATTGGATAAATGATCGGAGCTTAGACGCTTTAATCCTTCGATCAGCGGCTCTGCCTGGTAGGTTGTTTTAGCATAGTTGTCAGCTTCAAATTCATTCTTTCTACTCATCACGTTCCCCAGAATGCCAATAATTGTTGAGATAGGGGAGTATAGAATCCCAAATGCCAGCATGTTCAAATGAAGTGCTGAAGTTTGTCCACCCATGGCCCAGCTCACCTCGGCATCAAATGCCATCAGAGAAAATAGGTAGAGCATAAACCCCATTAACCCGATACTGAAGATTGTACTAAAAATGATGTGCTTCTTTTTGTAGTGACCAACCTCATGAGCGAAGACTGCCGTCAATTCTTCCACAGAATGCTTCTCAATAAGTGTGTCAAAGAGTACCACTTTCTTCTTTTTTCCTAGACCTGAAAAGAATGCATTCCCTTTACTAGACCTTTTTGACCCATCCATTACGAAAATGTTCTTCAGAGGGAAGTTCACCTTGTCGCTGTACTCTTGTATCGAACTCTTTAATTCACCATCTTCAAGAGGTTTCAACTTATTGAATAAAGGAAGAATAAGTGAGCTGTAAAACATATTGGCGAAAAGCATGAAGCCAGCAATTACAGCCCAGAAATACAGCCAGAAGTTTCCCCCCATGAAGTTTACCATGTAAATGAATACCGCAAGAAGGATGCCTCCGATAATTATCGTGAGAACGTATCCTTTGATCTTATCGAGAATAAATGTTTTGGCGGTGGTTTTATTGAATCCGTATTTCTCTTCGAGAACAAACGTGCCATAGAGTGAAAATGGAATTCCAATCAAATCAGAGATAACGAACAAAACACCAAAGAAGATGAGTGTTGAAAGCATATCCAGTGGGGAGAATGTTCTGATCCAATCGTCAATGAGCCCAAACCAGCCAAAATAAATTGCGCAGAAGGTTAATATGAAGCTAAAGGAAGCTGAAAAGATTGCAAATCGAGAAACTGCCGCCTGATATGCTTGAGATTTAGCATACTTCTCCTCGTCATAAATACCTTCTAACTCTGAAGGAATTGGCTTCTTAGAACTCTTTCGATTGAGATAACTTAAGGTGCGTTCCAGCACGAAATCAAAAGTGATAATTCCTAAAAGCAGATAGAGGATTGTTTGTTCAGTCATTTTAGTTTTTTAGCCCTGCATCTTTTAGAATACCCTTCAAGGTGCCTGTGGGTATATCTTTGCTGTGGATCGGAACAATAATAATCTTATTCCCTTGCTTTTTGAAAATTGCATGACTTCCTGATTGTCTCACAAAGACAAACCCTTCCTTCTCAAGAAGTTTCACCAATTGTCGAGATATAGATGAACGGCATCTTTGAGGTTGTCCATAGCATCTTGGATTGTTTTGCCATGCGTGTGACATCCAGGAAGTCCGGGCACCACGTGTGAAATTCATCACCATCCTTCCCTATTTCAAAACTCAAACGTTCCATGCAACAAAATTAATCTAAAAAATAAATGGAATTGGACACCTGAGCTTTCGAACATCAGCTGCGGGTTTCATGGGGTCTGAAAGCGAGAAGGAGTAGGTGATTGAAATTTCATGTGCACCACCTGTTCCAATACCTAAATCAGAAATGGTATAATCGTAGCTGTAGCCGAATGTTGCTCGCTTACTTTCAATGCCAACCATAAAGATAATCGCCTCACTGTTAGCAATTCCATCCTCGTTTTTAATAGGTATTCCTCTGTACCATAGGCCAACAATCATCGGTGAAAAGGTGACATATGCCCCTAGATCCAGTTGATCAAAATCTCCTTGCGAGCGATAGTTGAATGAAGGAGTGAGGCTATACTCTTTGGTGGTTCGCGTCTTTGATGGACCAAATGGAATTCTGTAACCACCGTGCATCGAGACCCTTCTTGGAAGCGGAGCATCTCCGCCAGCAATAGATTGATTCGGTTCTGTCACATGGTGAATTGCTGCGCCGAACCAGAGGCTTGGGCTATAGAAAATTCCTCCAAAAGACAAATCGAAGAACTTGGCGCTGAATCCAGTATTAAATATTTCCGATGTACTTGGGTTGATCTGCCCAGTATTGTCAAACTGATCACCAAAGGTGAGTTTATCAAAGTCAAGATCACGGATTGTATAAGCAGCTTGTATCCCCGGTCTAAACGTCCATTTATGATTTAACGTTAATTGATAGGCATACTGAAGACCAACGGTTGTGGACCGGAGTCCGGCAATCCCCTCACGATCGCTAGTAAATAAAAGACCTACACTACTCTGGTAATCTTCAAAGTGATTATCAATGTAAGCAGAGAATGTTTCAAAATTAGCTTCGAGGTTTGGCCACTGAGATCTGTAATTGATTCCCATGCGACCTTTTTGATTTATTCCAACCAGACCAGGATTCAAATAGAGTGGGGCAGCATAATATTGCGAAAATTGAGGGTCTTGAGCCATCAAAGTGTTCTCTGAATAAAGAGAACCCAACAGAACGATTAGAATCAAAACCTTCTTTAGCATTGTAAAAAGTGAGATTTAATATCAGAAAGCAAATTAGATAAATAATACAAATTGTATCGAGATTAGTTCTTATATGTAAGTAATCAAACGAACATTCGAACGTTTGTATTTTAACGGTATTTTTACAGAAGTTGTGTATGAACAAGGACATCCGGATGATTCTGAACCCCTATTTTGCTGAGAAGTTGAGAGTATTACTTGCTTTGTTTCTTGTATTGGGCGGTTTTATCCTAAATGCGCAAAATATAACAGAGACTAGATGGTACTTTGGAAATTCATCAGAAAATTTAGTTTTTGATAGAAATGGCAGAGATGTCTATTTAGAGACAACTCAATCAACCCCATTTGGTAACGCTGGAGCAGTCACAATCACGGACCAATTCACAGGAAACCTATTATTCTATTCAGATGGAACACAAGTCTTTGATGCTTCACATGCTCTAATACCCGGAGGAACTGGACTAATCGGGAATCCAGCAATAAATTCTCCTGCGGTAGCTACACCTGGGAACAATCCTGGAGAGTATATGATTTTCAGTAATCCAGGAACAAGCGCTCCTAATGAAATCCAATTCTCGGTAGTCGACATGAACCAAATTGGAAATGGATCTGCTCAATTTCCTTTGGGAGATGTTGTAGGAGGGATCAACCAAATAACCGGGCTAAGCGATCCCTCGGAAGCAATGACAGTGATTCCGCTTGGCGATGGTGAAACATTTTGGTTGCTGACGCAAGATCGAAATACCTTCGAGATCAGAGTATCTGAGATTAACAATGGAGGTATTGTAGGAACAGTAAACTACGATTTTACAAATGCAACGAACCCTGGTTTTCAGGCTTCGCATTTTGCGTTCAATCAAGATTCTTCCTGGCTAGCTGTTTCACCACAATTGCCGAATCGAAATATTTGGGTTTTGACTTTTGATCCAGCCACTGGTGTTCCAACCTTTGATCATCAACTGCTAAGTACTGGATTCAATGATGGAGCTGGCGAGTCCGTGTATGATGTAGAATGGTCAGGCGACGGTTCCAAATTGTACTTCTCCCGCTTCGGTGGAACAGGAGATGTTGGAAACATTTATCAAATAGATTTCAACGATAGCACCGAGGCGGTGAATCCTGTTTTGACAAATCCAATAAATAGAAGCTACGGTCTTAAGCGAGCAATCGATGGAAGAATCTATCACTTGTACCAGGAAACAAATACTTCAGCCTTTGAATTGGGCAGAATCAATCTTCCAGACAGCACCGTTGATTCCGTAGCCTATGAGCAGGTAGTATTTCCAAATGATTTTGTTGCACAACAATTCCCTGAATTCACTCCTGCATATAATTTTACTTTTGATACGCTCAATTTTGACTACATAGATAGCTGTTCGGAAAATGTCACCAAGTTCTTCCCTATCATAAAACCAGTTCCGCAAAATGTCTTTTGGCAGTTAGAGCCTGGTATTGGATTTTCGACCGCCTATATGCCCTTGTACACCTATCAGGCAGCTGGAGGATACATGGTGAGTCTCACAGCGGAGATAAACGGAATCTTCCAGACTGTCACCAAACCGGTCGACATTCTTATGAATGATCTAATGGTGGATCTGGGCCAGGACACCACTATTTGCGTTGATGAAATTTTGACTCTTGATGCTGGTACAGGAACGAGCTTTGTTTGGAATACAGGTGAACTGACGCAAACGATTGACATAGACACAGCTGGAACCTACTGGGTTGAGGTGACCAACGCAACAGGTTGCACTGACTTTGATGATATTGAAGTAACAGAGTATGGTGTAGCTAACCAACTTTCGAATCAGTGGTACTTTGGCGAACAAGCAGGAATCGAGTTCACGGGTGGAGCACAGGCAATATTGGATGCGAACAATATGTTAGCAGCGGAAGGTTGCGCTACTATTTCAGATGTCAATGGAAAATTACTGTTCTACACAAATGGATTCACAGTTTGGAATCGGGATCATGAGGTTATGCAGAATGGTGATACCATTGGAGGTGACCAACCCGCGGCTCAATCTTCTATAATTCTTCCATTTAATGGTGACGCCACAATGTATTATGTATTCACAACAGAAAGTGTTTATGGAGATGGTGAGTATGCCTTGAAGTACTCCATTGTGGATATGAAGGAAGATGATGGTCTTGGAAAGGTAGTTTTCAAGGATCGGATCATTATGGACAATAGTACGGAGCGAATTACGGCTTCAGGATTTACCGGCAGTGACCTATTGATTGCTCATGAATTTGGGAACAATACCTTTCGAGCATTTGCAACAAATGGCAATGGATTCTTTGGCTCACTCCATTCCCCCATAGGAGAAATACACCAGTTCACACAGGAACTTAGTGCAACTGGTTATATGAAAATCTCTCCTACACTCAATCAAATTGCAGTAAATATTCCTGGAACCGGTCAAGTAGAGATCTTTGATCTTGCAGCTGGAGTTGTTTCAAATCCAAGACTTATCGATACGGGTGAGACAGGTCTTTATGGTATGGAATTTTCCAGTGCGGGAACGAAATTGTATCTAACAACCTCTGGGCCCAGCTCTAAGTTGATTCAATACGACTTAGATAGTTTGAATTCCATGGATCCTGTTACTGATATTGAAGCAACCAAATTCGATGGTTACCCCCAAGGCGTCAACTATGGAGCGTTGCAAACAGGTCCAGACGGAACGATTTACATGGCAGTAGATAATTCAGGAACAATCGGAACCATCAACAATAGCAACGGAGATGACGGGGGGGCAGGATTCAATGCATCCGGATTCAACCTACAGGGAAGAACTAGCCGACTTGGACTTCCAAATTTTGCGCAAAATCAGTCCCCTCCACTACAACTTCCAAGTATGACTGTGAACGTGGGGTGTGCTGGCCAAACATCCACTTTTTCGGGAGTGGGAAGAGATCCTGTCATCGAAGATTACCTGTGGATCTTTGGAGATGGCCAATCTGCAGTTGCTCAGGACACAACGCACGTTTATGATAATCCGGGAATTTACACGGTCCAATTGGAGCTGAGCAATCGATGTGATGTAGACACGATCTTAACTCAGACGATCGAAATATTCACAATTCCAGAGCAACCAACGGTTCCGGCAGATACGGCATTGTGCGACATGCCGATTATTCTTTCTGCATGGGATGTGGATAATCCTGATTTTAGCTATTACTGGTCTACCGGAGAGACCACAAGACAGGTTTCATTTTCTAGTCCTGGTATTATTGATGTGGCAATCATTGACAATACCACCGGATGCTCATCGGACACTCTTACAGTCTTGATGGCTGATGCTCGTCCTCCAATCGATTTAGGCCCCGACCTGATTATTTGTCAGACAGATCCGACCATAACGCTTGATTCCCAAATACCGAACTCGACACATGCTTGGTCTATTGATGGAGTGGTCTCAGGAGCAAATAGAACATTTGATATCACAACTGTGGTGCCAGGATCTTTTCAATATACGGTGGAAGTAACCAATTCATTTGGTTGCATTGGGCGAGATACTTTGCAGGTTACAATACAGCCGGGACCTGATATTTCAGTGGTCAGCAACTCAACGACTGGTTGTGGAAATGATGACGGAAGTTTTGATATTACATTTAACACTGCTGGGAGTTATACTTACGAGTTATCTGGCTCAGCCAACGTGGGGCCGTTTAACTTCGATGGGCCAGGGACCGTGTCCGTACCAGCGGCGCCAACTCCAGGCCTTTTACCTCCAGGTAATTATATTCTTACTACTACCAATATAATTACAGGGTGCGTATTGGTGAGCCTGCAGCAGATTGAAGACCCTGGTGCACTTGGGTTATCGGCCGTTGCTCCGAATGCTTGTCGAGGAGATGGAACTATCGCGCTGAATTTCACAACACCGCCTGCTAATTTTAGCGTCTCCGTTTTGTACGAGGATGGCACATCGGTCTTAAATCAGAATTTCAGCAATCCAGTGGCAAATCCGGTTCTTTCGAATTTGGATACTGGAACTTATTCTATTTCTGTACAGGATATTGCAGCGCCGTTCTGTGTGGAAACAGAAACAGTAACAATTGGTCTTCTTTTTCCGCAACCAACATTTACCTTCGATGCAATCCAAGAGATATGCGGAACTCAAGGAACAATTCTTGTGATGGATGCAACTGGAGGATCTGCCACATATACTTGGGCTGGTCCAGGAATTGTAGGAACCAACACCGGGAGTTCTGTTGCGGTTGACCAAGTTGGAACGTACACAGTAACTGCCTCTGGAGGAACTTTTTGCCCACTTACGGAAACGATAGAGGTCGTGTTCAACACAGACCCTTTAGTGGACGTGACCGTAACTGGTGATCCTTGTGAAGGTATGGTTGTTTTAAATGCAAACGCAACGAATGGAAGTGGTGCTTTTGTTTACAGTTGGAGCGACGGATCTCAAGCTCCTCAAAACACCGTCTCAACTTCAGGGACCTATACCGTAACTGTGGTTGACCAGTTGACCAGCTGCGCCGTTACTTCAATTCCTATTGATGTAACAGTTGAGGCAAATTTCGAAGTGATTTTGTCGACATTGCCAGACTGTGATAATAGCGGCGATATTTTTCTCTCTGCTACTACGAATTATTTTGATCCAGCGATTACCTACGAGTGGAGAAATGGGTCAGGCGAAGTTCTTGTAGGTTCAGACTCAATGCTGACTGTATCCAGTTCTGATAGGTACATTGTGACCGCGACGAATGAAACAGGTACTTGTATGGTGTCCGACAGCCTTGATCTTGCCATTATCCCTATCGACCCAGCAGATTTAATCTTACCACAGCGAGCAACCTATTGTTCCGCTGATGCCACAGATCCTCAAGTTGAACTAAATCCTGGAATTTGGAACACTTATGAATGGAGGCTGCTGCCAGATCCTGCAATCATTTCGACTGATCCTACCTTGACAGTTTCTACTGAAGGAACATACGAAGTGACAATATTTAATGGGTTTACTTGTGCCACCGACCTTGTAGAGGTTGTTGAAGATTGTCGCCCGGTAATTCATGCCCCAAATGCATTTTCACCTGGGAATGCTAATGGGATCAACGATGAGTTTTTCGTATTTCCTAATGACTATGTTGATGAATTTGAAATATTCATTTATTCGCGATGGGGCGAACTTGTGTTTCATTCTACCGTTTTGGATTTTCGTTGGAATGGAATATACAGAGGTACACTTCTTCCAGTTGGAACTTTTGCCTATATTTTGAAATTTTCAAGTACACTAGAGCCTGAACTGGGAACAATTGAACAGTATGGTTCTGTTACATTGGTTAGGTAAGTTGAAATGAGCTATTTTGATTACGTATATAAAAGACTCTTTCCTTCTGGGAAATATTCATCTACTGTTTTTGTAAATGCGGTTATCAAGAGAAGTCAGTCCTTTTTACAGAATTTCAATACCTGGAAAGCTTCTGAACTTTGCGAGGAATATTTGAATGAAATTTGGCAATCCTATTTCTGGAGTAAAAACGGGATTGACAAGAATCCTCAGGTCTCCATTTTTGAAAGCTCAAGAAGCAATGGCATTGCCATTTCATATCAACCAAGTTTCAATAAATATCATTTCCATTACCTGTTTGACTACCTCGCTGACAAGGTAAAGAAGCTTGACTATAAACTGGTAACTAGCAAATTCACAATGGAGGAACGAGGAGACAATGTGGAAACCAGAGAGATGCATTTTCTCAAGCCCAAAAACGATCTGACCACCCCAAGAGATCAGAAGTATGGAAATGTGCAAATTGAATTTATCCGAGTAAATGATGAACCCACCAACATAAAGCTAATCGCTAACACATATTCCGATCGTGCTTATCAGGAACCAAAAAACTTTGAGCAATTGGCTCAGTATATTTTCTCAACGGAAACTAAATCTTAACTATGAAATTGGTCTTGCTTTTCACTATGCTGATTTTTGGTACAACTCATGAAAGTGCTGAGGAACAGCTCCTGCCAACTAAACTTCGAATAACGGTAATCGATGGACTTGGAAATTTTGTTGAGGGTGCCAGTGTCTCTATTTATGAGAATGAAGAAGACTACCGTGCCAGTGAAAACGCTGTCGGAACAGGCAAAACAGATAAGAAAGGAAGAGTAACATTCAAGGACCTCAAATTGATTGGATATTATGTAGAAGCAAGGAAGGGAGAGCAGAACAATAACGGGGAGGGTGTATTGACTGGCAAACTCTCGGAAGGAAAGATCAATAAGGTAAACACGGTCATAGAGTAGTGCATCGATTATTATTAACTTTTGTTGGTCTGGTATTTCTCTTTTCACAAAATGTCCAGGAAAGAGATTCATATGAAATGCCTAATCTGGATGATAAAACTGAAATTGGCCTTGAAGACTTAAATGGAAGGTTAGAGTATGAACGTTTGCTTACAGCAAATCCGCTAACCGGTACAGTACCAGAGAATATTAGAGAAAAGGAATTAAAATTCGCAAGGGAAAATGATGCTCTGACAAAAAGGAGTAGAACCTCAGCTTTGGAGATATCTTCCGCTGGTCCATTCAATGTCGGTGGTCGAACAAGAGCCGTGGCACTTGATGTTAGAAATGAAGATGTGATTCTGGCAGGAGGAGTCTCAGGAGGAGTTTGGAAGAGTATTGATGGTGGCTCAACCTGGGTCCGAAAGTCAGATCCTGAAAACAGAAATAGTGTCACCTGCTTGGTTCAAGACACACGCCCTGGTAAAGAAGATACATGGTACCATGGCACTGGCGAGATTTTTGCCAATTCTGCCCGTGGAGGCGGGGCAGCGTACCGTGGAAATGGAATTTATAAGTCTACTGACAATGGGGAAACCTGGAACTCATTGCCATCCACAGTAGATTCAGAACCGTCGGTTTTCAATAGCCAATTCCAATACATATGGGATATTGAAGTCAACCATAAAAATCTTGCTCAAGATGAGATCCTTGTTGCAGCCTTTGGTGGAATCTTAAGGTCTCTGGATGGAGGTACAACATGGGTGGTGGAAATTGGTCAACAATTGTTTGACCTCGCTCCAACTGTGAATCTGAACGATGTGAATGCTTCTTTTTTTACCAGTTTGGAGAAGACAAGCGACGGTGTGTTTTTTGCATCATTATCTACTGAAAGTTCCCCTGACGGAGATTCACCAGACGCTGGTGTTTACGTTTCGCCTGATGGAGATGAGTGGTTCGACCTTCCATCTCCCTTCAGTGATGGGGCGCAGTTTAGAAGGGTTGTAATGGGGCATGCTCCATCGAACCCAAATCGTTGTTACTTTTTGTTTGATACAAATCCAATTTTTTTACTTCGTTATGATTTGACAGGATTTAGCGCTACTGATCCCTTGGGTAATTGGACAAATCTTGACAACGTGCCAATGTTTGGAGGGCAGCTGGGAGATTTCGATACGCAAGGGTCGTTTAACATGATGGTGAAAGTCCATCCTGACGACCCAGACTTAGTTTTTCTGGGAGGAACAAACCTCTACCGATCTACCGATGGGTTTTCGTCAACTGATAATACGAGTTGGGTTGGAGGTTATGATCCAGAAGGGGGGTTGGGTATTTACGAAAATCATCACCCTGACCAACACGATCTTCTTTTTTTTCCTTCAGACCCAGATAAAATGTTGTCAGCAAGCGATGGGGGACTCATTATAAGTAGGGACGTAGCCAAAGATTCCGTGACTTGGACAAGCTTAAACAATGGTTATTTGACGTCTCAGTTTTTTACGATAGGTCTCTCGAAGGAAGCTGGGGACAACTTTATGTTAGGGGGAATGCAGGACAATGGAACAGACATTACAGCTGGAACACAAAATTGGGCAGGAATCACGGGTGGGGATGGTGGATATGTTTCTACGACTCCGGGGAAGGACCTGATTTTTACCTCCTTTCAGCGAGGAAACATTCTTAGAGTTACGCTTGACGAAGATCTGGATCTGACATCTTTCGGACGAGTTGATCCTGAACCATTGGTGGATCGTGCCCGTTCGGACTACCTTTTTATAACTCCTTTTGTTTTGGATCCTTTAAATCCAAATCGCATGTTTATTGCTGGTGGAAACTTTGTTTATGTGCATCAAAACGTATCTCAAATTCCCGGCGGTTCTCTGGACGGAACATCCGTCGGATGGGAACGAGTAAATTCATCAGCAATTCAGAATGGCGTTGTAACGTCGTTGGATATCTCGCAAGATGGTTCTATCGTATTTTTTGGAACATCAGATGGACAGCTCTTTAAGGTGACCGATGCCAACAATGTGTTAAACATGGAATCAACTGAGGTGACATCTAGTGCATTTTCGGATGGGTATGTATCCAGCATTTCCATAAACCCTGAGAATCCAGATCACGTCCTTGTCATTTTCTCGAACTACGAAATCCCATCCATTTTTGAAAGTTCAAATGGAGGACAGTTGTTTACTGATGTAAGTGGTAGCCTTGAGCAATTTGCTGATGGTACAGGAAATGGACCTAGTGTGAGGTGGGGAGAACTCATTCCCCAGAACACCGGCTCTTTTTACATTGTTGGAACATCAACAGGACTGTATTCAACTGAAGCGACTAACGGAACTTCGACTATCTGGGTCAAAGAAGCTCCAAATCTTGTCGGTAGTGCGGTCGTGACTATGATGGACTACCGTCCCGTTGACGGACGTTTAGCTGTTGCTACCCATGGAAATGGAGTATTTACAGCTACTGTGGATGACTTCAAGAGTCTTGCGTTGACGAGAGATGGAGAGAGTTTTACGCTACAGTCAGCATACCCAAACCCATTTAATAAGAGCACTAGAATTCAGTATTCAATTCCAGAAGATGGAATCGTGCGCGTAAGTCTGTATACACGTAAAGGAGAGCTTATCCGAAATCTACTTTGGGCACCCCAATTTGCAGGTGAGAACAGCATTGTATGGGATGGGAAAAACGCATCAGGAACCTTCCTGGCAAACGGTATTTATTTATACACCGTCGAATATGAAGGTGGTACAAAGTCAGGAAGATTGCTCCTCAGAAACTAATTCTTCAAAGTAAATACCAATAGAGCATAAGCGATAATCAAAACCCAGAAATGGTAATTGATAATGTTGGGGATTACTCCAAATTCCATTAATACTAGTAGTAAAGCCAATAGTATTGATACTATCCTAATTGTTGTTTTTGTACTTTTTTTCATATCCGGAAATCAAGTTGTATGCATTTGTGTGTTTACTAATGTATCGAAAGTTTAGTGCTTTCTCAATAAGATAGTGACATTTGCAGCTCAAAGAAATGGCAGAAATCGGGACTGATATCGAATTAGCAATTTCACTGCTCAGAAGCGATGAACTAGTGGGGATTCCAACTGAGACCGTATATGGCTTGGCAGGAAATGCCCTTAGTGAAGATGCCATATTGAAAATTTATAAAACAAAGAACCGACCAAAATTTGACCCTTTGATTGCCCATACGAGTTCTATGGATACCGTTCGAGATCTAGTCAAGAATATCCCGAGAGGTGCCATAAGGCTTGCTGATCAATTGTGGCCTGGACCATTAACTTTGTTGTTGGAAAAATCGGAAAGAATTCCTGACTTACTCACCTCAGGGTTGTCTAGAGTGGCATTTAGAATTCCAAAGCATCCTATAACGCTAGAGTTACTCGATCGACTAGATTTCCCCGTAGCTGCTCCTAGTGCAAACCCATTCGGCTATGTTTCTCCGGTTGAGGCATCTCATGTTAATCAACAACTTGGAGATAAGATTAATTACATTCTGGATGGTGGACCTTGTAAGGTCGGGTTAGAATCTACAATCGTCGGTTTTGAAGGCGAGAAAGCCACCGTTCATCGTTTGGGTGGAACAAGCATTGATGAAATCAGGGGGATTGTTGGAGACGTTGAGATTGATACCAACAATAGTTCAAATCCATCGGCGCCTGGCATGCTGAAATCTCATTACTCGCCAGGCCGAAAGCTACTTCTTGGAAACATCGATGAAAACATGAGGAAATTTCAGAATAAGAAACTAGGAATTATCTCCTTTTCCATCCCTTATCCCCTGGCCACCAAGCAATTCGTTTTATCACCCTCTGGAAATCTGGCAGAAGCAGCGGGAAATCTATTCAAGGCTCTTAGACTAATGGATGATCCTGAAATTGAGCTTATCCTGTCAGAAGAGGTCCCTAGTCAGGGCTTAGGTTTGGCCATTAACGATCGCTTAAGAAGAGCTGCTGTTTAAGAATTCATCTTGCAAATGAGGTGATGATTCCAAATTTGAATCCTGGAAAATTTTGGTTTTCCAAGGTGTAAAAGGGAATAGATACACCACCATACACTCTGAGATTTACAGTCGAGTTTCGATTTATGAGGTAACCGGCTCCTGCATACAATCCAATACCACCTTGCGTGCTACCAGTATCTTCTGAGAATTTCGGATCCCTTCTGCTAGTCATAAATCCATACTCGAGACCAGCATCGATAAAAGCAGTAGATCTTTTTCTACTCAAAGGGAGCATCCCTCCTAGGCTAAAACTTCCGTTTCTCAAGCTTCTTTCGTCGAAGGCTCCATCCCTGAGAAGGGAGGAAGAAGGGTAGTAATCAAAATTGAGACTGAATAGAAAAGTAGTTGCGTCATAGGTGTACGCAAGCCCTAGACCAGAAAGCGTTTCTTCCCCAAATAGATATTTCCCGCCAATCATCAAGCCGATAAAGTGATTAACCTTTATCTGTTTTAGTTCGATACCTCGACTATCGTATTCTGTTACTTCATCAATTTCAATATCTGTTTTTGCTGTCTTGGTAGTGAGAAAGGATCTACCCAGTCTAGACAGCAAGGGGTCTAGATCCTGTTCCAATGTGCCTTTTACCATATCATGCCAAACACGCTCACCACTGGCTGTTTCATAAAGTCCTAACGAGATGATGAAGACACCCTGAAGATTGTGAATTTCCCCATCCATGAAATAGAGCGCTGAAACCTCCTTTGCTTTTGCCAGAGCTACTGATTGTCCTTCATCTTCAAAATACGATTCCGCTTCTCTTTCCGGAAGAATGACAGCATAGGGATGATTATTTTCAATGTAGGATTTGATCAATTTGGATGTAGAATACTGCAGGTTAGCGTCTTTATTTGTACTAATCAATTCAAAATACGGGAAATAAACGGTATTGGTCTGTGCTCTCAATTGGTACGAAAAAGTACATATCAAAAGAAAGAGAAGGACTTTCATAGGCAGTTTCATAGTCTTGTCTTTAGGCTCACATGTCTAAGTCTCCCATTTGGACAAAGTCCCCTAAAAAATTAGAAAGAAGAACCGGTTGAATTTTTGGTAGTTCAGATTTTCCAGATCAATTTTGATAGTTTTGCACCAGTTTTAACAACCAATAAAATATGAAAGCGAAAGCAAATGATAACGTAAAAGTTCACTACACCGGCAAGCTTACATCGGGTGAGATTTTTGACTCATCAGAGGGTAGAGAGCCACTGGCTTTTACAGTAGGAGGAGGTCAGATGATCAAAGGATTTGACGAGGCAGTGGACGGAATGGAGTTAAATGAAAAAAAGACGGTTACAATTGTTGCAGAAGAAGCTTACGGCGAACACAAAAAAGAGCTAATTCAGCAAATACCTAAAAGTAATTTACCAGAGGATATGAATCCGGAAATTGGACACAAATTGGTTGCTACCAATGATCTTGGGCACGAAACGCAAGTTTCAGTGGTTGATGTATCAGAAAGTGAAATAACTATCGATGCCAACCATGACCTTGCTGGCAAAGACCTTGTTTTCGACATTGAGCTAGTGGAAATAGGATAAAACTATCCTTAAGAGATTTTTTACGAGAGGCCGTTGGCCTCTTTTTTTTTGTTTTTGAGTATTGAATTAGATCTGCTTCGTGCTTGGCGGTTGGGTAAATTCACTATCTTTAGTAAGGGTCACAACTACTTATGAATTTCAGTAGCTCAGATTTGGCAATGTTTGCTAGCGGCACCGAGGTGTACATGGCAATTCTAAATGAAAAGGGAATTGTCGTAAAAGCTAATGAAAAATGGCATGGAAAACTTGGTATAGGCCAGGATGATTTTATTGGATCGGAGGTATTTGAATTTATTCATACCAATGATAGGTATCACTTCAAAAAGTCACTTGTTGGGTTAAAATCTACGAAGCAGAAGTGTCACTACCTGGTTCAATTTGTTGATAGTCAACTGAAGTCCTATACATTTCAATTGGATCTTACATCCAACAATAGTCAGATATATTTGGTTGGATTTGATGTGACAGACCATTACAAGGAGCATCTGACCCTCCAAGAAATGTCTGCTATGGCCAAGGTCGGCGCATGGTATCATGACCCAATTCGTAATCAGAATTTTTGGTCGGACGAATGCTACGAAATTCACGACCTTGAAGTCGGTTCACCAATTGATGCTGACAAGGCTTTGAGCTACTACCAACCGGAGTATCGAGATGAAATTGATAAGCTGATCCAAAGACTATATAAGTATGGAGAACCTTATGATTTCAGCGGTGAGATAAAGACTTCTAAGGGAAATAGAAAGTGGATCCGGACACAGGCAAAACCCACAATGCATGATGGAAAACTAATTTTCATTTACGGTATTACAGCGGATCAGAGCAGACTGCACCAAAATCAGCAAAAAATAGAGTTCGAACGAGAAACAAGGGAATTGGCCCTAAAGGGTATCAAATCGGGTTTGTTTGACTATGATATTAAGAAGGATTTAGTCTTTTTTAGCTCTGAATTCAAAAAAATGTTGGGCCTGCCAAAAAAAATGGAGCGTGTAACGGAATCGGAATTTGAAGAATTAATTCATCCTGAGGATCGAAAAAAAGCCATAGAAACAATAAAGATCCAGATAAAAGATCCAGGAAATCATTACTTCAATAAGTACAGGGTCCGGCACAAGAATGGGAAATATCGTCATTATGAGGTTTATGGTTGGAAGAAGAAGGATGCGAAGGGCAAGACAATTCGCATGGTAGGAAATCTCATCGATGTGAATGAGAGAGTCTTGGTGCAGCAGGAACGAGTGAGAATAATGAATAGTTTGGAAGCTATGCTTGACAATGGCTTTATCTATAGCATGCTCCTGGATAAGAAAGGCCACATTCTATTGGCTGATCAACGAACGCTCGATATCATCATGCATGACTACAAAGTTGACCCTCGAAGTAGTAATGTAAAGTATGTGGATGTTATGCCTGAAATATTTAAAAAGACGTTCAGAAAAGAATTTTCACAAGCATTGAAGGGAAATACCATTCGAAAAGAGGTAGAAAGGCCGTTGCTGGATGGTTCAATGCAATGGCTGGATGTTATGTACAGACCTATTCGAAATGACGAAAAAGAGATCGTGTTCGTTTTGACAAATTTGATGGATGTGACGGAAAGAAAGAAGGCTGAACTCTCAACCAAGGAAGCAGAAACAAGAGCTAGCCAATTAAGTGACCTCAAATCAAAAGTGCTCTCGGATCTTAGCCATGAGATACGGACCCCCCTAAATGGAATTATGGGTATCAACGAGATTCTCACAAAAGATTGTCTAGATGCTGATCAGAAAAAATTACTTAAGAAGCAAAAAGAGAGTAGTATTCGATTGTTGAAAACACTGACAGACATGATCTTGTTGAGTGATCAATTAACTGTTAATGAAACATTAAAACCAGTTCATTTAGATGTGAATGAAGTGATACAGACTTGCTATGATATGTATGTGCATATGGCCAATCTGAAAAAGTTAAATTTTGAAATCCAGCTTCCAAAAACAAGCCCTAAAATATTCGTAGATAAAGACCTGTTTACTGCATCACTTGGCGCGATCGTCAATAATTCACTCAAATACACTGATAAGGGAAGAGTGGTTATCGATTGTAAAAGACATAAGAAAAAGGGAAATATTACAATATCAGTGACTGATACAGGGAAAGGAATTCACGCCAAAGACTTTGGGAAAATTTTCAATAGTACAAATGAGGGATTTGGGTTACACAAGAAGTTTGAAGAATCAGGCATTCAGTTGGGAGCTTCAAAACGGTACATTGAATCTATGGGCGGAACCATTCGGGTAGTAAGTTCCTTAGATAAAGGGTCAGAATTCATAATCACAATGCCATCAGAGACATGAAAATACTAACTGTAGAGGATAATGACATTAATGCTATGCTGATGGATCGTTTACTGGAGGAGCTAAATTTCTCGATTGAGCATACGATAGCGGAAAGTGCTACTCAAGCTTTGGCGAAAACGGATACAATCATCTACGATCTCGTTTTGATGGATATCAACCTAGGCGATGGTCAGATGGATGGGACAGAGGTCTTGAAAATTCTTAGAACCAAAGACGGCTACAAGCCCATTCCAATTTTTGCTGTGACTTGTTACGCACTGCCAGGAGACAAAGAACGTTTCTTAGAAATGGGTTTCAATGAGTACGTCTCGAAACCCATTGATCATGATCTGCTACTAAGCAAAATAGACAAGTATCAGAAAGCAGGTTGAGTCAGATAAAAGGCCTTTAGCGAAACTTTTTTTACATATAACTAGTTTAGTTAAATAAGAATTGCTAATTAAAATGCCTACTAAGAACCAGCTAAATTCTTCTTAGGTAATTTGATTGCGATTAATACCTGTATACTATCACCCTACTGCTTATTATGACATGAAGTCGATTTTCATGAAATCGTCATGTTGAACATTATAACCACGAAAGAAATGCAAGCCACAGGGGTAAAAAGTTACTATCGATCAGAAGCATCAAGTCAAGTATCCGTTGAAAAAACCATACGTGTCCAGTATCAAAAAACACTAAATCTGGTAACGGTAAAAGGTTCTTCCATTGCAGACCATTCTTCTTACAAATATGATGATCTCATCAATATTCTTGACACTCATTTTAAGAAAGGAAATTCGTTACAGTTGTATTTCAATTACGACTTTTTGGATAGCTCTGCACTCACTTATCTCACCACGATTGTCAGCATCCTAAACGAGTACCATGGCAGGGGAAAAATGGTCAAAGTATTTTGGAGTTGCCTGAGTGTGGCCGACAATATGAGCAATGAAGGTGAAAAATTAAAGAGCCTGTCTAGCTTCGAATTCCATCTCTAGTGTTCTATGCCTATCTTTGTGAACTGTTTCAAACTTAAATAGTACGAGATTCGTACTATCAATTATTGTGATTTTATGGCAGTTGACGAAAACAAAGTTGGAAGATTTACCTTGGCCCTTGAGAAGATGCTGATGAAAATGCAGGAAGTTGATAATTCCTGTGTAGAGTTAACGAAAGACATAAGTAAAAGAGATTTCTCGATCATCGTCTTCGTCGGAAAGCAAGAGGAAGTAATCATGCGAGACATTGCTGAATACTTAAATATTCCTATGAGTACCTGTACAGGTATTGTCGATAAACTTGTTGAAAAAGGTCACCTGGCTCGGTTTCACTCAGATGAAGATCGTAGAATCATAAAGGTTACCTTGAGCAAATTCGGTAGGGCTTCCTTTCAACTTCTTGAATCAAGTCTCTTTAATATGGGCACAATGATGCTGGGTGATCTTAAGCAAAAGGAGCAGGAGGAACTTATCAAGCTGCTTGAAAAAGTCACCATCAATCTAGATCAGCACGTCCCCACAACTCCCGTAGTAGCGTAGTAAAGATAAAATATTTCGAATTTCGAAATATTTTGAAACCAAAATATCTTACTGGTCGTTCTTAACATATATTTCGATATTCGAAATATCCGAAAAACATAAATTTTAATTTTCAGATATTGTCCAATTCGGATTAATGTCTTCGTCTTCTGACAACGACAAGAAAACCTAAGTCAAAGAAACACTCACTATGAACGAAAAAATCGATCTATTTAGAAAAAGCTCCGGCAAGTTTGGAACGAACTGGGGAAAAACAGTAATCAGGTACCGATGGCCAGTACTTATTTTAACCATTATACTGGCGATGGGAGCTGGGTATGGTGGCCAGTTTTTGGCATTCAACTCAGACTATCACGTATTCTTTAGCGATGAGAATCCACAATTGATTGCGTACGATGCTCTTCAGGCAACTTACACCAAAGATGATAACGCCTTCTTAATGATCGAGGCAAAGTCTGGTGAACTGTTTACACAAGAGAATCTGGATGCCATTGAGGGACTGACGAAAGAGGCCTGGCAGGTGCCGTTTAGTAGCAGAGTAGATGCTATTACGAATTTTCAGTACACTCGCGCCGAGGAAGACGATCTGTATGTTGATGATCTACTTTCGGATGCTCTCAACAAGACGGATGAAGAGCTTGCGGAAATCAAACAAATTGCTACCACCGATTCCCGAATAGTCAATAGGTTGATAAACGAGGATGCAAGCGCCATAGCAGTGAACATAACCGTTCGCTTACCAGATGTTGCCAATGAAGAGAATAATGAAATTGTAGCGTTTGTTCGAAATATGGTTGCGGAATTTGAAACTGCCAACCCAAATTTGAAAGTTTCTCTTTCGGGGTTTGTCATGTTAAATGCAGCATTTCAAGAGGCCGGCATGAAAGATATGTCTACACTCACTCCTTTGATGTTCCTGCTCATCATAATTACCATTTTTCTAATGACACGGACCATTAGCGGAACATTTGCTAGCCTGATTGTCATCATATTTTCCATAATGACTGCCCTGGGCTTGGGAGGCTGGCTTGGTATCTATCTAACACCACCCACAGCTGCCGTGATGAATATCGTGATGACGCTCGCGGTCGCGGATAGTATTCATGTGCTGATTACGATTATTCAGTCAATGAAAAAAGGGATGTCTAAAAATGAAGCCATTATCGAGACCTTAAGGGTGAATTTCATGCCAGTATTCATCACAAGTTTGACAACTGTGATTGGGTTCTTATCCATGAACTTTTCAGATTCACCTCCATTTCACGATCTGGGAAATTTGACAGCAATCGGAATGACTGCTGCATTCCTCTACTCGGTCTTAACACTCCCAGCCTTAATGTCAATCCTCCCAGTTAGAATAAAAGCAAGGGAGCAGCATGCGGGACGTCAATCATTTCTCGATCGTTTAGCAGAATTTGTAATCACCAGGAGGGTACCGGTTCTCATCGGAAGTGTGGTTTTTGTGGTAGTTACTTCGATGTTTGTCGCTAAGAACGAACTGAACGATGAGTTCATTAAATATTTTAGTCCGAACGTAGCATTTAGGCAGGATACAGATGCTATCAGTGAAAACCTTACTGGAATATACACGGTCGAATTTTCGGTGCCAGCTGGAGAATCCGGTGGAGTTAATAATCCTGAATACTTAGCTAAACTGAAAGAATTTGAAGATTGGATTTATACGAATCCGGAAGTCATTCATGTGAATGCATTTACAGACGTCATGAAGCATGTAAATAAATCCATGCATGGCGACGATCCATCCTATTTCAAGATTCCTGAACAACGTGATGAAGCTGCACAGTTCTTACTGCTTTACGAATTGTCGCTACCATTTGGACTCGATCTGAACAATCAAATTAATGTGGATAAATCTGAAAGTAGGGTGATTGTGACATTGGATAATATTTCTTCTAATAGAACAATTGCAATAAGTGAAGCCGGACGAGATTGGCTAAAGGAAAATGCTCCTGAATACATGCAAACAGAAGGTGTCAGCAGTACTCTGATGTTCTCATACCTTTCAGGAAGACAGATAAAAAGCATGGTAAATGGTACAGCCTTAGCTTTAGTTCTTATTTCGCTGGTGCTTGGATTTGCAATCAAAAGTGGAAAGTTCGGATTGGTCAGTCTAATTCCTAACGTAGTTCCATTAGCTGTCGGCCTGGGGCTTTGGGGTATCTTTTTCGGCTACTTCAATTCGGGAATGTCCATTGTGTTTGGTATGACGCTGGGAATAATTGTAGATGATACGGTCCATTTTCTTTCAAAGTATCTGAGGGCAAGGCGTGAATTAGGCAAATCTGCTCCAGATGCAATTCGGTATGCCTTTGCAACGGTAGGACAAGCACTGCTGGTTACCACATTCGTTTTGATTGCAGGGTTTATGGTCATTGCACAATCTGATTTTGGACTGAATTCAGATATGGCTAAAATCACGGTACTCATTATCACCTTTGCTTTGATCCTTGACTTTCTATTACTACCGGCATTGCTATTAACCTTTAAGTCGAAGAGAAAGCAAGATCAGGTGAGCACGGATGAGGAGCGGCAACCAGAATCTGCCATTTCAGCTTAACTATTTTAAAATTCAAAAACATTAAATCATGAAAACGATTTTCACATACATACTCACAGTACTTACGATTACTCTTTTTGCTCAGAGCGCCGAAGAAAAGGGACTAGAAATTGCAAAAAAGGCGGATCTTGTAGACCTGGGATTTGAGAGCTCGAGTGTTAAAATGACTATGATTTTGACTAACAAACAAGGTCAGGAAAGTACCCGATTTCTACAGAACAAAACACTGGAGTTAACAGAAGATGGGGATAAATCTCTGGTTGTATTTAATAGTCCAAAAGACGTGCAAGGTACCGCAACCATGACATTCACGCACAAAGAGGGACCAGACGATCAATGGCTTTACCTGCCTGCTTTGAAGCGTGTAAAACGAATTTCCTCAAGCAATAAGTCAGGTCCGTTCGTAGGGAGCGAATTTGCTTTCGAGGATTTGTCCTCACAGGAAGTTGAGAAGTATACCTACAAGTATATCGAGGAGACTGGTGGCAATCATGTCGTTGAAAGATATCCCGTGGATCCAAAATCAGGATACACAAAACAAATTGTCTATTGGAATGCCGAAAATTTCAGAATTGAAAAGATAGAGTTCTTTGATCGAAGAGGGGCACTGTTGAAAACGCTCAACTATGGCGGTTACCAATTGTACCTTGGTAAACATTGGCGTGCTGATGAGCTTAGCATGGAAAACCATCAAAGTAATAAAAAGACAAAATTGATCTTCGAGGATTATGCTTTCAAAATAGGATTGGCTGATAATGACTTTTCTCAGAACAGCTTGATTAGGGCTGGTAGATAGAGATGAGAATACAAATTTTGAGTAGGATAGGTAGTGCATGGCGGGTAGCAATACTCGCTGTGTTTTTTTTCTCAGTACTCAACTCAACTCTTTATGCGCAGGAGGAAGGTATCACTCGTGAGTTTTCGGGAAACGTAAGTTTGGAGAATCGATTTTTTCTGAATGATGGAATCTATCAAGGTCAACATAGAAATTATCTCTCTATGTCCTTTACACCTGAATACTTGGTTGAGTGGAAGGAAGGAAAGAAAAGCATTAAGTTCATTGGTTTTGCAAGGGTCGATCAGTATGATAGCAAGAGAACTCATTTTGATATTCGAGAACTATACTATCAGGTAGTAAAGACAGATTGGGAGCTTAGCATCGGCCTTAAGAAGATATTTTGGGGTGTGACAGAGTCTGCTCATCTTGTTGATATTATTAATCAAACCGATGTAGTTGAGAGCTTTGACGGAGAACAGAAATTGGGACAACCGATGGTTCATTTTTCGTATCTGAGCACTGTCGGTACGTTTGATCTATTTGCTATGCCCTATTTTCGGAAAAGGCAATTTCCCGGAAGAGAGGGAAGGCTAAGGCCAGCATTTCTTATTGACAAAGGTGACTTTACGTTTGAGAGTAGTGCAGAAGAGTACCGACCTGATTTTGCCATACGATGGTCACACTTTGTAGGAGCCTTTGATATTGGATTGTCCCATTTCTATGGAACGGGAAGAGAGCAATTCTTTAGCCCAAACGCCGACGGATCCATTGATATCTTCTACGGTATCATTAACCAAACGGGTTTAGATGTGCAAGCAACTACAGGACCGATCTTATGGAAACTTGAAGGGATACTTAGGGAGAGTGATTTTCAGGATATGAAGGCACTGGCAACGGGTATAGAGTACACCTTTGGTAATGTTTGGAACTCTGGGATTGACATTGGATTGGTGGGCGAATATTTGTATGATGATCGTGACAATCTCGCATTTAGCTCGTTGCAGGATGATCTTTTCTTTGCCACACGTCTTGCGTTCAATGATACCCAGGATACGCAGATATTGCTCGGAGGTATTTTCGATAGAGAGAGAAGCAGTGAACTAATAAGTTTGGAAGGTAGTCGTCGATTTGGAAGCTCCTGGAAAGGAGTAATTGAGGCAAGGTTACTCAATGATATTGATACTAAAGAATTCATCTATTTCGTGCGGGAAGATAGCTTTTTGCAATTCTCACTCGCTAAATACTTTTGATCGCCTATTCCATTTTTCAAATTGCTCCTTTTGCCATCGTTTTAGATCACTTTTTCCTCTGTTGGTGAGTATTTTGATCTTTTTTGAGCGAAATCAGATTCTCAAGTATACATAGAATCTACAGCTCAATATTATTGGAAATAGCCTCGAAAATTTTAGTAAGATTTCCGTTTCAGAAATTCAACTAAAATCAAAACAGCTATGAAACGATTCGAAGCAGATTTCCTGAAATTTCGTCATATTTTACTTTTTACACTGATTGCTTGTTTGTTACCAGCAGTCGGTTTTGCACAAAAACGTAATCCAGGCAAGGCTGTCTACAAGTACAATCAGTACGTGATGGTAACGCTCAAAGACGGAACAGAAGTACCCGCACGTGTTTCTTCTGTAAAGTCAAAAACTCAGTGCTACGTACGAATGATCGGTGGTGATAAAACTGGTATGGTTAGCAAGAAATTCATGAGACCAATGACAGCCGACGAAATTACGGAAGTAAGGAAAAAACAAGAAAATGTCACCAGAAACGACAAAGAGGCTCAAAAGAATAGCCGTTATCGACTAGAAAGAAAATTTTGATTCAAATACCAGGATCGAGTTAATTATACATCACTTCCTAACCACTTCTTTCGAATGCTCAAACACAATGATTGGTTTGCTGCCGACCAGGGTTGTAGTACTGAACATCTTGGTATTCCCATCTAGTTTTTCGAAAGATTTCCCAACAAGATATGGGTCTATCGGCCCCAGTCCACCTCGTGGCAAACCCTCGTCTTCCAGATCTGGAAGACGATAGTGCATAGGGATGGTAACTGTCGGATTAAGTGTGGTCAAAACAACGTCTAGCTCGTTGGGTTTCAAAATATGGTGATCACCATCTATCGGAACGAAGAAAAGATCTGGTGTTCCGATTGCGTCATAATGCTCCTGCGTAAGTGGACCATTGTCGCCAATGTGAACGAATTTCATCTCTGCAACTTCAATAACCCAAATAGTATTCTTTTGGTCAAACTCTTTTCCATACGGATCACAATGTTTGCCTTTTAGTCCAGTGATCTTGAAATCGCCCACTTGGTAACTTCCAGGTTCTTCAATGATTTGAAGTTGATCTTCCCAGTAAGGTTCAATACCTCTGAATCTTCCTCCATCGTGATCATAGTGCGGATGTGTAATCAAAGCAGCATCTGCTGTGATATTTTTTGGAAAATAGTAGCCGATCCACGTGGTATCTGCATACGGATCAATTAAGAGGCTCTTGTCTCCATACGAGATTTTAAAAGATGCATGTGCGATGTATTCCACCTTAACCTCTTTGGATTGTTGGGTACAGCTGAATAGTAGAATCGGTAGTAGCAACCAAATAAATTTCATGATGGAAATGTAAGCAGAGCCATCGAGAAAGGCTGTGCTGCTATGTCAGTTTCTAGACAACATAGTATTACCGCTCAAGTAGAAATCAAGAATTTCTCTGACGATTCATCTTATATTTAGGTGAAATACATCAAAACCTAACCAATGAAATATCTAGTCGTTCTCTTTCTTTTGCCTTTCGCCCTTTTTGCTCAAATTCCTAAGCCATCAGAAATTTTTGGCTTTGAGCCAGGTGCAGACTATAAGCTTGCTAACTATGCCCAACTCCAAGAATACTATCAGAAACTGGACGAAGCTTCCGATCGAGTAACACTGACGGAGATAGGAAAAACGACCCTAGGGAAACCCATGTTACTACTGATGATTTCCAGTGAGGAGAATATTTCGAACCTTGACAAGTATCGGAAAATAAGTAGAGACATGGCACTCGCTAAGATCGACGAATCAACCGCAAGACAGAATTCTAAAGATGGCAAGGCCGTGATTTGGATAGACGGCGGCCTTCATGCCACGGAACGTGCGCCTGCACAAATGTTGCCGGAACTGGCTTACAAAGTTGTTACCGAGGAGTCCGATGAAATGAAAAAGATTCGGGATAATGTCATTTTGTTGTTGATGCCTGTGATGAATCCCGATGGGTTGGAAATTGTGGTAGACTGGTACAAGAAAAACCTTGGAACACCTTACGAGACCACTGGCCCACCAATTCTGTATCATCATTATGTTGGTCATGATAATAATCGTGACTGGTTTATGAACAACATGCCGGAAAGTTACCACGTAAACGAAATGCTCTACAATACATGGTATCCGCAGATTGTATATAATCATCATCAATCCTCACCAGCATGGGCCAGAATCTTTCTACCGCCGTTTTCAGATCCTGTAAATCCGAATATTCATCCAGGTACAACTACGGGAACAAACCTTATTGGAACGGCTATGGCAAATCGGTTTGCCATCAAAAAAATGCCGGGTGTTATTTCGCATCTTACTTTCAGTATGTGGTGGAATGGAGGGATGAGAACAGTTCCGTATTTTCATAACATGGTTGGTATTTTGACTGAGACAGGTCATACCACTCCAACACCACGATTGTATCCACCTGATTCTCTTCCCAAAGAAATTGGTCGTGGACGGGGGAAAGTCCCTTCAAATGGAACCAAGATTTTCTATCCATATCCATGGAAAGGCGGAGAGTCACATTTCAGGGATGCAATTGATTATACCTTAACTGCCTCTATGGGCGTACTTGATTTTGCTGCCGATAGGAAGGAAGAATACCTGTTCAATATCTACTCTATGGGACGTGATGCAATTGAAGCAAATATTCTTGAAGACTTTCACGCGTACGTCATTCCGAAAGAACAACATGATTTTAATGAAGCAACCAATCTTGTAAATATTTTGAGACAGGGCGGTATTGAAGTTCATCAAGCAAGTAGTGATTTTAAAGCTGGGGGAAAGACATATGGCTCGGGTTCATATATTGCGTATGGAGCTCAGGCTTTCAGACCATATCTTGTGGATATGATGGAGTCTCAGAATTATCCAGACAAGAGAGCTTATCCAGGAGGTCCTCCAGTTCCACCTTACGACCTGGCGGGATGGACGCTGCCTATGCAAATGGGATTGAATGTGGATAAAATCGTTGAGAAATTCACTGCAAAGACTACTGAAGTGGTTGATAGAGCTTCACTTAGGAAAGGCGATGTTTCTAAAGGGAACTTTGGATACAGTTTGTCTGCAAAAAACAATCATAGTTACAAAGCGGTAAATCAGCTGCTGTCTGCTGGCACAAAGGTACATCGCTTATCTGCCGGATTAGCAGCTGGGGATTTTGTAATTGAGGGAACACCTGAGGAGGTAAATACTCTTGCAGAAATGCTTGGTGTTGACTTCGCTGGTTTGAAAAATGATCCAGGAAATAAGGTAGAGATAGCAAAACCAAAAGTAGGACTGTACAAAAGTTGGGTTGCAAATATGGACGAAGGTTGGACACGATGGTTTTTGACAGAATACAATTTTGAATGGGATACACTGCATGATAACGATATTCGAGAGCGTGATCTGAGCCAGTACACAGCCATAATTATTCCAGACCAAAATCCTGCTAGAATCCTGAATGGACATGCATCCGGGACGATGCCCGAAGAGTACACTGGCGGAATGGGATTAGCTGGGATGTTCAAATTGCAGGCGTACGCGAAGGCAGGCGGCACTTTAATCGCCTTCGATAAAGCGAGCGATCTATTTATTGAACAATTTGGTTTGCCCATATCGAACGTAACGAAGGGTTTAGATGATCAGAAATTCTTTATTCCAGGCTCCCTGATTCGCACCTCTGTGAAAGTAGAGCATCCGCTAGCCTATGGAATGCAAAGCGAGGTAGCGGCTTCTTTTAATAGAAGTAGAGCGTTTAAAACAGTTGTGAAATCAAATAAAGGTGAAGGAGGTACAGAATATACAGTCCAAAAAGCCCCTCAGCCGGATGTTGATGTTGTAGCCAGCTATGCCAAGGATGATTTATTGATGAGTGGATGGGCGCTAAATGAGAAGAAATACATTGGTGGCAAAGCAGCAATGGTTCGTGTTGGACATGGAGAGGGAAATGTGATTCTTTTTGAATTCAGACCTCAGTTTAGAGGGCAGCCGAGAGCAACGTACAAACTCGTTTTTAACTCAATTTACTCTGGATCAATAAGGAAATGATGCCTATGTCCAAGAGCTGAATTACTTGCATTTCCATTTCTTTAACTTTATGTAAATAAAACCTAGACATAACCGTATCCTTATGAAAGATTATTTTAAGCTTCTGACAGCAACATTTGTTGCGCTTTTTCTCTTTTCTAGCTACAGTTCTGCCCAAACGCTCTCCAAAGAGCAAATAGCGGCACTGGAGTTTAGACATGTTGGACCAATAGGTAACAGGCTAATCTCTGCAGTTGGTATTCCTGGAGATGAGCTGACCTACTACGTGGGTGCTGCCAGTGGTGGTATTTGGAAAACGACTGATGGTGGAATAAACTGGACTCCTATTTTCGACGATAAGCCCGTCCATGCTATAGGAGCCCTCGCGTTGGCACCTTCCAATTCGGGAATTATCTACGCTGGAACTGGAGAGAGCTTTATTAGATCGAACGTGTCTATTGGCAACGGAGTCTGGAAAAGTACAGATGGTGGCGATACTTGGAATCAAATGGGCCTGGAAAATACCGGACGTATAGGTAGAATCCTTGTTCATCCTACGGACCCGGATATCGTCTATGCCGCTGCGTTGGGGCACGCTTATGCTCCGCAGAGCGACCGAGGTGTTTTTAAAAGCACCGATGGTGGAAAAACATGGAGACATGTGCTAAAGGTGGATCAAAATACTGGATCCTCAGAGATCGTGATGCATCCAACTAATCCGATGATCCTCTTTGCAGGAATGTGGCAACTTTCACTTAGAACATGGAATAGAACAAGTGGCGGACCGGGGAGTGGTATTCATATGTCAGTCGATGGTGGAGAAACCTGGAAAAAGCTGGAGGGAAATGGGCTGCCAAAGGGACCAATCGGCAAGGTTGCGATGGCAATGACACCTGCAAATACTGATCGTGTCTATGCCTTGATTGAGACAGGTGATGGAGTAGAAGCAATCAGTGGTGACCCGGAGGCTGGTGAACTGTGGCGAACCGACGACCTAGGAAAAAACTGGAAGATGATCAACCCCAATAGAGATCTTGGAGGAAGACAAGCCTACTATACTCGCGTCGAAGCATCTCCTGACAATCCGAATGAAGTCTACTTTATGTCTGGCCCATTTTTGACGAGTATCGACGGTGGAAAGACTACGGAACCTGTGAGTTTTGGTACTCAACCGAATTGGGATCTTCATCACACGTGGATAGATCCGACGGATGGAAATCGTATGATTGTGGTTGGCGATGGAGGTCTGGGGATTTCCAAGAATCGGGGAAAATCCTGGTTTCGAGTGCAACTACCAGTTGCACAATTGTATCACGTGACGACTGATAATAATGTTCCATACTACGTGGTAACCAATCGTCAGGATGGACCATCTATGAGAGGCCCGAGCAGAACGAACGTATCAGCATTCTTCGGAGTAGGAGTGATTCCAACAAGCGCATGGAGAGATATTGGTGGGGGAGAAAGTGGTTTTGCAACTCCCGATCCGACGAACCCTGATATTGTGTGGTCAAGTGCATCAGGATTTGGCGCCTTAGGAGGAGTAGTAACTCGGTTTAATGTAAATAGTGGTCATTTTCGACAGACTGAGGTTTGGCCGGAGTTTACTGCAGGACACAGCGCAGAGCAGGTTAAGTATCGATTTCAATGGACATTCCCGTTATTGATATCACCACATGATAACAACACCGTCTATGTAACAAGTCAGATGGTGCACAGAACTACAGATGGGGGACAGTCGTGGGATGTGATTAGTCCAGACCTCACACTCAATGATAAATCGAAACAGCAAAAATCAGGGGGACTGACACCGGACAATATTGGTGTGGAGTATGCAAATGTGATTTATGCTTTTGAGGAATCTCCCGTAAAACAAGGCGTTTTCTGGGCGGGGACTAATGATGGTCTGATTCAAATCAGTCAGGATGGAGGAGCATCTTGGACTAATGTCGGAAAAAATATCAAAGACTTGCCTGCTTTGGGCACAGTAAGAAATATCGAGGCTTCAAAATGGAGCGAGGGAAAAGCGTATGCCACAATCGATTTCCATGAAGTGGGAAATTTTGACACGCATGTTTACAAAACTGAGAATTTTGGAAAAACGTGGCGAAAAATTACAAACGGAGTTACTACGGGGAATCTCAGTTACGCTCGTATGATCAAGGAGGACCCAGTGCGGAAAGGATTATTGTATTTGGGAACAGAGAATAAATTGTACATCTCTTTTGATGACGGAGCAAAATGGCAGGAGTTCATGAGCAACTTGCCACACACTCCATTTTACTGGATAGATGTTCAGGAACACTTTAATGATCTTGTAATCGGTACTTATGGAAGGGGAATATGGATATTAGATGACATTTCAGCCTTACAGCAGATGCCTTCCGATATTGCCAGTCAAAAGGCATTGCTTTTCAAACCAAAAGATGCCTATCGATTTCAGCCGGTTACCGCCACAATGGAGTTCTTTTCGGAGCCCTCATTTGGAACAGATCCGCCTCCAGGAGCGTCCATTAACTATTGGTTGTCTGAGAAAAATGACTCGATAAAACTTAACATTACGAATACAGCTGGTGACACTGTAAGAACACTTACCCATGAAGGAAAAGCTGGTCTGAATAGAGTTTGGTGGAATTTTGCCAATGACAAGGTCACTGAGATTAAGATGCGGACTAAGCCGGAGGGTGGAGATTGGATTCCCTTAGGAAAAGACAGAACCAGAATTTCCCCATTTAATATTGGCTATACTTCCTACTGGGTTCCACCAGGGAAATATACGGTTAATATGACGGTAGGAGAGACATCGTTTTCAGAAGAGATCAATATTCTAAAGGATCCAAATTCTGAGGGGACGCTCGATGATATTAAGGCGCAAACTGAATTTATGGCGCGGATCCATGGCGATATTGATACAGCATCTAAAATGGTAAATGAGCTGGAAATTTTGAGAAGACAGTTGTATGACCTTAGGGCGGTCCTGAAGATTCAAAACGACAATGATGATGTGATGAATTCTCTTAATACTGTGGATTCACTATTGACAAATTTAGAAGGTAATCTGGTGCAGCTGAAAGCGTCAGGCACTGGACAGGATGCCGTACGTTGGCCTTCCATGCTTGTTGAAAAACTTAACTATCTAGCTGGAAGTACAGCAATTGCGGACTTCCCTCCAGCAGATCAGTACCTGGAAGTGCATAAGCTTTTGAAAGAACGTTTGACGAATTATCAAGCAGAAATGGATCAAATCATGAATGGCGCATTTTCGGACTTCCTTTCTTCTTTGAAGGAAAATGGAATTGAACCAATTGTTCGAAAGAAGGAATAATTACGCTTCGATTAATATGAGAATCTAATTAAAAGACACAATTTCAGGGGCTTTGAAATCAAAGTCTCTGATGTTGAAGTCGCTTGAAGTCGCGATGTTGAAAAGCTCGGTTGATGCGTTGATGGGGGCATTAGGATAAAATCCCAGTCTGAGTCTGATGGTGGATATCGCCAAGTTGTCGTTTTTCAGGCTTATTCCACCACCGTATCCCATGAATCCATCTGTGCCAAAAAAGTCATTCCTACTATTCGATGTAGCTGTAAAGTCAAGAAAACTAAAGACAGCTACTCTGAAACCAAAAACATAGGCAGGTGTGAATAATAGGGAAGTGGTTCGAAAGTTAAATCTAGTGGTAGACCTGTGGTAGTAGTTCGAAACTCCTCTAATACCAATGTGATCTTGTGAGCTAAGTATGTACTCTTCATCGGGGTCAATTGCTTTTGTGAAATTGAAGTCAGCAAATTGTCTAAACCTAAATTGGTTGAAAGCGAATAGTCGTGTGTAGTAGTCCGCTCCAATTTTGAAAACCCCGTTTTCAAGACCATTATCAAAGAAACTACCTACCGAAAGAATTGCATTTAGATACCCAAATTGCTTGATATATCCACCTCTTGCATAGTTGAACCCAAAATAGGTACGATCCTTAAACTCACCCTTTTGGGTACCGACTACAAGCCCCAGTGCACTTCCCGTTGGAATGTCCTCTGTTCTACCATACTGAACAATAAATTTGTCCTTGTAGTAGTTTCTCGAGGTTAACCCAATGCTCATGAGGTATAGTGTTCGGTCGTGGTATCGAAAGTTAGTTGTTGCATTGGTTACCGGTCGATCAAAGAAATTTGAATTGTCCACTTTCACAGCTACGACAGCTTTCGTGTTTTCCTCCAACCCTAAAATATTCGAAACCAAAGAAGTTCTAAAGGCACGTCCGATCCAAAAATCACTGTGATTCAAGTTGTAGGTAAAAGTGGAGGTTACGTCGGTTGTTGGATTGAAGTCGAATTCACCAAACTCATATCCGCTTACAGAGAAACCTCCGGCATACTTTGTTTCTTGTGTTATGAATTCCCGAGTCAAAAAGAGACCAAAGCCAGTTTTCCTAAAATGATCTGCATAGTTCAGCTCACCATCGATGAATGTTCCTTCAATATTTCTTACGCGATAGAAAAACTCTGACCCACCATCTTTGATGTTGTTGTACTCCAATTCATGTCCAATCCCAGCAATATTTATATTACTAATACCAAATCTTGCCCCATTGTTATTGTTTGGGTTTAGAAGAAAGTTGTAAGGAAATACATCCTTGGTTGTAACGATTAGGCCGGCTTCTCGATTTCTAACTTGCTCATCTACGTAGATTCGAGCATCCTTGATGAAATCTTGCCGACGAAGCAATCGTTCACTGTCAACTAACGCATCAGGGTTGATTCTATCCCCAGTTTTAAATAGTAGATTTTTTCTTACTACCCATTCTCGAGTATGGACATGGTATTTGTTGAGTATTTCCGTCCATTTATTTGCTTTATTTACGGTGGTGTCATTTATATCTGATCCGAAAACTTTCAGGTACTTGTAGTTGATGAATTTGATTCGTTCATTTTGGTAAGCCATAAATCGTTGGCTACTGGATTCCTCTCCATGTGGCTTTCCCTCTTGATGACTTTTGAAAAGTTGCTCATAGATCAATCTGGATACTCTACGCTTAGTCAATCGACCTTCTAACTGTTCATAAAAAGCATCGGTCTTTTCCAGGTTGTTTTTACGAATGTAAAACTCAACGGTGTCAGGAAGGAAAAGTGTGGAATCTCTTCGAACATAGTAGGCATGATCCCCGATGAAAATAAAACGATCTCCTTTTACATGAACCGTATCAATGGTGTGTTCAGGGTTATCGCTGATGTCTTGAGCAAGTAATGAAAAACTGCAAAAGACGAAAAAGGAGAAAAGATATCTGATCAATGCTGGTTCATTAAATCCTTAAATTAGCGGATATTGAAATTTATTCCTACTAGTAAACAAATTGTATGATCGTTAGACATTGGAAAGGAACTACATCTAAAACCACCGCAGCCCCCTACCTGCAACACTTGGAAGAAGACACGTTTCAGATCCTGAATCAAATTGATGGATTCATTGATGCAAAAGCTTTAAGAAAAGATAAAGTGGATGGTGTGGAATTTGTGGTCATATCGACATGGGATTCCATGGAAGCAGTTAAAAAATTTGCTGGTGAAAACCCCGCATTAGCTGTTGTTCCAGATAAAGCAAAAGAATATTTGCAATCATTTGATGAGCACGTTGATCACTATGAAGTTGTGTTGAAAGCTTAAATAATAGCATATGAAGTTAATAAATTTAGACCTTGACGGAAAGAAAATGAATGTGGTTGAAACCGCTGGTAATGGCGTGGTCAATCAAGATACTGTATTTCAGTTTAGTCAGACGGAGAACGTTGTAAATGCAAGATATGCTGGAGGGTTGGTGAGACGTGGTTTTTTAATAGGAAAAATTAAGCAGAACCAACTTGAGTTTAAGTATGCGCAAGAACATGAGGATGGTAAAATAGTGGGTGGAGAGTCTTTGTGCAATATTTCCGTTCAACAAAACGGTAAACTCACGCTAGTCGAAAACTTTGATTGGGAGCAAGGCAGGGGGAGAAACGTCTTTCAAGAACTAACTTAATCGAATCCATGAGCTACTTTAACCGAATGATTGAGGAGACTGATAGAAATTATCATTTGATAATAATTTAAGTTACTTACCTTGCTTCCTGAGTGAGAGTTTTCAACCAGCAATTTGAAATTCCATACTCAATTTTCGATTTAAACGCTTAACCGTGATGGTGCCGAACAGCCATCAGCCACTGATTATCACTATGAAAATTGAATTAAAGAAATGTGTATCTACATTACTAATTCTACTAGCCTTTTTTCCTTGCTTTCATGCTAAAGCTCAGCCTAATCAGCAAATGGACTTGTTTTTTAAGCTCAGTGATTATTATTTCTCCAAATATGTATACAAAGGAATGGTTGACTACCGATATGCTAGCAGTTACTCAAAGGAGATTGATGCGCTATACAATTTGATTGGGGAAGTTGATCTTACCTCAGCCTCAAAAAATGAAAAAATGGCTTTTTGTATTAACGCCTATAATCTTCTAGTCATCTATCAGGTTGCGAAGTCTTACCCGATCGGAAATCCCCTGGATCAAGATGGATTTTTTGATAAAAACCCGCATAAGGTTGCTGGGAGGGAGATCACACTCAATCAGCTGGAAATTGATCATATGCTTCGCAAATTTGAAGATTCTCGGTTTCATTTTGTACTTGCGTGTGCGGCGAAAAGTTGTCCACGGCTTGCCGATTTTGCTTATAAACCTGAAAATGTGGAATCGCTTCTGGAGAAAAGGACAAAAATGACCCTAAATGACGATACATTTATTAGAGTCATCGATGGTAGTAGTAAAGTTCAAATCTCCAAGATCTTTGAATGGTATGCAGGTGATTTCAAAAATGCTGACTCGATTCTCGAGTACATTAATAACTTCAGAGATGAAAAAATTCCAACTAATTATGCCATTGAATACTATGAATACGACTGGAACTTGAACGAAAAGAAGTCTTGAAATAGGACAGGTTTTCGGTTAGGTCAACCAGGCAATGGCTGATTCTTCAAATTCGAAGTTTGATATTTTGATTCCAGGAAAGATTACTTGAAGAGCTGTTTTCATGAAGTTAGAGAATACATTGGCTCTTAACGCATCAGGAGTTACTCCAGCAATTCTGGAGATTTTATAATTGAACTTATATCTATTGGTAAGTAGAAAATTCCTCATCCAGGCATTTGCTTCATCCGTAAATCGCGTGCTGTGATCTCTAGCCATTAGGATTTTAAAGAAAATGCCAGAGTTCATCAGCTTCACAAGTGTTTGGATAATTTCCATTGCCGTTTCCTGATCGACAATTTCAACCCAGGTAATCTTAACGATTCCGGTTCGCTTATCCACATGAATACTACTACCATTCCTTTCTCTAAATAATTGAAGAGTAGTCTGTGAACCAATTTCGCTTTTTTGGGTCTCACTCACCATTACAACTTGCAACATAGCCAACCTTTCTAAATTTTGGAAATGTGAGAGTGGAGAAAAGGAAGATACCAAAAAGCTGCGTACAGTGATGCCGTTAGTCATAATTCGCTAAAAAACTGATATAATTACCATTCTTTTTCATTTTAATGCATCTTTGGCAAAAGACCTGACGGTCACCACATATGGTTCTAATATTGGTATTGATTGCAGCAGTCGGGATCGTTGTTTTTGTCCATCAAGTTTTTAAAGACGAACGTCACTAGAACCTGAACTTCATTTCATATAATTTCTAATCATCCCCAGAGGGATAACCTTGGTAGTACTATTTCCGTAACTTAAGTTGTTTTACAAATGGGTAAATAATGAACCCTCACAGTTTACCATAAAAAGAAATTTATGACAAATAGGCTAATAAACACATTACTACTATGCTCAACCCTTCTTGGTCACGGTCAGGAATTAGGCAAAATTTCAGGTATAATAAGAGATGAATCCACTAATCAGGGAGTCCCATTTGCTACAGTTCACATTGGTGGAACTTCGATTGGAACCTGTACAAATCTTGAAGGAATTTTTTTATTAAAAATACCATCTGAATTTAGTCAGAGCAAGTTGCTCGTGTCCTCTATTGGTTACGAGTCGGAACAGCTGGATATCGACAAATTTGTTTCAAAGTCCATTTCTATTGGATTAGAACCGTCACTCCTGCAATTGGAGACGGTGACTATAAGACCATTATCTCCAGAAGATTATATAAAGCAGTCTGTGGGGAAATTTCGTAGAAACTATGGGAAGGAATTCTCAGCCAATGCTTACTACCGACAGCAAGGAACCGATACTGGTGAATCACTGCAGTTTGCAGAAGGCTACATGCAAGCCTACTTTTCAGATTTTCTAGATGATACAACTAAGATTGATCAGCGGCTTCTACTTTATACGGTTGAAAACAACCTGGACCGTATGAATTTTAGAAAGAAAAAAAGAGACAAGAAATTCGAAAAAGCTCAAAGGCGAGCGACAAAGAATCAAATCGAAATTGATGAAGATTCTGTACGGAGAAAAGCAGCCAAAGTAACGATTGATCTTGTAACACCTGATTTATTGATGGATCAAGATCCTGTCAGACAGCTTGAATCCTTTCTTGACTCCACAAAGTTCAAGAAATTCAACTATCAATTTGAAAATGAGATTAATTACCGGGGAAAACGAGTAACGGTGATTTCATTTTATTCGAAGGGAAAAGTGAAATTGATCAACATTGGATTAAAAGGACATTTGGAGGGTACTATCTATTTTGACCAGGAGTCTGATGCAATTCTTGGAGTTGATTACGACTCAGAAATGGTACTTCCGACCATCGCCAGACCAATAATATGGCTTGCGGGATTTGGTTTTTCAAATCCGGTGATGAAGAATAAAGTGAGGTACCTTGAAGTTGATAACCGGTGGTATCCGCAAAGTATTCGGTTAGACATGGGATTGGATCTGACTCAGCGCTACTGGTTCAAGAAAAATGAAAAATCAAGTATCGATTTAGAATTGCTAATGTCCATTAGCAACATAGAACCACAAGAGCCACAACAAATACCCGAGGAGTATAGATTTACAAGGAAGAGGAAATTCGAAGAGCAGGTCTATCCCTTGGCAGATTCGTCATGGGAAAAGGTAAATCGCATTGCACTAGAGGAATTCCAATAATGAAACTTACCAAAAGATCTTGACCATATCGAAAACTGATTTGGACTAAGGTCGCTTCATGGCCACCCTTTCCTTGGTGATTGTAGGGTTGCTACTGGGATTCAAAACCTTCGAGTTGTCAAAGATTAATCCTGCAAAAACATTAAAAGATTAGTGACGAAAAGGATGGGATTAATGTTGAACCATGTGTTCCCATCCTCGTTCTATTTTCCTGCTAGGCTGAGACTGCCTCACTCCATATTCCCGTAGGTACTGTTTCCTGAATGTAATCTGAGAAATCTTTGGGCTTTCTTCCTAAGACTTTTTCGACATCATTTGTTACAACCTCATTTTTCGGGTTGTCCAGAACTTCAGTAAACAAGTAATTGATCAACCAAATGTAATCTGCAGGTACTTGAAATTCTTCAAGCATCTTGGTGTAGGCATTTAAGGAAATTTCTGTGAACTGTATGTCGCGCTCAGTCGCCACCGATATTTCGTTAATTACTTCTGGGAAAGTCAGTAGTCTTGGCCCGGTTAGCTCATAGATTGAACCATTGTGTTCGTCATCCATGAGAGCCGTCACTGCGACGTCAGCGATATCATCTGTATCAACGTATGGAACCTGAGCTTCAGCTTTTGGTAACGCGACGTGACCGGTCCGGATGGGGTCAAGGAAAAAGCTTTCGCTAAAATTTTGATTGAACCAACTGGCTCGAACAATTGTGTGATCTATTCCTGAGTGAATCACAACCTGCTCACATAATTCTGCTTCTCGTTCCCCTTTTCCAGAAAGGAGGACCACTTTGCTTATGCCACTTCTCTTTGCTTCTCTGATTAACCCCTCGATAGCTTCCAGGGCTCCCGGAACTGCCAGATCAGGTTGGAAAGTGATATACACTTTATCCATACCTTCAAGTGATGCTGCCCAGGTTGAGGAATCTTGCCAATCAAACGACGGGCTTTCATTTCTCGATCCTATTCGAACCTGTTGGTTCAGTTTTGTCAAACGTTCGACGACTTTTCGACCGGTCTTGCCGGTTCCTCCTAGCACTAAAATTTTACTTTGTCTCATATTAGTTACTGTTTTAGAATTTGAAATAATTGATGAAGCAAAACTGTAGTCTACTCTACAAGATCATTTGTCGGAAAAGGATCAAGATTTGTTCGAAAAGGATTAACGCTTTATTTCGCTCGGACGAAAGCCGTATTTTTTTGCGAAAGCATTTGAAAAGGAACTTAAACTGTCATATCCAACATGCCAGGCAGCTTCTTGAATGGAAACGTCTTGATTACGTAGTAGCTCATTTGCTTTGCTCAGGCGCTCATTCTGGAGGTATTTGAAGACAGGGACACCGAAAAGCTCCTTGAAACTCTTCTTGAGCTTGAAGCTATTCAAACCAATTTGTTTTGATAGTTCTGTGAGGGACGGAGGAGTTTCAAGATTACCGGAAAGAATTTCTTTTGCTTCATAGAGCTTCAAACGCTCTGCTTCTTTGATACTATCTTCCTTCATATCTGATAATTGACCAAAGAAATGAGACAATAGAGTGGTCATTTGACTTCTAAAAAACATCATCTTGGTCTTTCCTTCATACTGAATGTTGAAGACCTGATCGACAACTGTTTGCATAGCCGGAGTCATGTAGAATTCAGGACCAGCCACATAGTGATCAACAGGGTTGACAAGGCTATCCAGTAATTGTGAGAATAGTTCTCCTTCTTGATTGGGCAGTTTTTGAAGATTTTTTACCGCCGTCACTATTACGATGCATTGGAGGGGTTTTTCTGACGACACAGTGTGCTCGAACTCTACGTTTTCATCTGCAAAAAAGGATAGTGCAAGTCCTGTGGTTCGGTTAAAATCTTTTTGCTTCGTACCGAACCGCAATTTCAAATCTACATTCCCAGAGCCATAGAACGCCACACCGATTACTGGCTCATCAAAAGTACAAGAGTCGATGGTGGAGCTTTCCGTGGTAGCTTCTTCAACCAGTACAGTGAAGTCATTGATATCTATAATGTCTCTGGTCATTTTATTACATTTTCGCTACAGTGTCCAGAAAACTGAAGATACAAAAATTAGCTCGACCTGAAGAAATCTTCCTGTGGAGTCAAGGCTTCCGTGTTTAGGTGGAATCTATTGTGCAATCATCCGCAATCCGCCTTTGCCAACATTCTCAGTTACAATTTGTCGGTATTTAGAGGATTTGAGAAAGCTGGAAAAGAACTCATTGAGGACAGGCTCCCAGTCGCTTGTTGGTGGCATAATAATGCCAAACTGTTCTCCTGTTTGATCTCCCGCAGGATGTCGTTTGATTGGTTCTCTGCGCGTCACCCGACCCAGGTAGGTACCTATGTCTACAAATCCAAAAGAGGCATTGTCGGAGAGCACATTTTCCACAATATCAAACTCTGAAGGCACAGAATTGACCTTGAGATCCGGATAAAATTTTGTTTTTACAGCTTCAACCCTTTTTCCGTAGGTCGTTCCTGGTGCAGAGTAAGCACTAATACCTGCAAATTCGGTGCTGATGCTGTTCATGCTAGATAATGTCGCTATAGAATTATGGCTGATTAAAACGGAAATATTGTTGAGATAGGCAGAACTGAATTTGAGAAATTTCTTTCTTTCCGCATTAATGGTTGTTGTACTTAATCCAAATACACCCCCCGTTCCTTTTCCGACAACGTCCAGAAACTTTTTAAAATCTGAATTTTCAATTAAAGTAGTGTTGGATTTTATCTGGATGCCGTATTTATCAGCCACATAGGCTTCAAACTCCCCCATTAAATCAAATAGTAAACCTTTTGCTTGACCGTTTTCATTTTGAGACGCAAATCCATCAATAATTACATAAACGTATTCAATGTTTGCTGTTTTTTGCACTTTAGCGCTAGCAAAGCTGTCTCCTCTGAATTGTGCCAAGCTTGAGTTTGAAAACAGGAGGAAGGGCAGAGCAAAAATCAAGGAAGTCCGAACCTTTATCATGAGCTTAGATGGTTAATTTGGAAAGTGAGCATCAAGGTATAAATTTTTATCAAATGATAAAGTTGAGACAGAGGTAATTCGACGGAACATCTTGGAATTGGGTTGAGCTTACTTTTTGTAACTATAGAGTTGTCTACTCTAAGAAGAGCCGGTTGATCTCTTCACTATTTAGTATTTATATTTGAATAATTCAATTAATTATTTAAATAGTATTATTTTTTAATGAAATTACCCTAAAATGGGTATTGATATTTGCTTAGCCTCTCGCCAACTTCACTTCCATAAAAGTTACCCATTAATGAATAGCACTAAAATCAAAGAACTCATCGACGAGTATGCTCGATTTCATAGTATTGGAGAGGATATGGATCTGATGGATCAGATTAAATTGTACGAGGCTCTAAATAATAAGATAGAGCGATCCGGGTTGAGCTTTTACGAGATAAGCCGACGTTTCCATCTGGCAAACGCTGGATAGGCAAAGCGCAAGTATCAAAGTGAATTTCGAGGTGGTCAGTAGTGATCAAAAACAATAATTTTCCTTATCCCTAAAATTAGGCAGTGCTAGGAAACAGAAGCTTGCTTGAATTTTGTTTCTTAGCGGTGTTAGAATTGTAGGCAACCAAATTTATTCAGCTAATGGAATTGGATATTGTTGAAATTATCCTGATGACGAGTCTCGTTAACTCGATTTTCTTTTTAATCTTGATTCATGTAACTCCAAAGAGATATAATAGGGCTAACCTGGCACTCACACTCTTTATCTTTCTTTCATCACTAAATTTTGCAAGTTGGATTCTCATACCTTATTTGGCAACTGAATATGCATGGTTTAACATTGATCGCTTTCCTGTTGTCTTCTTTTTAGGTCCTCTACTTTACGCATTTTCTCATGCAATTTTTGGCTCAACCGATCAGAATGTACTTGACATAAAAACCTTGTTTGCAGGGTATCTTGATATACTGCTGACACTAATCTTATGGGGATATATCTATTTCGTCGCTCCCGCAGAGAAATTCGAAATTCTATTTGATCCCTTAACACTGCATATTTATGAGGGAATCGCCATCATTTGGAGCGCCTTCTACATCCATAAGTCCATTCGTATTTTTCAAAATGGCAGCTCCAATCAGCCGCGATTCAAACATGTATTTGTTGTGATAGTAGTCATCTTTTTCCTCTGGATAGGCGCCTTTATTGCAGACGTTTCTGTGTACCCGTCGCAGCTACCTGATAGTTCATTTTATCCTCTCTGGATCTTAATGGTATACCTCAATTTCTATTTGGCATATCATTTTATACTAAGCCCGGTAAAGTCAATTAAACTGATGACATCTGACACCAAGCCACCTTCTCTGAAGACATTGGAAGTAGCTGAGAAATTACAAGACCTAATGGGAAGCGACAAACTTTTTAGGAAATCGGATCTCACACTTGCTATTGTTGCTGCTGAACTTCATGTTTCGCCTTCGGTTTTGACTAATGTTCTTAAGGACCATTTCAAAGTAAATTACTATGACTTCATCAACGATCATCGTGTTGCAGATACCATGAAACGATTTGAAAATGGGGATGACAAGCAATACACGATCAAAACAATTGCTGAGGAAGCTGGCTTTCGTTCGAAGACCACTTTTATCAAAGCGTTTAAAAATAAGACAGGGATGCTTCCAAAGGACTTCATAAGTTCATCTCGACAATCATCGAGTTCATCTCAGCTTTAGGTGAACTAATTTGGGCTTTCAAAACCCGAATGAGAGTAAGTGGCAGTGTTAGTTTTGAGAAGACTAAAAAAACGTTTTCTCACCATGTTTCGAACTATATATTCCAGCTATACTCCCATTACACTTTTATTGATTTGCCTAACTTTTCTTGTAGCCTGCGAGGAAGATGAACCTGGAAATCGGGCTCCATTAATTTCTGATCAAACATTCACTGTATCGGAAAATGCTGCAGTGAACTTCAAAATAGGAAACGTTGTCGCCTCTGATCCTGACGGGACGGAGATCGTATTCGGGATTACCTTTGGCAATAGTGACAAAGTTTTTTCCGTTGGTACTTTCAGTGGAGAGCTGACAGTCCGATCGGTTGAAAACCTTGATTTCCAACGCAATCATCAATACGTATTAACAGTTGAGGTGAAAGATGGCTTACTTGTATCTTCTGCCACGATAGTTGTAAATGTTATCGATGAAGAGAATAGGCCTCCGGTGATTGCTAATCAGGTTTTCAGTGTGTCAGAGGATGCTGCTGTGGGAGATGAAATCGGGGAAGTGCAGGCGAGTGATCCTGATGGTGGAGATCTATCTTTTTCTATTATCTCAGGCAATTCCGATGGACTTTTTGGAATTGATCCAACTACGGGAACCCTAAGCATTGCTTCTGTTTCAACCTTAGATTTCGAAACCAAGGAATCGTATACTTTGGCTGTGAGAGTTAGAGATACGGAATCTTTGGGAACTACAGCCACGATTACTGTCAATGTGCTTGATGTTATGGAATTAACACCTTCGTTCGTTCTTGCTGGCAGTACGTTCGAAATGAATGATGGACTAATTAGGGAACTTGGAGTTACTTCAGTCAGCTCATTTCACTATGCGCGGACATTTGCCTTGACTGATGGCGATTATTTTTTCAGTCCGACAGCTAACGATTTCAGAGTAAATGGGGCTACAATAGGTGTCTTCAGCGTGTTGTTTTCTTCGAATAGCAAGTCGTTTCTTCCCGGAAATTTTATCCAAGTGGATACGGCTACCACGACAGTTGTTGACGTTTTGGGAAAATCATTTATTCACTCAAGTGCCTTTATCATAGATGGCAATAACGATGGAAGTGTCAGTATTAACGTAGATGATGTTGTATATGGAATCACAGGCGGTACTATTGAAGTGTCTGAGAATGTTGGTTCAAACAATTACACGCTTGTTTACGATGTGGAAGTCACGCTATACGATGTGGCTACCTCAAAATACATCAACTCAGTTAAAGCAAATCTTAATTTCATTTACTCAGGGCTTTTGGAATTTAGTGATGAGAGAGGGAGAACTGGTGGTCGAGGCGATGGTAATTTGACAGATTGGAATGCACTGGGAATTCCTCTAGGGAGATGGGATAATGTAGGAGCCCAAAACTAGGTTACCTGGTTTAGAGCTCTTTTTTGCCCATTTCCTACTTTAACCAGCGATTTTTACTGTTTCATTTAATGTGTATCCGTTGGATATCGTTCCATTAATACTTTCAGCTAGGTTGCTACTTAGGCTGTCGCGGAACTCTCCGTCTTGAACATTGGAGGTGTCAAAGTCACCCTTGTAATTTTGAGTTGCATAGACTGTCTTGGATATTTCTTCAGGAAAAGCTGTTTGTGTAACAAGTATTGATGAACCATTTGCGTCGAGTATCTCCAGATGTAAATGCGGTGCTCTACCAGGATACCAACCAGGATAGATACTTATGAAGGAAGCAATACCAGAGGAGTCAGTTTTTTGCCTTCCTCGCAAGAAATGCTCACTCGTAAAATTGCCATCTAGTTGGTCATTGTATTCTGAGTAATTGCCTTTTGAGTCGCAATGCCAGATGTCAACGAAAGCTCCGACAAGCGGCTCACAATTGTCATTGATATTTTCAATTTTGATATTGATAACCAATGGAACACCGACCCTGTCTCCCACAATGTTCTCTCTCACAAAGTCAGCGGGAGTCTTGATCGGGAAAGGTCCAGCGGTTTCGCTTGGAGAAACTAAACAGGCAGTTGGATCGGTAACCAATTGATCATCGTCTTTTTTGCAACTGGTGAGTGTGCTTGTCAAGGTTATTGATCCAACTGTGCCAATCCCAATATTTTTTATAAAATCTTTTCTTTTCATTTTTTCATCAGTTTAAAGAGTATCGAAGTTTTAATTATTTGCGATTGAATACTTTTCAATCTCTGACTGAGTCATCCAGTGGACATCGGCTGCTGAAGCCGCATCAATGGTGAAGAAGTAGAAATCTTCGGCAAGTTGCTGGCTCAAACCGATGTCAGTATAGTAACGAATGAAAAATTGATGCTCGTCAGAGTCTCTTGGAAAATCCGTTGCTTCTCTGGTGCCATCTGACCATGAATGGACACCTACTTTTGTGTTTTCTCCTAAAGATCTATTTATGCCTGCCAGAAAGAGGTCTACAGCTCCCGAGGCAATGAACCCATTGTTCTCTACATGGGTATTCATAGTAAGTTCATGAAGTCTTCGGCCAACTTTAACGTTTGTTTCGTCATCTTCTGATCCTGGTGCTTCCTTAAAAATGAGCAGCCGGGTGTTAGGATTTCTTTTGATGGCCTCATTGAAAGTAATCAACGTCTTACTATCGATGTCACCATTTAAAGAAAGTGTAGTGTCATTTACAATTGAGAAAGGAGCTATTGATATAGTTGAAGCTGATACACTGTCATCCTTTTTGCAGGAAATTGACAGGACTGAAAGAAGCATTAAACTATAAAGCAGTGATTTTTTCATTTTCTGTTTAGTTATGTTATCAATTAATGTTTGTAGGTCCCGTCGGGAAGAGCCGTTGGCAGATTGTACCCGCTATGGGTTAACAGAGCGTAGATATCAGGATCACCGGATTCAATTTTTTCACCACAACTGCAAAGCACATGTGTTAGTAAGAAAAGAGTCATTAATTTTTTCATCATTTTTATATAATTAAAAAAGGCACATATTCTAGCTATCAATTCTTTTGATAACTGAGGTATGTGCCCTTAGCACAAACTGCTTTTGCTAATTCCCCAATTTCTTCCTCAGCGGTAGAAATTAACAAGTCATAATTGACAAATACAGCTCTGCTTATTTATTACAGTTAAACACTTACTGACCCTACATCTGGTTAGTTCGTGTCTCATTATAAGAGTCAAGAAATTTTGTCAACACCCTAGTTCAGAATTTAATTTTCAATCAGATGAAAGTGTTGGCACTGCGTTCGCAATCAAAATTCCAGTTTGATAGTTGGAAAATTAAGCTTCTTTGTCGTAATAGATTTTGTAGAACTTTCTTCCATCGGAATCCATGCCTTTCTCAATCAACTCCCTGTTGCCATGGATGTATACATGAAAGTTTTTATCCAATTTAAGTACGCTCTTGAAAATCCGTGCCTGCTTTTTAACAGAATTAACGGCAATTTTAAAAGTATCTGATAGCTCCAGATCCATTTCTTTCTGATACTGATTATCAAAGTAGCGGAATGATTCGATTGCGGTAGCATCTCCAAATACTTCAGTTTCGAATTCTGCCTGCTGGAATTCTTCATGTTCTTTGAAGTAGTTGATCGATTTGTTTAGTAAGTCAATTTGATCAGTCTTTGATACTTCAAATTCTTCAGGCAGCTGGTCAGTGATGTAGGTCTTCGTCATTTGCAGGAAGTGATTGGTGTCGTTGACATGGTCTTTCTTGTAGTCTATGTCTGCAAAAGCGTTCCAGTATTCTGCTTCCCGGGTTCCATTGTCAATGGTGAAAACGGTAAAAGGCTCGACATCGAAAAGAATCAGACATGCCTTATCAAGTTTTCTTTGACCTATACCTTCCTTGAACTCAAGTGTAGGCAAACCCAGGTAAGAAGTCTCAATGAAGGAATCTTTTTGCTCGACTTTGTAGATGCCAAGCCCATCATAGTATTCGTTGTTGAAAAGAATGTTTTTGTATCTAAAAATGAACAGGTCCCCAGGGTTAATGTTGGGGTGCCTCGAGGAATTTCTAAGGTGTGTTGTAATACCACTGTGAGTGTCACCGATCTGCTCATTTTTGAAAATGTCCCGTGTTAGGTTGAACAGTACGTTCAACTCAATGTCTACATCGTGTTTGAATTGATACGTAGTAATTACAGAAGAGAAGGGTTTGAGAAAGATAGTTTTTAATGTCTCTTCCTCACTTGAAGAAAACTCATCTCTCTTTAGAAACTTTTCAGGATCAAACGTTTCCTCTGATACTGCCTGGAAAAAAAGCTCTTGAACATCCGCTCCTTTATATTCTATCATATTGCTTGACTTTGGGAAATACGAAATTACGAATGGTATTCAAGTCTGAGAGGATATGTTTTCAAAACATGGAATAAAATATAAATAAGCATTTAATTTAGTTATCAATGAGATAAGTTATTCTTATGAAAAAGACTGCCATATTACTAACAAGCAGACCTTTTTATCGCAAGTGATTTGTTCTATGTATTTAGCTAAAATCTGTCATAGAAAGTCATGGAGGATGATCTTGAGTGATCCAATTTTAGTCATACTTGTTATTTATTCCGTAATTCTTCCTTTTCAATTTGATCTGATTCTGAGAAAATACCAGTTAAAAACTTGAGTGTGTAGAGTACCACTAAAATCTGCACGCAACTAAAAAAGTAATAATCCGATTAATGATAGTAATACTATTAAACAATTGAATTATGCTTCACACTAAAATTGTACTCCTAATATTCTTTGCGCTACTAGGTATCAATCTTATTTCAGCTGCGATTCGTGCTGAAGATTGGCTAAAACTTGGACGGCAATCCATTACTCTGCAAAACTTTGATATGGCTGTTCATTACTTTTCAAACGAGATCAGAGATAACCCTAAGAATGTATTTGCCTACTTGGAAAGAGCAGAGGCTTATCGACTGAAAGGTGAGATGATCAGATCAGCAGAGGATAAACGAAAGGCCTATGAACTTGATCCAGACTACATCAGAAAACTAACTGAGGTAAAAAGGAATCAGCCAACGAGCAGGCGGTTTGGCCAACCACGGCGATATGCATACTAGTATTCTAGCCTGGACTGCTGTTTGATGCTGTCAATGACTCATGATTTAATGGAATGTAAAACCGACTTACGGCTATTTCTCCGCCTGTACTGTTGAATGAATTGATCACTTAAAAACAAACAAATATGAAACTTTATATGAACCGGATTCTAGAAGCTACATTCCTCGTATCTCTGATTACTCTTTTTTTCCTTTTGTCCATTCACACTGCCAATGGCCAGGAGTATACGAAATTTAGCGATTTGAAAGCGGCACTTTCCAAACCTTCACAGGTTGAGCGTTTGATTCTTAGTAATCAGGGTCTTTCTGAATTCCCCGTAGAGATCTTTCAGTTTTCCAATTTGGAATTTCTTGACTTGTCTGGCAATAACATCTCCAAATTGCCTGAAAATGTCAGCAATATTTCGAACCTGAAGTACCTAGACCTGTCAGGGAATAGCTTCTCTGAACTTCCAAAGTCTATATCTGAAATGGAGTCACTGAATATACTTCGTATCGGTTATTTGCCCAACTTGGATTTAAAGAAGGCTTTCCCGGCAATTGAAGGGCTAAAAAACTTGAAGGTGCTGGATCTTAAGTACGATAACATCACGGAACTACCTTCTTCCATTGGAAAATTCACCAATCTGGAATCCTTAGATCTCTCTGGAAACCCTATTGAAGTTGTTCCTGCATCACTATCCAAACTTGGTAGACTGGAGGTTTTTTACTTAAATAACGATATGGAACTGGACTTGGATCGAAGTATCAATTCTCTTCAAAGCATACCCAATCTCAAGGAGTTGCATTTGGAAAACGATGGACTATCTCTAATACCGGAAGAGATCATAAAGATGAAGAAGTTGGAGCAGCTCTATCTCAACAACAATAGCATTCAGGTTCTTCCAAAGGGACTGGAGAAAATGGAGAAACTTAGGTTTATTGATATGAGTAAAAATCCAATTCCCAGGGAGTCTTTGAAAAGTGCAGAGGAACTGCTAGCTCCCAAAATAAAAATAAACATCAAGAATTAGAATTGAACCTTGAAAGTTTTAATCCTCCACTTTGTATTCGAGATGAATTGGTCATCGATAGATATGCAAAGTGGAGTTCTGGTTGTTTAGATAACGCTACGACTTTTTTACCGTAAATGGTCTAGGACGAAAGTAGATTAAAATGAAAAAAAGTAGCATACTGGCAGCAAGCCTTTCGATTATGATTGCATTGGTGCTATCACTTACTTCCAATGCTCAAATTTTCCCAACAAAATTGACAGCGACAGTCATTGATGGGTTGGGAAATTTTGTTGAAGGAGCGGAGGTGAAAATATATCTTACTGAAGCTGACTATCGTGGTAGCACCAATCCATTATTTACAGCGATTTCGAAAAAAAAGGGGCGTACAAAGTTTAAGACCGTGAAATCAGTGATCTACTTTATCGAGGTTACAAAAGGGGATATGAACAATAACGGCGAAGGTGTTCAGACAGGCCCATTAGCTGCTAAAAAGAACAATAAGGTTAACATTATAATTGAGTGACTACTTTATGAGCATACCTGACTTCTCTAAAAAGTAACGCTGGTATTCCAACCTTTTGAAGATCACCTTGCAAGCGACCTCTGAAAATGGTAGCTTAATCGCATATTCACCAATTACCAACTTAACCGATTGTAATGGAAGGATTCGATGCTTACACACTGATTATTTCAGCCTCTGTTGTAATTCTCGTATCCTTTCTTTTTGTAGCAATAGCGAAACATACCAATATTCCATCGGTACTGTTGCTTATTGGACTGGGTGTAGCTATTCAGTATGGGTTGGCCTACCTCGGAATTGAGAGCCCGGATTTTTTTCCAATTTTGGAGGTCCTCGGTATTTTGGGACTAATAATGATCGTCCTGGAAGCAGCCCTTGATCTCAAACTTCAGCGGGATAAAGTAGGCACCATTTTGAAATCCTTGATCGTGGCTATTCTTGGTTTGGGAGCCTCAACATACGCAGCTTCAATGATTCTAGTCTACATGATTCCCGAGTTGACGATGGCTCAGGCTCTGTTGTATGCTACACCACTTTCGATTTTGTCTAGCGCCATCATAATACCGAGTGTAGAAAATCTGGCAGAGAACAAGCGTGAATTTCATATTTACGAAAGCACGTTTTCCGACATTATTGGGATCATGCTTTTCTACTTCTTGATTCAGTACTTTGAAAATGAGGTTGCAGTCGCCCATGGCCTTCCCGCAGGAGATCCTATCAGGGACTTTACCCTTAATCTGCTGATCACAATTGCCATAGCCATAGCAGTGAGTTATTTGTTGCTGATCATTTTTCAGAAAATTAGAGAGGATGCTAAGCTTTTTGTATTGATTTCTGTTCTCATGTTGCTATATGCGGTAGCCAAAACCTTTCATTTATCTCCACTCATTATCATCCTGATTTTTGGTTTGGTTGTAAGCAACTCAAAGCTCTTCTTCAGAGGACCATTTAAACGCATACTTCAGCCAAAGAAATTCACAGAAATGGAACATGGTTTGCACTTGCTGACAGGTGAGACTGCATTTATCGTCCGGACGTTCTTTTTTGTAATATTTGGTGCAAGCATTTTGATTTCAAGTCTGTATGATATCGAGGTAATTACAATTAGCTCAGCGCTCGTTGTTTCAATTTTTATTATTCGATTCATTCTTCTTAGAGTCTTTATTGGAAGAGATTTTTCACCACAAGTTTGGATTGCGCCAAGAGGGTTGATTACAGTGCTTTTGTTCTATGCGATTCCTGTAACCTTCCAATCCGAGTTATTTGATCCGGGTATTTTACTATTTATCATTTTGGCGACTGGCATCTTAATGACTTTCGGTCTGATTGTTAACAGTATCACCGAGGAGGATGAAGAGGAAGAGTTTTCAAAACTTCGCGGGACGGCGTTCACTCCGGCAATTGATCCATCTTCGAGCAGAGTTAGAAGGTGGATGATCAGTTTTAAGCGCTTCTATAAGACTCGAATCCTATACCCGTTAGCACGATTCACCGGCTACTTCAAATTGGTCAAAGCCTTGAAGGTACTTTTCCTACGTGCCACGGAGGCGCTTGGTGTGAAGCCGATTTTCACAACGGAGAGCCAGTTCTTCAAGAGAAGACTTCGAACGGTAGTTAGATTAATTAAGAATCCAGAGGGTGTTCCGCTAAGTGAGAATATGGAATACAAGAACCTCAAGCGGTACGTACACAAAGTAATTTTCGAGACTAAAACGCTTGAAGGGATTTTATTTGACATAATGATTTTGGCCCTAATCGTACTTTCGGTAGGGATCGTTATGATTCAAAGCGTAGGTGGAATTTCTCCATTTTGGTCAGGTATTCTGGTTACTTTAGAAATGGTCATCACCATTATTTTCACCATTGAATATGCGCTGCGCATTTGGACCACCGAAACATCTCGAAAGTATGTGTTAAGCGGAATGGGAATCGTTGACCTACTTGCAATTTTGCCATTCTATTTGGAATTGATCTTTGTCAACATTTCTTCGCTTGGTGTAATCCGATTATTAAGACTGCTTCGGATTTTTAGAGTGTTGAAATTGGTTCGATTTCTGGGCGAAGCAAATACTCTTGCGAGGGGCTTAAAAACAAATGCTAGTAAGATCTTTGTCTTCCTATTCTTTGTCCTAATCGTTTGTACCATCATGGGTTCTGTGATGTTTTTGATAGAGGGACCAGAAAATGGCTTCACCAGCATCCCACGTGGGGTCTACTGGGCAGTAGTTACACTCACCACGGTCGGGTATGGGGACATTTCACCTCATACACCCATCGGTCAATTTATTTCCATGATTATCATGATCCTGGGTTACGGAGTTATTGCTGTCCCAACGGGTTTGGTTGCCGCGGGGGTAGCACAAGCAGTAAAAGAAAAGAGCACGAAGAAACAAGGTTGTCCTCGCTGCAAATCAACAGACAACCCTGAAGACTCTAACTACTGTAGAGTCTGTGGAACAGAAATGGTAATGGAGAATAAATTTGAAGAGCTTCCAAAGTGACCTTACTTGCAGACTGTGAAGTCTGGAAAACGAGTCATAATCTGTTGGTTTTTTTGCTCAACGTCAGATGTTAAAGTAATCTGACCGCCACCTATTTTGAGATTGGAATGAAGATGATCGTGTGAATGAGCAGGATCACATTCCTCCGCAAAGTCTTCGGGGTCTTCATGGACAATCAAGATCTTGTCGAGTATGTCTTTTTCGTCACCACTATTTAATGCCCAAAAGTCAGTCTGAAGAATCAACTTCCCATTTCCATTTGCATCAATTGGAACGTTTCCGATATCTCCCGCAAAGGGTTTTTCCCACAATTCTCCAAGACTCTTTTCATTACAAAAAGCATAGAAAGAATGTTGATTCCAGTGTCTTCCTGGTGTCGTGATTGACCCGTTGTGAATATGAACTGCTTTCGAAGAATTTGGTGTCATTCCCTTAAGTTCAATTTCTAACGTTACGACTTCACCTGTCTGCGAAAAACTAGCGTAGCCAATACTTCTACTTTTAATGTTGTATTTACCTTCCTGCACTAACTCCAATGAATATATGCCAGCGACAGCTTCAAATTCAGGTTCAATGAATTCAGGATTTTCGGACTGGCTACATGCGGCCAATATAAGGATGGAGAGTATCGATAGCTGTTTCATTCTATAAAGGTATTTCTCTATGGACAATTTAAAAACGATTTCCCCTCCCAAAGAATTCAAAATTTCACATGATTCTAATCATGCTAGTAGTGTAACTAAAGCCTGAAGTTGTATCTCAGTTTCATCAGCAATTGTGAGTTCTCCCTTATGAATCGATTTCAACCATTGTTGACTGAATAAGATTGAGCGAAAATCGCAACTATTCACATAATTTATCTTGAGGTGCCTATCAATGGTCGGAAACGGCTGATTCTCTACTCATTTTCTGGCCACTTTGGTAGATTTTCATGACCGGAGTTACGGTAAGACCTTGATAAATGATAGAGCAAACGACTACCACATATGTTAGAGTGATAATGATTTCTGTACCTTCAAACTCTGAAAGTGAAAGGGTAAACGCTACCGGAAGCCCGCCTCTAATTGCTCCCCACGTAAGTACAGAGGTCGTTCCTTTGTCAAAGGAGTGTTTGGACGACATCATTTTGAGTGGGACAAAAACACTTAGCCAGCGCGCAAAAATGACAACTACTACTGCAAAGAATCCTGCAGCATAATAGTCCAATCGGAAAGGAACAACAAGCATTTCAAATCCAATGAGTACGAATAGCATCGCGGCAAGACTCTCTTCAAGGAGTTGCCAAAATTTGTACACAAAATCGCCAACAGCACTCTCCCCGGTCTGTTCATCTCTTCCATAGTTTCCAACAATAAGACCTGTGACCGTGGCCACTAACATAGAAGAAATAGACAGTAGATCGCCAAGATATGAGCCAGCCATGACCATCGCCAGAGTGATCAAAACTTCGGCTTCGACCACGTCGTTATCGATGTATTTCAGTAATTTGAATCCCAACCATCCAAAGAGTACACCCACCAGCAACCCACCAAAAATATCCTGAACAAAAATCAGCACGATTCCCCCAATTGACGTTGATTCGTCAGCTGAGAGCTCCTGTTGGATATTTACAAGTGTAAAAGCAAAGACGATAGCGATGCCTCCATTTAGAAGTGATTCTCCAGATATCTTTCTTTCCAGTTCTTGAGATAGCTTAAAACGTCTGATGGTTTTGGTGACTGCAATCGGATCAGTGGAGGAGATGAGTGCACCGAAGACCAGGCAACCATTGAAGCTCAATTCAATACTTAGCAAGTCTAAAATCACATACATTAAGGATGCAATTGCAAAAGTTGAAATAAGTACTCCAAAAAAAGAAAGTAAAAGTACCGGAAGAAGCTGATCTCCGAGTTTCTTAAAATCTACATTAAGCGCCCCTGCGAACAACATGGCACTTAAAAAGAAACGATACATTACCTCAGAAAAATCAAATTCTCTTACATGTTCTGCGAGATGGTACTGCGGGAACAAGTAGCCAATTGTCATTACCAAAACGGATAATGCCAGTGCCAAAAACATCAGGCCTATAGATGAAGGCAATTTCAGAAAAAAAGTGTTTATGAAAATGAATAGCCCTGAGCAAAATATAAGAAGGGCAATTATGTCGAAGATATGCATGATGTTTTTGTTCTTTTCAAATGGTAAATACCAAGATACAGTTACTCTCTATTGTCTATTATAGCCTTGAAAACTAATTCTCGATAGAACTCTGTGGTAGCATCCAGACCTTCAATAATGTCCGTAAGTCTGGGTAAATGCGCTGCAAAGTAACGTTGTATATGCGCACCTTCAATTACCGTTGAGATCAACATGTGAGGATATCGATAGTTCGGGCTGATTTCTAACACAATATTACTAACTCGCCCCACAAGCCCTTTATATCCTAGGAAAATGCCATCTTTATTCTCTTTATCAACGTCGCGATTTAAGTATCCTTTGGCAGATTCAGAGATGACTATCTGGTTTAATTTGACTTCGTCAATGTGAGTGAAATAGTGATCTTCCTCAATTTGTTCGGTCAGCACTATAATTGCTTTGTCGAGCCTGTCTTCTGGTGATTCAATGTTTGCTAGTGCAAACAACAACTTATACTCGAGCCATCCCCAGTACCATGTAGTAAGATAGAGGAGCAGCTTGTGCTTGCTTTCAAAATATCTGTAAATGGTAGCTTCTGTGGAGCCAATCTCCTTGGCTAACTTCCGAAAGGTAAAACTCTCAAACCCAAGCTCGTGGATCAAATCAATACTTCGCTGAATGATTTTAATCCCTAAATCACTGGATTCAGGGTCCTTAACGTAGACCTTTTGGTTTACTTTGATACTTACATTTGATAACAGCTCTAGCATTGTGATTTATTACATGCTAAGATAATAGTATTACTACTAACTATGTAATTTGGCATGTTGTTTTGATAGAAATACCATCACAGGGCTACAGGTGTTTACTCTATAAATAAGATTATTGTGCAATGAAAAGGTCTGATTCTACCGGTGTGCCACCCTTGTACGGGTTGGATAGCTTTAGCTCAAAGGCAACGACGAACTCCTTTTACATCGAAAAGTTCAAGCCGCACCTTAAGAAACACAAGTTTGTAAGCAAGTCGCACAATCATGATTTTTATTTGCTGCTTTATGTGACTCAGGGAGGCGGGAATCACACCATTGATTTCAAAAACTACGAAGTGAAGCCCAATAGTTTTTTCTTGATGACTCCCGGACAGGTACATTCCTGGGAACTAGCACCTGAAACTGATGGGTATATTCTTTTCTTCCATCGTGAATTTTATCAGATGCAATTGAACAGCAATAGTCTTATTGAATTCCCATTTTTTCACTCCTTAAATGCCAATCCGCTCATTCAACTGCATTCAATCGAAAAGAAGATCGACTTTATTGTGAAGGAGATGGATGAAGAATTTAGACAAGAAATGCTGGATCTGCGTATGCTGAGAAGTTACCTAGATCTTCTCTTGCTGAAATTGGCTCAGTATTATCCAGTCAGGGATCAAGAGAAGTTTGCGAATGGATATACTCAAAAGCTGCGAAAACTAGAGCAGCTGATTGACCAACACTTCATAGATCTAAAACAGCCAAATGAATATGCGGATATGCTCCATATTTCACCTTCCTACCTTAATAGTATATGCAAAAAAGGTGTGGGGCAGACGCTAACTAGTCTCATTTCAGATCGCTTGGTGTTGGAAGCCAAGCGTTTGTTTGCGTATTCTGATCTTAACACAAACCAGGTGTCGGAGCATTTGAAATTCTCTTCTACCTCTTATTTTCTCCGTTTTTTTAAGAAGCATGTTGGTCAGAGCCCGGAGAAATTCAAAGAATCTCTGAATCGTGCTATACAATAGCTAAATCGTCTCACCATTTCTTTTGCAATGGGCGTTTACTTTGTAAAACGAAAATTAAAATGATATGAATGGCTGGCTGCATAGTATTCTAACAGTAAAATGTCCCAGATGTCATGAGGATAAAATGTTTCATGAAGGGACCTTGTATCATCCAATGAAATTCGGAAAAATGAAGAAAAAATGCTCCCGATGTGGACAGTCCTTCGAGCCCGAGCCAGGCTACTACTTCGGAGCTATGTTCATAAGCTATGGGATTAATACCGTCTATTTTGCTGCAATTTGGTTGCTATTTGCATTTCTATTCGAGGAATTCAGCACCCTGATGATGGTGTCGACGCTTAGTATTGTGATATTGGGACTTCTACCAATCACCTTCAGGTTGTCGAGGGTTTTGTGGATCAATATTTTCGTGCGCTATCAAGGTGCCAGTAAGGATCTAGTATTGAAGTAGGATTGATGGTCTGGAAGCACGTACCTCAGCTGCTGACTTTGATTTATTTGGTAGCCCTATCGATCCAGTCAATAACATATGGAATAAGCTTTGGATCATGAGCAAACAGTGGTTCACCATGCATTCTTTTCTTGTAGACTATCTTTTGAGTTAACGCAGAACTGTTCTCGACAAAAGCTTCATCAATATACGTCATCGCATTCAGGTCATCCTCCGAAGCAATAGCAAGAATTGGCAATTCATCTTGTTCTCCAAGCTGTTTTCTATATTCCTTTTCAATCCAATGCGCTCTAAAACTTGGTGATATCAACACCAGTGCTTTGATATCATCGTTTTTGATAGCAGTTTTTGATGCCAGTGCACCTCCACAACTAGCACCAATCGCTACTCGAAATTCGGAATCAGGTAGTCGATTCCTCCAAAATTCATTTATTGCATCTATGTCTAGCTTAAAGTGCTGAGTCACAAAATCGTAATCCTGCGTTTCAATGTTGTACTTGTCGCTCACGCTCTTTCCATAACCTCTCATGTCCACAGTTAGCGTATTGTATCCTGCAGCACTCAATTCATCGACCATTGGTTTCCACATTTCCTGCGTCCGATTACATTGGTGAATCAATAACACAGAAGGAGCTGCCTTTGAGGTAGTAGACACATGACCTTTTACTTGGTATCCATCATCCAGTGTTATCGTCACTTCTTGTGCATGCAGATTAGTAACCAGTTGCACCATCGTCAGCACTAAAGCAAATTTTGTTACTCTCATTTTTTATTCATTTTTCAATTGAAGGTCAAACGAGATTGTGGACAAAATGATTGGTTGTCTGGGCTGAGTCGTTAGAATATACACTAAGTGTTCAGAGAGAGTTCACCACAGTTCCTTAAATAATCCCATTCAACCTTAATTCTGGAAGCATCATGTCACGCCTTCTACTGACCAATGTCATTTGGAGATTGGCCGAAATGCAGCAACTTTCAACTGGTTTGAAGTACGAATCAGACTGAAGGTATGTCTCGTGAATTCAATAAATATGAAAACTGAAATAAAAATCGATAATCTAAAATGCCATGGCTGTGCAAATACAATAACCAATTCCCTTCAAAAATTGGATGGTGTTGATATGGTGGCAGTGGACGTTGAAAACTCAACAGTACTATTGGAGCATAAACCTGAGTTTGACAAGAGTCATTTGACCACGAAACTTAGTCAACTGGGATATCCAGAGCAAGGAACAACAACTGCTATTCAGAAGGCAAAATCTTATGTTAGCTGTGCTATTGGGAGATTTTAGTAAATCCATAGAATGATGGAAACAACCTTAAATCAGACCTCTTTGGAAAATCATTTCCAATCATTTCGAAAGGGAATTGTGGGGCAGGACGCAACGTTTGTTTCCCCCTATGGCAGTAAGAAAATTATTTATGCAGACTGGACGGCAAGCGGACGATTATACAAACCGATTGAAGAAAAAATAAGTCACGACATTGGTCCATTTGTGGCAAACACGCATACTGAAATTACCTTCACCGGATCCACGATTACAAATGCTTATCACAAAGCACATCAGATTATCAAGGATCATGTCAACGCCTCTGACGAAGATGTCATTCTAACAGGCGGATCTGGGATGACAGGTGCAGTAAATAAGCTGCATCGAATTTTGGGGTTGAGAGTTCCTGAGCGATTTCAGGATCAGGTTAACATTGAAGCTGCTGATCGGCCGATAGTTTTTGTAACCCACATGGAGCATCACTCGAATCATACTTCCTGGCTTGAGACTATAGCTGATGTAGAGTGCATCGTGCCTGATGAAGATGGTCGTATAGACCTTGCTTATCTTGACAATCTTCTTGTTAAATATCAGGAAAGGAAACTAAAGATCGCTTCTGTTACCGCTTGTTCTAATGTTACGGGAATTAGAACTTGTTATCCCGATGTGGCCAGATTGATGCATCGCCATGGAGGACTTTGTTTCGTTGATTTTGCATGCTCAGCTCCATACGATGAAATCGATATGCATCCTCAAGGTCCTGAAGAGGCTTTGGACGCTATTTACTTTTCTCCACATAAATTTCTAGGCGGTCCCGGTTCTTCTGGTGTGCTAATTTTTCATTCAAGCCTATATCATAATAAGACACCCGATAATCCAGGTGGAGGAACGGTGAACTGGACCAATCCTTGGGGTGGCAGGCAATATATAGATGACATTGCAACTAGAGAGGATGGGGGAACTCCGGCATTTCTTCAGACGATAAAAGTCGCACTTGCAATTAAGCTAAAAGAGGAGATGGGAGTTAGGAATATACAAGAGCGCGAAGATGAATTGGTGAAGCTGGTATTTGACAAACTCCGAAATCTTTCAGGGCTTCATTTGCTGGCTGAACACAGGGAGGATCGTCTGGGAGTATTCTCATTTAATATCGACGGTATGCATCACGATCTTGTTTGTCAAATCTTGAACGATCGTTTTGGGATTCAAACTCGAAGTGGGTGTTCCTGCGCAGGTACCTATGGACATTATTTACTGCATATTTCTAAGCAGAAGTCCAGGGAGATTATCGATGAGTTGGAACATGATCATTATTTGAAAAAACCCGGTTGGGTGCGAATGTCAATTCATCCGACTATGACTGATGATGAGATTAATTTCATTTTGGATTCAATCATAGAGATTGTCGAGCATGTTGAGGAAATGAGCAAGGACTACACCTATGTTCCGGATCTGAACAAATTTGTTCACAATACCAGTAACGTCGATTCAATTAGCCCACTAATTGAGGATTGGTTTGGGTGAAATCAAAGCGGCTAAAATGCGGCTATCTGAGACAATTTCATAGGCATATTATTGTTCTACCAGAAGTGGAATCTGCTTCTCTCGAAAGATCACATCATACGTCACATTTGTAATTTTCGCCAACATATGGCTGATTCCGCAATACCGATCCTGCGAGAGGTCAACGGCTTCCTTGATTTTCTCCCTCCGAAGGTGCTTGCCACTGAATTCGTATACTAGGTGAATTGTTCGGAAGTGTCTGGGATGATCACTGGTTAATTCACCGGTGGCACTTATTTTCATCTTGTCAACCTCAACTCTCATTTTTTGCAGCAGAGATGTAATATCCATTCCTGCGCAACTATTCAGAGCTGCCAGTAGTAAATTTTCTGGTGAAGGGCCGTTGTTCTCCCCTCCAAAATCTGGATGAGCGTCCACAGTGATTCTGTGAACGTCCATTTTAGATTCAAAACTCAAATTACCTAGCCATTCCGTTTCGACCTCGCGTTCCATCGTTCCATTAGTTCGGATTGTTTCCAAAAAGTGTACGTTGTGATATTTAGATAAAGAGAAGGTGCGTTCCGTCTCCTTTGGCTCGCTCATAAAAATCACCAACAGTAATTACATCATCAATTTCGTCGATGAGTTTGTCTTTGTCGAGGTGGAACATGTCCATTGCAAGTTTGCATGCCCAAAGTTTGGTACCGGAGGCAGAAAGAATCTCTAAAAATTCATCAACTTCAGGAATGTCCAACTTTTCCATTTCATTCTTCATCATTTTTGTTGCCAGTGCTTCCATGCCTGGCAGACCTCCCAACATTGTTGGCATATGCATAGCAGGATTGCCCACAGTGGCAACATGCAGGTGTTTTAACTTTTCCTTCTGAACAGCTTCGAGACCAAAGAATGTGAAAAAAATCTCTGACTCAATCCCCTCCATTCTTGCACCATTTGCCAGGATGAAGCATGCATAGACATTGTCTATTGTTGCCTTTGATAAGATAAGCATCATCTTTTTGACTGGCTTATCCACGTTGGTTTCTACTGGTTTTTCTAACGTTTCCATTGTCTTCTTTTTTAAATGTGCAAAAATTCAAATACAGCTCACAGGTTTTCGTATTCCGGCGATTCTACTGGCTTTCTTAAGCGGTCCATCGGGAAATAGTTGATAGAACTGCTTGATGTCTACAACACCACTTTTTCCAACTTTTCGGATGGTAATAGGAATTTCGCTTTTGTACTGATTTTGAAGGTATTCAAGCACTTCCCAGTGTTTCTCTTGCAACTCGATACCTTCTTCTTTTGCGATTTCCACCGCGACATCTCTACTCCATTGATCGAGGTTATTTAGATAACCTTCTTCATTACAATCAATGAGGGTTTCAGCATAATTTCTCTCAGACATGACGTTTGTATTTAATTGTTAAAAATTAAGATTCTACTTTTTCTAATTCATCAATTTCTTTCCCCTTCGTACTCATTGTCGGGGAGACAAATGGAATGTGCTTGCCTTGGATCAACATGTTCCAGTAGATCCACCGGAAAGCCAATTTCCCCATATGGTTCATATGTGTTTCTTTTAGCAGACTGAGCGGACCAACGCCTGCGAACGGAAATACACCGCGAACGGGTTCTTGCGTGTAGTTGAAATCGATCAAAAGTGCTTTGCCATGCCCCGTTTCTATAAAACAGTTGGCATGTCCATCAAACTCCTTTTTCAGTTCTTTCCCAGCAATGTATCGTTGGATATTCTCCGTTAGAATTTCAGATTCAAAATGCGCAACTGACCCTGCTTTGGAAGCCGGCAGGTCCGTCGCATCACCGATAGCGAAAATGTTATCCTTGATCTTCGTCTGAAGTGTATTTTTATCGGTCGGAACATAATTCAGATCATCACCCATTTCTGATCGGGCAACCATTTCGTCGCCCATATTTGTTGGGATCGTTACCAATAAATCATATTCAACCTCCTGTCCTCCGTAGTCTATGATCTTATTGTTTTCTGCATCCACACGTTCGATATTGAAATCAGGCAGGAGTTTGATATTCTTCTCTTCTAACAAGTGGCCAAGCGCCTCTGTGGCTTTTGGTTTCGTAAAAGCACCAGACATCGGAGTTACGTAGGTGATATCCACCTTGTCCCTCATCTCTTTGTTGATAAAGAAGGAGTCAGACAGGAATGCAAATTCAAGAGGGGCAACCGGGCATTTGATTGGCATTTCGGATATATGAACAACCAGCTTTCCGCCTTTCCATTCCTGCAATTTGTTTCGAAGTTTTCTTGCCCCTTTGAAAGTATAGAAGTCAAAAACAGAGTCATGCCAGTGATTGCCCAGCATGCCCTCAATCTCCTCTGGAGCAATATGAGTTCCTGTGGCGATGATCAGGATATCATAGTTCAGAACCATACCATTTTTCATAAAAACCTGATCATGCCCCTTGTCAATCCGGTCAATGGTAGCATGTACGAGATGTACTCCTTTTGGAATAAATTTCTCTACAGGCTTCTTCAATTGTTTGGTCTTGATCAGATCAAATGGATAAAAAAGGAATCCGGGCTGGTAATAATGGGTCTCTTCCTGATCGACAATGCTGATTTCCCACTCCTTTTTGGGAAGTACTTTGTGTAAATGGTTGGCCATCATTGTTCCTGATGTTCCTGCTCCCAAGATTAATAACTTCTTCATTTTGGCTTCTTTTAAATGTTTGCTTCCTCTCTTTCCTATTTCAGTGTGTAGCTGAAACCTGCCATGATCATTGAGGTGGTCATATCGTAGGATACCTCACTTCCGGGAATGGCTCCATATGGTGGATACATTCCAATGAACATGGGATTCAATAGTTGTCCAGCAGTTTTGTCTCCACTGGTTCCATAGTGATATACAGCATCTAGGGATAATCGATCGCTTGCTAAATAACTAAACCCGAATTGAAATGCATTTTTAATAATAGCGGTTGCAGGGATGTTGAAAAAAGCAACCTCGTCACTGATCGGATTTGTGCTGTAGGTATAGCCAACTCGGAATGGTAGTCTATCTACCCCCTTGTATTGAACACCCGCTGAAATTATTGAGATATTATCCCATCCAAAACCAGCTACAGAGGCAGTTGGTGTCCATCCGGTCTCTGAAAAGCCGTCTGTGTTTTCATAATCAACCAGTCGATAGTCCACAGCAAAATCGAAATCAGTCGCAGAATACCCCACTCCAAATGACAATATTGCAGGGTAGTCCATCTTGAACTTATTTGTGGAAGGAGTATTGTCCAGATAGGTGTTCTCGAATTCAAAATCACTAAACTGTTGATTTGTTTTGTAGGATGCACCTGCTTTGAATCCGCTTTGTGAATCAAAGAAAACACCGACTTGTGCACCTAAGCCTGTGGCTGTAGCAGTATTTGTAGATGGATATCCGACAGCCGTAGGATCAGCCGTAGGATTCGGCATCAATTCAAGGCTGGCATAGTTGAAATTGGGTTGTATACCTATGGAAAAATTATCATTCAACTCATAGGCCCAAGTACCAGAAATTTGCAAGAGCAAATAGTCAGATTCGATATGGCCAAATCCACCCATACTTTGGGGCATGGTGATTGGATTCGATGTGCTTTCGGGGAAAGTAACACCAAAACCAGCAATGCCAATTGCTGAAGCACCAAAAGTGTGTCGGCTATCTGCCTTACCCCAAACCATCGCCAGAGCTGGCATTGGAGAAATTCCTCTGTCATCTTTTGTGGTGCCACTAAAGAAATTACCTGTAGGTTGACCGAATGCATCAAATTCAGGGACAGTGGAATTCAGTTCTGGGGAAGAAAAGAAGAGTCCAATATCAAACTTGATAATGTTTCTATCAAAAGTTGAAATTGCTGCGGGATTCCATTGCAACGCTCCGGTAATATCAAGAGGTTGCGCAGTTGCAGCCCCACCCATCGACATATTCACTGCTCCGGCTCCTTGCATAAGGTGCCCTGTTTGAGCAAGAGCGACTGTCGATAAGAACAAAAACCCCAATTGTAGTGTAATCTTTTTCATAATTTCCGTGGTTTTTGTAGCATTGGTTGTGGTTGGGCATTCAAAAAAATGACTACCCAATTCATAAGAAATGTTACGGTTAAACAATATTTACTACCCTCAAAATTCTAATTTGAACACGAAAGCAGCTATGAGCTTCATCAGGAATATTACTGCCTTATAACACTCTAGTTATTGTATAAAGTCAGGAGAGAGTCTGTTGATATTAGCGATTTGAATTTTACTGTAACATTCAAACAGTCGTGCTGAAAGTCCCAGCATCTATCTGATTTTAGTTCATCACTCGCTCTTGATTTCCAATAACAGTTGTATATTGAGATATCTTCGCAGGCCGCCTGCACTGCGATTTATAACTGAAGTGAACGTCGCTGATGAAAATCGCTAGTTGGAATGCCCTACTAAGGCTTGGCAACGATGCTGATCTTGTAGATTATAAGCTGGTCTTAATTAGAAGACTTTCAGCTATTGCATTGGTTTTTATCGTGTCGTTTATCATTCTCAACATTGTAATGGAATATCCCCTGGTCAATACGTTGATTGACGTGGCGGGATTGCTTTTGGTGATTGTTGTTTGGATAACCGCAGCTAGAAGAAAGGTGATGTTGGCCGGTCTAACAATGACCATTGGTCTCGTGGGAGCTATCACGGTAGCCTCTGTGGTAACGTATTCTGAGCTTCGAAATAACGGAACTGAAAATCTGATTATGGCTATGATTGTTGTGATTGCCGCTTTTTTCGATGGAAGGTTAAGAGTTATTCTCTTCGTTCTGTCCTTTGCTTTATTGATTTATCTTAAGCAACTCAAGATTGATGTGTTGGGGCTGCCATCAGATAGCGATTTTGTTGTCGAACTGATTATTGTGGCAGTTATATCATGTGGTATTTACTTCGCAACCTCTTTTTTTAAATTGGGATTATTACGGAATTTGGATCGTGTAAATAGCCTCAACTTAACATTAGCAGATCAAAGCAAAACCCTGACTAAGTTGAATAGGGAAAAGGATGATTTGATCGGCATTGTTGCCCATGACTTGAAAAACCCACTGAATGTATTCAATGGCATGCTACCAATCCTGGAGAAGGGACTTAGTGAAAAGTTGACCAAGGAGCAAGCTAAAATGTTTCGAATGATGAGGGAGAGCTCACAAGGGATGGCTCAGCATGTTGACCAGATCCTACATGTAAATAGGTTTGAAACTCAAAGGATAAACCTGAACCTGCAAAAGCTTGATATATGCAAATTGCTTCAAAAGTCGATTGACCTTTATGAACACAGTGGGGAAGTTAAAAATATCAAAATTGAAGCAAGTCTTATTCCAGACAAGTGTTTTGCTATGGTAGATGAAAACTGCACCAAAAGCGTATTCGAAAACCTATTATCCAACGCCATTAAATATACTCCTAAAGGGAAATCCATTCATCTGGCGTTAGAAGAGACCGATTTGAAGATCATCGCTAAGTTTCAGGATGCTGGCCCTGGCATTAGTGTTAAGGACCGTGAGATGCTTTTCAAAAAGTATCAGCCTTTAAGCACCAAACCTACCGGATCTGAGTCTTCAACTGGGATGGGGTTATTCACTGTGAAAAAGTATTTGACGGCAATGAATGGTACAATTGAGGTTGAAAGCGAACCTGGTGAAACCACAACCTTCATTGTTGCTCTTCCAAAGGCGTAGGCATTGTCCTGTTTTTCTTAACGATAAACCTGTGTCAAACGACCAGCCAATCTATTCAATTCGATCTCAGCAACTTTTGCATTGTACAGCGCCTGTAGATAGCGAATCTGCGCATTAACCGAATTGGTCTGGGCTTCCCGCAATTCAAGTGCGTCGGACGATCCTAGTTTGAATCGCTCTAATGCAATCTCCGAATTTTCTTGAGCTACCGCCAGATTTTGCTGCTCAAAGCGTGCTAATTCCAGGTTATTCGAATAGGAGGTGTAGGTGGTCAGGATAGAAGTCTCAATTTGTTTCTCGGCTTGTTCCATCTGGATCTTGCCGGTTTCTATCAAGACCTGGGAGTTTTGAAATTGGCGTCGTTGGTTAAACCCATTGAAGAGATCAAAGTTGAGTCGCAGACCGTATCTAAAATCATAGGTCTGATTTAGAGCTAGAAAGCCTGCTTCACTCTCAAGATTGGTGTAGCCATAGCCCATAGTAAAATCCAATTGAGGCCACTTGGATCTATCAATTTCAAGCATTTGATTTTTCAAAACTTGTTGATTTGTAGTTTGAGCTAGAAGAAGTGGGTTCTGATTGGTTGAAGACGCAAGAAGTTCGTCAGCTATCAGACTGCTATCAATTTCAAAGGTATAGCTCACATCAAAATCCATAGGATCAACACCCATCTGATTCAGGAGTTGCAGTTTAAGACTAGTTAAAAACTCTTTCTGCCTCAGAAGCGAAAATTTGTCCGAATTGTAATCAACCTGGGCTTGCAATTTTGACATTTTAGATTCTTTGCCTAACGCGTATTTTTCCTCAGCAATTCGCAATCGCTCCAGCGAAAATTCAATGTTAGCTTCAAGCAGATCAAGCCGAGCGTCTTCAAAAGCGATTTGGTAAAAATTGATCATCAATTGGGAAATGGAATTGTCAACCTCGATTTTTAATTCATGCCCTACCAATTGTTCTTGCTGTTCCAGTCGATCCTGTGTAGCAAACATCCGTGTGCCGTCAAAAAGTGTCCAGTTCATATTAACGGAGCCACCGTAGTTTTTTCTGACAGCACCTGTTCGCGACTGTGTATCACCAGAGGCAAATGTTTGTTCAGTATTTTGACTACTTCGGTCGTAGTTGCCAGTGGCTGTAAGTGCTGGCAAGAATCCCGCATTTCCTAAGGTATTGTTGTTGTTTGCAATGACTACATCGTTTCGAGCCATTCTGATATTGTAGTTCTTTTCCAACGCGGTGGAAAGTGCATCACTGAGTGTTATGACTGTAGTGCTGTCCTGTCCGAAAAGGTGAGAAATGACGGAGACCGAAACAAGAAAAATGAATAATCTTTTCATTACACTCTTACCATTCTTTTTTCTGTACCTGTGAAATAGACATACATAGCAGGGATGATAAATAGCGTAAGAAAAGTTGCCAGAAACAATCCTCCAATCACAGCGACACCCATGGAAACCCTACTTTCTGATCCGGCACCTAGTGCCAATGCAATTGGCAGAATACCCAGAATGGTAGATAGTGAGGTCATAAGAATGGGTCTAAAACGAGCCTTTGCCGCCCCAACGATGGCTTCTTGTATGGGTAGTCCTTTCGCCTTTCTTTGATTGGCGAATTCCACAATTAAGATTCCATTTTTAGTGACTAGCCCGATCAACATAATCATGCCGATCTGAGAGAAAAGATTGACCGTTTCATTAAAATACCACAGTGTAAAAAGAGCTCCAAACAGAGCTAGAGGTACAGTGAACATAATGATAATCGGATCTCTGAAGCTCTCGAATTGAGCCGCCAGAACCAAATAGATTAGGGCGAGAGCTAGTCCAAAGGCTAGGTACAGGTTCCCAGAACTATCCTTAAACTCTCGTGATTGGCCAGAAAGTGAGGTCTGATACGTATCATCTAGCGCTATTCCTTTTAGTCGATCCATTTCTTCTAGTCCCTGACTTAAGGTATAACCAGGAGCCAGATCTGCAGAGAAAGTGGCTGAAGCAAATCGATTGAATCGATACAGCTGAGGAGGAGTTGAATTCTCCCGAATATTGATGAGATTATCCAGTTGGGTTAATTGATTCTCTTGAGTTCGAATGTAGATGGACTTGAGATCAACAGGCTCGTTTCTATCCTGTTTTTCAACCTGTCCAATGACCTGATATTGTTTCCCATTCATGATGAAGTAACCAAAACGGTTACCACTCAAGGCCAGCTGCAATGTCCTTGCAATATCTCGAACAGATACGTTTAGGTTATTGGCTTTTTCACGGTCAATGCTAACTTCTATTTCCGGTTTGGTGAATTTCAAATCTACATCCACGTAGCTGAAGACAGGACTGCTTTGAGCGGCTTCCAAAAAATCAGGTATTGCTTCCTTGATGTGATCTAAATTTCGTCCTTGCACAACATAGCTGACGGGAAGGCCGCCTCGTCGCCCTCCGATCGTCTTGGGTTCGGATGTGAAGGCACGTGCTTTGGTGTTTTCCGTGACTAGCGGCTTGATCAATCGTACAATTTCTTGTTGGGTTCGCTCTCTGTCTTCGGCGTCCGAAAGAGTAATGCTGAGGCTTGCGTTGTTCACTGCGCTGCTAGCACCGTAACCAGGAGAGGTGATGGTCACGATTGACACAGCCTCCGGCACATTCTCACTTATTACAGCTGAAATTTCATTGGCGTATCGATCCATGTACTCAAACGTGGCACCTTCAGGTCCTCGAGCGCTTACTCTGAATGAACCCCGATCTTCGAGAGGTGCTAATTCTTTTGGAATAATCGACATAAAATACACGATCATTCCCGTGGCTACCAGAGAAGCCGCCACCGCCAACCACCTATTGGACATGAAGGAGTCCAGTGCATTGTTGTAGCCTTGGTTAAGCCGAACAAAAAAGGGCTCCGTCTTCCTATAGAACCAAGTTTGACGTTCTCTCTTTTTCAGCATTTTGGTAGCAAGCATTGGACAGAGCGTGAGTGCGACAAACGAGGAAATGACGACTGCCCCAGCAACCGTAATCCCAAATTCTCTAAACAAACGTCCGGTAAGTCCCTGGAGGAAAATGATCGGAAAAAAGACTGCCGTAAGTGCAATCGTGGTTGAGATAACTGCAAAAAATATCTCCTGCGTACCTTTTTTTCCAGCTTCTTGTGGTTCTTCTCCATCTTCAATCTTCGAATAAATGTTTTCCAGTACCACGATGGCATCATCTACCACCAAGCCGATCGCCAGCACGATACCTAGCAGGGTAAGCACATTGATGGAAAAATCCATGATGTACATAATGAAAAAAGAACCGATTAATGAAATAGGTACGGTAATAACGGGGATGAAAGTGGTACGCCAATCTCTCAGGAAGGCGAAGATGATGAGTACGACCAAACCGAAGGCAATGAAGATGGTCTGTTTCACTTCAGCAATGGAATCACGTATATACTCGGTGTTGTCGAATGCCATTGAAGTATCAATGTCCTCAGGAATGTTTGTTTTCAGAGCTTCCAACCTCGAATAAAAATCTTCTGCAATTTCAAGATTGTTGGAACCTGGTTGCGGTATAATGGCAATGATTACCATAGGAATCCCATTTGTTCTTAGCGCTGTCCGTTCATTTTCTGGAGCAAACTCTGCTCTTCCAATATCTGAAAATCGGATTACTCCATTTTCGTCATCCTTGATGATCAACTCATTAAACTCTTGTGGAGATGATAATCTGCCAACCGTTCGAATGGTCAGTTCCATGTCGGAACCTTCGATGCGACCTGACGGCAATTCAACATTCTGCTTGTTGACGGCATCAAAAACATCCAGTGGAGTCAAGCGATATGCAGCCAGCCTATTTGGATCCATCCATAACCGGATGGAATATTTCTTAGATCCCCAAACCCGAACTTCGGATACACCATTGATTGTCTGGAAAGTCTCTTTAAAAATGGTTTCTCCAATCTCGGTGAGATCCAACAAATTACGATTTGGGCTATAAACCCTTACCGCAATTATGGGTCTTGAATCCGCGTCTGCCTTGCTAACACGCGGTGGGTCAGCGTCAGGAGGAATCCTGCCCAACGAGCGGGAAACTTTGTCACGGACATCATTAGCTGCTGATTCCAGATCACGATCAAGCCCGAACTCAACTGTAATAGTGGACCTTCCGTCGTTACTCACACTCGTCAAACTTTTGATGCCATCTATCCCGTTGATAGATTCTTCCAAAGGTTCGGTGATTTGCGTTTCTATTACATCTGCACTTGCTCCAACATAGGAGGTAGAAACTGTTATAATTGGAGGATCAATTGAAGGATATTCACGTACTCCCAGATATTTGAAACCGATAAGCCCAAATAGTGTAATTACAATCGACATTACAATCGCGAGAACCGGTCGGTCAATACTAATATTTGCGAGACTTGCCATTATTCCTGAATATTTACTGTCATTCCTTGCCTTATTTGCAGCAGCCCCGTGGTGATAATTACATCTCCTGGATTCAACCCACTTAAGATTTGTACGCTCTCCTCAGTTCGAATGCCTGGTTCCACAATACGTGTTTCCACCTTACCGTCTACATGGACAAATACCTTCGTTTTATTTAGCTCAGGTATTAATGCGATATTTGGTACCATGATGGAATTTTCAATTTGATCCAGAATCAAATTAATTTTCACAAATTGACCAGGAAGCAACTTGTTCTCTTGATTGGGAGACACAGCCCGCAATTTGATGCTTCGAGACTGTGGATCAATCTGTGGTTCCAAGGCATAGATTTCACCGTCAAATGGCTCTTCATATCCTTCAACACTAAATTGGATTTTGTCTCCAACGTCGATGTCCTTAAGGTATTTTCCGGGAACTGAAAAATCGATTTTCACCTGATCGATGCTGTAGATTCTAGCGATCGTACTTCCGGGATTAATATAACTTCCAACCGAAACCTCTCGCAAGCCAACTCGTCCGCTGAAGGGCGCATAAATTTTGTACTTAGCCCTTCTGGTTTCAAGTAGTTTACTCTCTGAACGAGAAGTGTTAAGTGTGGTCAGAGCAATTTCATACTCTTCCCTACTTATGGCTTCCTTCTCAAGCAATTTCTTTTGTCGGAACTCATTGTCCTCGTTAAGTTTCTGAGTGAATTTCAATTTTTCTAACTCGGCTCTTAACTCATCATCGTTAAGAGTGACTAGAAGTTGACCTTTTTTAACCTTTTCCCCTTCCTGAAATAGTATGTTATCAATCTTGGCTGAAACTTCCGAGTTGAGGTTTACTGATTCGTCAGCGATGATTGTTCCCGTGACTCTAACGGAGTAGTCTATGGTTTCATATCTAATTTGCTGGCCTTCAACTGTCAGGATGGTTCGGGATGATCTCGCTGGAGTAGCACTTTTCTTAGCCGTAAGATCCAATTTGGGATATGCGATAATAAAGGTGATTGCAAGTACAAGCACCAAATAAAGTAAGCGTTTCAACCCTCGTTTCATAGTCAATGAATGAGTAACAAAATTAGACTGAGTATTGTTATTATTTAAGCGTTTGTGATAAGTGGTCGAAAGAAATAGTGCTTGGTTATTTTTATTAAAAATTCAAAATTCCTTCAGATTTCAAGCAACGACGAGGGCAAGGAATGAGCATTTTTTGTGCAAAAAACTCCTCTTATGTCAAATTAGTACCGCTACCATAAAAGTAGGAATTGGATTACTCGTAACCTTCGATAACTTTACTATCAAACCCAACCTAATGAAGTTTCCTATAACCCTGATTGGCCTTCTTCCGATCGTTCTTTTTGCTCAGACGGCAACGATCGATACCAGTGTTCGTCCAAAACATAACTCAACTAAAATCGAAGATGCGCCGAGGGTGGATGGTGAAGTAATCAATGACCCACTCTGGAAGAAGATTGAGCCAATCACCGATTTGGTGCAGATACGGCCAAATCTAGGCAACCTTGCCAGTGAAAAGACGGAGATAAGAATCGCCTATGATGCGGAGACCTTCTATTTGTCAGTCGTTTGCTATGATAGCGAGCCAGATAAATTGGTTGTGACCGATTCTCGTAGAGATGCTTCGTTGGATGAGGCGGATGCCTTCTTGTTCATCATAGACACTTATCATGACCGACAGAACGGCTTTGTTTTCGGTACCAATCCGATAGGTATTGAGTACGATGCTCAAGTCGATAATGAAGGACAAGGAAATTTTAACTCAAATCGACAGCAAGGCGGAGTTATTGGAGGATTCAATTTGAATTGGGATGCTTCGTGGGAGGTAAAGACACAGGTTGGGGATTATGGATGGAGCGCCGAGTTTGCCATCCCTCTTCGAACGATCAGATACAAATCAGGCGAAGACGTCACTTGGGGAGCGAATTTCAGACGAAACATTCGGAAAACGAATGAGATTGCCTATTGGGCTCCAATGCCAATTCAGTTTGATATGAAACGTTTGTCTCTTGCAGGAGAGTTGTCAGGACTTACTTTGCAAAGACCCGGAAACTTAAAAGTGATGCCATATGTGCTTGGAAATGTAGAGCGTCAAAAAGTTGGTGATGAAACCGAGACGGATACAGGCGGGGAAGTCGGATTGGACGTGAAATATTCCTTGACACCCAGTGTTACACTGGACTTGACATACAACACAGATTTCGCTCAGGTGGAGGTGGATGAAGTGCAAGTGAACCTTGACCGGTTTAATTTGTTCTTTCCTGAGAAACGTCCTTTTTTCCTTGAAAATGCAGGATTGTTCAGCGTAGGAAGTCCTGGAGAGGTAGACCTTTTCTTCAGTCGTAGAATTGGCATTAGCGATGATGGCAGCATTGTGCCAATCATCGGTGGAGCCAGGGTTTCGGGAAGACAGAACAATACGAACATTGCTGTGCTCAGCATGTTTACCGATGAAATTGCTGAGAGGGACATAGTGGCAAATAACTTCACGGTTGCTCGGCTAAATCAGCAGTTGGGGAGAAGAACCACAGTAGGAGGAGGATTCATCAGTCGATATGGTATGGGTTTGGATTCGGCTAATTCAAACACGGTGATTGTTGCTGACAGCAAAATTGGTCTTGGAAACAAAGCGCAGATCACAGGCTATGTTGCAAAAAGCGAAACCACAGACCTAGATGATAGAGAAGTTTCATTTCAGATCAAAACTCAATATGAGTGGGATGGCTTAAATGCAATTATTGGCTATACCGAAGTACAGGAAAATTTTAATCCGGAAGTTGGATTTCTGGGTAGATCAGGAGGTTTTAGAAAGCCGGAATTTTTGGTGTTAAAACAGGTTCGACCCAAAAATGATTGGTTGGGAGGAATACTGGAATTGAGACCACATGTATCATATCGTGGATTTTGGGATTTTGAAGGAAATCAAGTGACTGGTTTTCTCCATGTAGACAATCATTGGGAATGGAAGAGTGGTTTCGAGGTACATACCGGCGTAAACTTTACCAGAGAAGCAATTTTTACAGATTTCCAAATATCAGAAAATGTGGTAGTTCCAATTGGAGAATACGATAATCAGGAGGCTCAAATCATTGTGATTACCAATCCAAGCAAGCCTTTTTCCATCAGTACACGACATGTGATTGGTGGGTTCTTCGATGGAAGCAGAGTGGCGAACAGCTTGACGCTCGTAGCAAGAACAGGAGACAAGTTCAATTCCTCTTTTAGCTATCTGCGAAATGATGTATCGCTAGAAGCTGGCGATTTCTCAACAGACATTTTTAGAGGAAGACTAACATATTCTTTTACCCCTCGTGTTTCGTTCACTAGCCTGGTGCAATACAACAGCGTTTCAGATATTTGGTCAATGAACCTTCGCTTCAATGTATTGCAACAATCCAACACCGGACTGTTCGTGGTTTACAACCTAACCGACGATGTGTTTGGGAATACAAACAGCAGCTTCACTGTGAAATATTCGAGGTTGTTCGATTTGATTAGGTAGTTAGTCCCACAAACTGGACTAGACTTTGCTGGGCAAACTAATTTCAAACGTAGTACCCTTTCCTACCTCAGACTTCACTTTGATTTGTCCATCGTGATCTTCTATAATTTTGTAGGTAATGGAAAGTCCAAGACCAGTTCCCTCACCTGGATTCTTTGTCGTGAAGAAAGGATCCATGATTTTGCTTAGGTTTTTCTTTTCTATTCCGATTCCATTGTCAGAAATGGTTGTTATTATTTTGTTCTTTTTGAGGAATGTTTTGATTTCAATACTACCATTCGAGGGTATGGCTTGCTCAGCATTAGCAATTACATTTAAGAAGGCCTGATGAAGCCTGCCTTCATTTCCAATGCAACAAACTTCATCATCTGAGAAATCTTTCGTGACTTTTGCTTTGTGTTTGAGCTTATTTTCAAGAATTATCAAGCAATTCTTAAGTATCTGATTAACATCACACCTTTCATTCATTTCAGTACTCTCTCTGCTGAAATGGGCCAAACTCTTCACAATGGAAGTTGCTCTGTCAACTCCTTCGTTCACGATATTTATAAATTGCTTGGTCTTCTTATCTTTCTCAAGCTGAGGTTTTATATGCTGGGATAATCCACTCATTCCTCCTTTGATGTAATTGAGTGGATTGTTTATTTCATGACCAATACCGGCCGAAAGTACTCCCAGGGAAGCCATTTTCTCCGATTCAATGAGCTTTGATTGAGTCTCTTTCAGCTCACCAATTGTTCCCCTCAACTCCCGATTTCTTTTCCTCGCTTCAGCATTGGCAGACTTTAAATCCATTTCTATCTTTCTCAGCTCGTCATTGCTTTCTTTGAGTTCTAGTGTTCTATTTTTTACGCTTTCCTCAAGCAAAGCATTTTGCGTATTCTTAAACTGGAGTAGTTCGCTTTGGGATTTTCTGTACTGTAACTCAGCAATCTTTTTTTCAAATCCAATCTTGCGGTTAAGGCTTATATTTAGCAGGAGAGCTTCGAAGAAAAACCCTATCAATGATACATGTATGGGTGAAATATATGTGAACGCGTAGTCATAATTTCGAATAAACATGTAGGTTATATGAAGAATTGCGAATAAGGCGTAAGCGATGACATAATAAGTGGCATAAGAATGCCCTCTCTTGATCAAAATTGTTCCTCCTGTAAATAGAAGACATAAGGTAAGTGCAATGCCAGCGTTTCCAATAAACCCAAAGTGGGTTAGGTCAAAAAATAGATATGTGTAAGAAATGACAAGAAGGATGATGGCTGACAAAACAACCTTGTAGAGTTTGGGAATGTTTTTTTTGAGTTGCAGAAAAGATATTGCGTACAAGGAGGCCATCAGATTCAAGAAGAAGATCGAAGCAATGTGGAATGTTAATTTCAAGTATGGTGAAACATTTCCAAGTAAGAAAATCATGTTACTTCCACCCAATGCTAGAATTGTGAGAATTAAAGAGAGTATATAAAATACGTAGAGGCCAAATATCTTCTCTCTGGTCTCAATCCAACGGAATAGATTGATTAGCAGAATAATCAACAGACTTCCTAGGATGATTGAGTGAAATATGGTTTTCTTAAGTTGTCTATTAAATGAATCTCCTTGTTTTTCAACGACTATCAAGGGACAAACAGGCTCTATCAATTGAATGTAAACTGGAGCATCTATTTTGGAATATGGTAGTTTAAGTGCTGGATACAGTGATCCAACTTGTCTTTTACTATTCAGGTGTGATCGAGTCAATTCCCAGCCTCCATTGCTAGTATGGTAGTAGACATTTATTTCCCTCGCATTTCCAATGAATGAAAGTAGATAGTCTGGGTTCAAACCCTCGAAAAATGATGAATCAATAGCGATCCAGACCGTGTTTTTAGAGACAATGTATTGGTTTTCATGTGTCGGTATTGTTGATAAATCGATATTCTTAACCTCGTCAAAATTGAGTTTGTTCTCGTTGTCGTAGATGAGTTTCATCGATTCCAGGGCAACAATCGATTTCTCGTCTTGTACTGACTGGTTGAAACTAGTATGTGCTTTAGCTCCTTCCTGGAATAGGAGATCTATTCTTTCAAAAGATGTCTTTGTAGATACCGAATTTACATTGTTTGGTTCCTTTGCAAACACTACATGATAGTGACATGTAATGATTGTCAATAGTAATACGGTATAGGTCTTAGGTTTCAAATTAAGTTGTGGTTGACTCTAAAAAAGTCCATGCTGGTTGTGTATAATCACACCTTAATCAGATCAATTTACAACATTATTCGAATGATATTAAGGTGTGGCGATTGGAAACAAGCTTTATTAGTTGAAGCCCATTTATCCATCGATCAATACGTAATCAATTGGATTTTGGGCAGCTTTAAGATTGCCGAATAAATTCAAAAACGGACTCTAATTAAGAGCCAAAATTGAGAGTTATGACTAGCCGCTCATAGGGTTTATTCATATCCCGACGGGCTCTTCCTCATCTTCGTTTCTTGCTCAAAAGCATATCCAAATTTAAGAAGTTGGTCTTCTTTGAAAGGGCGACCGATGAATGTAATACCTGCCGGCTGTCCCGTTTCTCTGTAGCCCATTGGTACTGTCAGACATGGATATCTTGCTGCGGCGGCAAAACCAGCTCCTCGGTTGTTGATGCCTAAAACAACATCTAACTGGAGGTCCGCCATAGGTGTTTCAAAATAGCGAACACCTTCTGTGTTCAGTCTTTCTCGCAATTGTATCAACTCTTCCTCGCTGAGTTGGACGGATAGCATTCCTTCAAATCGAGCGTGTCCGTAGGGCGTTCTGGTGACACTATCTTGCTCATTGTATGCGACAATCTCCTCCACAGTTCGTGGAACAATTTGATCTGATCCATAGTCATTTAGGTAGTTGGGGAGATCAATTTGCATGTCGGCAGATAGCAAATCACCAAAGCCGTTAAAATCAACCTGTATTGGTTGAAATTCGATGGCGATCCCACCCATTGCAACAATTTTTTCAACAGTCAGCATGTAGATAGAATCACTTGCGTAGTCTTTATTCACTCCAAACCTAACTCCATCCAAAGTGCCAGTCTGGAGATCGTCCCAGTATGTTTTGTCTTTGGGATTGTCTTTTGTTGCGGGATCTGCTGGATCTTCTCCGCTCATGGCAGACAGAAGAATGGCATTGTCTGTGACGTTCCTTGTCATTGGGCCAGGTGTATCTAGCGTGCTCGATATCGGGACTATGCCTCCTCTACTAAGGAGTCCCACGGTAGGTTTGAGACCTGCTAGTGAACTTGAACTTGAAGGAGATAAAATAGATCCTGAGGTTTCAGTTCCAACCGCTGCAGCGGCGTAGTTGGTGGCCATCGCTGCTCCGCTTCCCGAGCTGGATCCACCGGTATCAAATTGTCTTCTACCGTAGGGATTAAGTGTCTGTCCACCTACGGCGCTAAAACCATTTGGACATCCTGAGCAATTGAAGTTCGCCCATTCGCTAAGACTCGTTTTCCCTAAAATGATGCCACCATTTGCCTTGATTCGCTCTACTATAAAAGCATCTCTAGTTTTGTTGTTTAGTAAAACATGTGCACCAGCAGTTGTCGAGGCAATCTCCGAATTGATATTGTCCTTGAGTAGAACTGGCATTCCATAGATGGGATGATCGTTTTCAGATCTGTTTCGATCTTTCTCCCTTGCTTCGTTGACAGCATTTGGGTTAATGGCTAAAATGGAATTGAGGTATTTGGTGCTATCATTTTCAAACTTCACAATTCGGTACAGATACCACTGAGTCAATTTCTCATATGACAGCTTGCCAGCCTCAATATGAGATTGAAGTGTAAGAATGTCTTGGTCTAAAATGAGAGGCTTTAACCGCTGGTAATCTTCTTCAGAGAAATACGCTATTTGTTCTGCAACATTCTTCCAGATTTCATTTTTATCCAACACCTGCGATTGGATGAGTTTATACCGCAATCGAGTTCTTTCGTGATCGGCATTGGCTTCAATTTCGGCACTTTCATCATAGGGCTCCCACTTGGGAATGACGGTTTTTGTTTGTGGTGTGCATGCAAATACAAAAGAAAGTGCTGTGACGTAAAATATCTTCATAGGTTTGATTACTAATGCTCAAGGTTAAATATAGGGATTATTGCACGCTGCTTGTCGTCTATATCAAGACTTTTTAGACTGATTTACATGAGTGGCTGCGAAGACCAATTCGCATAAAAAAAGCTTCACCAGAAATGGCGAAGCTCAACTACTAGACTAGTCAATGAAAACTAGGTATTAACGATGTCTTCTTTCGTGCTGGCTGCAATGGCCATCACCTCATCGATGAGTCCTGAATCAAGGCTTAGCTCGCGAAGCGTGTCAGAAAGGTGTCCAGCAACTGCTGTAAATTGATCTTCCGAAATGCGCATATGTTTGTGCGCTTCCGCCATATTCTTTCCATCGTAGTTCAACGGAGCTCCAAAAGCGTAGGCTAAAAATGTTTTTAGTTTGCCCGATTGCTCCGCCATATTTATGCTGGTGAAGAAGTGACCAACAAGCGGATCTGCAGTTACTTTTTCGTAGAAAATATCCACTGCCGTATTTACAGCTTCCATTCCTCCAATCCGTTCAAAAAGGCTATTAGTTTCTGATTTCATTATGCTATTTTTTGATTGAAATCAAAAGTATTCTGACTTACAAGTACAGCTATGAAGGTGTGGTCTACTTTAGGTCTACAGTCTTATAGGTGCTAAAAATTGAGCCTGGCAAGCAGATTCTGGCCTCAATAAATAAGGCCAGATCAAATGACCTGGCCTTTTGCATGCTATATGTTTAGCTAAGGTCCCTAGTGTTACTCTTCTCCTGGTAGTTTTGCTCGGTCAGGGCCATTATCTAACCAATAGAAGCTTGGAGCCTTCTTTTGTCTTGGATATACCTCATCCAAGGTACTTCCGTCATAGAGACGACCATTTTTCATCACATGAGATATTGTGTTGGTATTTCGAATGTCTTCAAGAGGATTTTTATCCATGATGACAAGATCAGCTAATTTCCCTACTTCAATAGAACCGATGTCTTTGCTTAGGCCAATCGCTTTTGCTCCGAGTATGGTCGCCACTTTCAAAGCATCCATCTGCGGCATTCCGCCAGACTGGATTGACCACAACTCCCAATGATAACCAAGTCCATTAAGTTGACCATGTGATCCCACTCCTGCCAGTCCTCCCGCTTTGACAAGATCACCGACAAACTGACCATGTCGGGAAAAAATGTGTTCGTCTTCAATGAACCATGCTCTCCTCCGTCGAGCTTTTTGATCTATTTCAATTTTGGGTGTGAAGTAGTTGAGTTTGCGATCACCCACCACATTTTCCGTTGAGTAATAGTACTCCTCCGCCCAAGGACCGCCATAGGAGACCAAAAGAGTAGGTGTGTAGGCCATTTGAGCTTTGCTTACCATTTGGGTAACGTCATCATAGATTGGATGTATCGGAAATGAGTGCTCATGACCCGGATATCCATCTATCAATTGGGTGAGATTCAACTTCATATCCAGGGCACCTTCTGTGGTAGGCATCAGCTTTTGCTCACGTGCAGCCTGAATAATCCATTGACGATGTTGTCGATTTCCAGTGATGTACATCTTAATGGTCTTAGTATTGAAATACTCAGAGTATTGTTTCAGTACATCTTGGGCATGCTCTAGGCTTTTTATTTTGTAAAACCAGAAACCGACGCCAGGCCCGGTAGAATAAACTCTAGGGCCAATTAAATCTCCAGTTTCTACCATGTCTGAGTAAGTGATAACATCGGTTGTTGCTGTTTGCGGATCACGGGTGGTTGTGACCCCATATGCCAGATTCGCCGCGTAGAGCCACACTTGATTTTTTTGGATGCCCCAATTTGGCCACATATGTGCGTGGGTATCTACAAATCCTGGAGTAATGGTCTTGCCACTCATATCCATGGTAGTAACTCTGTTGCCAACCTCAAGAGTGCCACTAGCGCCAACTGCCTTTATTCTAGCATTTTCGATGAGAATATCTCCATTTTCAATCACCGTCTCTCCATCCATCGTGATAATCCGTGCTCCTTGCAACACAATGGATCCTTCGGGTACATCTTTTTCAACATTGACTTTGATTCGGATCTCATTTGGCTTGTATCCTTCGTCTTCCTTCTCCTCTTCGTCATTGTCAGCTGAATCGTCATCTCCCTCATCATCTTTGTCTTCATCTTTTTTCTCCGCATCTTTCTTCTTCTTTTCCTCGGCTTCCTTCTTTTTCTTCTCTTCTAGCTCATCGTTTACGCGCTTCGCTTCTGCCATGTCGTAGGCAAAGTAGGCGTTACCTAGTGTGAAGTTTACGGTATTTCCATCGTTGTTCCAGTGTGCGAATTCACCTCCAAAGGTTGTCAGTTTCCATGAGGGAAAAGATGCATTCTTAGGATCAGAAACTGAAATTTTCACTGTTTCTGCACCAATTGGAGGCACCGTGACTACAAATACATCGTTGTTGATTTTGGCCATGGCACGATCGCCTTTGGGAGCCATAATGATGTACTGTGCGTTCGAAGGCTCTCGTTTAGGTTCTTGTGGGCCACCATCCATATACAGAGAATGCTCGTGAATGAGGGCCGGATAAGTCATGATACCGGTCACCTTTATGTGGGCTTTTTCATCCGTTCCATCCCAACGCATGGACATCAATCCTTCTGTGCCACTGTACATGTAGATACGGTCATTACCCTCTACAAAATGAGGAAGACCTTTCCTGCCTGCAGCTTTTATTTTTGTCACAACACCTCCATTAGCACTTACCCATCCGATATTTATTTGCGCACCAAAACTGAACGGGTCCACGGCATCTTCGTAGGCTTGCGCCGGTCCGTAGGTGAAAGCAATCCGATCTGTCTTCTTATCCCATGAAGGATTCATATAGATTCCACCTTGGGCAGTAATCTTTAGCGGTCTTCCGCCGCTTGATCTTACCTTGTAAATATTACCTTCAGCTCCTTCCCATGTTGTGTAAGCGATATAAGAGCCATCAGGAGACCACGTTGGCATAGCTTCTGTGTAATCAGCTTTTGTCAGACGTTTCGGCTCTCCATCTGGATAGTCCATCACATATAGTCTGTTAAGTGCCGTAAAAGCAATTTTTGATCCATCAGGCGATCTTTGTGCATCTCTTATTTGATTCGCAATCATTTCTTTGTCATCGGAAATTGGATAGTCGAATTGGACCATCGGACCAAAATCTAAGGTCTCATCTACCTCGAAAGGTATTTCGACAGCTGCTCCTCCAGTGATTGGTATTCTGTAGATTTTTCCGTCGTAGGAAGCGACCACCGACTTATTATCAGGTGTGAACGCCATTGCCGGATATACGCCAAGTCTAGCCCTGGATTCCTGATCGTCTCTTCGAACTGGAAATGCCAACCAATCTTCATCTCCAGTTTGTAAATTTCGTTTAACAAGACCTGTCTCGGTATTGTATCGTGTTCCGTAGACCAGCCACTTTCCATCCGATGACAGGGTTGGAGTAAATGCTGATCCGTATCGGTTGGTTTGGGTTGTTATTTCCCCAGTTTCTCTGTCGTATGTTGCAATTTGATACTGCGGCATAGCGGCATTGTACTGCCATGCTCCAGTCCTGCGGGAAAACCAAATATAGCGTTCCTCATTACCGAACGCCGGTTCCAAAGCTTGTAATTCATCTGGCTTTTTGATGAGCTGAATACCGCCACCACCATCTTTGTGATACATATGAAGCTTCATAGTCCGTATGCCTTTTGAGGCAATGATGTACTTGCCATCAGGAGTCCACTCAGCTTCTTGGTAATATTTATCATTGTCTTTGGTGATTTGCTTTGGCTCGGTATCCTCGTCTGTTAAATCCAAGGTCCAGACATTTTCTGAACCACTTTTGTCTGAGGTGTAGACGATTGATTTCCCGTCTGGACTATACCTTGGATGAGTGTCAAAAGCCATTCCGGAAGTAATCGGTTTTGCTTGACCACCAGCGATCGGAAGTGAGTAGATGTCTCCCATCATATCGAAAATAATAGTGGTTCCATCTGGACTCACATCTAGCGAGATCCACGTTCCCTCGTTTGTCTTCAATTGGAAAGTTCTCCCAGGTTCTAGTGGGAGTTCTTTTGTTGCTTTCTTTTCTTTCGTTGTGTCAGTCTCACTCTTCACATCTTCTTGAGAGAACCCAATGAGAGAAAAGCACATAAGAATAGTTAATAGATAGTATTTCATTGATTATGCGTTAAGAATTTAGTTCTCAATTTATTTCAAAATACACGGATTCAATGAACAAGTTACATGAGTGGATTTCGAAAATTGAATTCCATTAAAGTGCTACATTTGAGGAATCCGCGGATGATAGAATTCAAAAGAACAGATATTTCCAAAATGCCATGGGTCCTGATTCCAGGATTGTGATTTTTGACGTATCTCGCTTTTCTAAAATCTATCTTCAAATCTTCAAATTTTTATTGTGAGCAAAATAATTGTATTAGGTGCCGGAATGGTCGGCAGTGCTATGGCTATTGATTTAGCAAAAAAACATAAGGTCACTTTGACTGATCTTCATGAAAGTACCTTAAAACGTGCATTGAAAAAATGTGGCGACCTAATTGTTGAGAAGCTGGACGTCACCAACAGTCAAATGCTCCAAAGCATGATCAAAACACAAGACTTGGTTGTGTGTGCTGTACCTGGTTTTCTTGGTTTCAGGACGTTGAAGGCTATAATCGAAGCTGGGAAAAATGTAGTGGATATTTCTTTCTTTCCTGAGAATTCATTGGAGTTAGATGCCTTAGCGAAGGAGAAGAATGTTACGGCAATTGTAGACTGTGGTGTAGCTCCAGGAATGGACAACATCATTTTGGGCTACTACAATGAACGAACGAAAGTGACTGATTTTGAGTGCCTAGTTGGAGGGCTTCCAAAAACAAAAAAATGGCCCTTTTGCTACAAGGCGCCTTTTTCCCCCATTGATGTGATTGAAGAATATACTCGCCCAGCGAGATACGTTGAAAATGGAGTAGAGGTGGTGAGAGAACCGCTGACGGATTGTGAGTATGTTGAGTTCGAGGATGTTGGCACGTTGGAATCGTTCAATTCTGACGGATTGCGATCGATTATTCATACAATGCCGCATATCCCCAATATGAAAGAGAAAACACTACGCTATCCTGGACACGTGGAGTATGTCAAAGTTCTTAAAGAAAGCGGGTTTTTTGATACGGAGAAGGTCACTGTCAATGGGCAGGAAGTGTCTCCACTTGACTTTACAAGCAAAATTCTGTTTAACGAGTGGAAGCTGGGAGAAGAGGAGGCCGAAATAACCGTGATGAGGGTGACGATAAAAGGAGAGAATCGAGAAGGTAAACAAGTGGAGATAGTTTATTCATTGCATGACGAATATGACGAGGCAACAAAAACGTCCTCGATGGCTCGAACAACTGGGTACACTGCTACTGCAGCAGCTAATCTTTTCCTGGAAGGTTTGTTTCAGGAGAAAGGTGTTTTTCCGCCTGAATTGATTAGCAAGGAGAAAGCGTGTTTTGATTTTATTCTTGAGCATCTGGGGGATAGAAATATTCATTACAAGAAAAGTAGTAGAATGCTTAATTAAGATAATTTACTCGCAGAACGTCGACTTTTATTTTACACTTCTCCAGGAAACCTAGCCAGAATAATTGCTGAGCAGAAAGATGATCGTTTGGAGATTTCACCTCGTAGAATTGATAGGTGGTTTCGTTCCATAAAAATAAGTCTGGAAACCCAGCACTGTTCTCTTTCATGTCTTTAGACATTTCCAGGAGAACTTCCTTTAACCCTTTCAGAGGGACCTTCTCGATCATGGTCAGGATTGAAGGTAGTAGGCTTTCGTGCCAGGTTACAAATCGATTTGCTATGCCGTCTTTCTGTTCGTACAGATTTGCAATGTGATTCGTCATTTTCTTCCGTGAGCTGAAAGATTTGAGTTTAGCTTCAAGAAGATGAGCACGAGATTCAAAGAAAACGTTATCGTTTAGGTCGGAGGGCTGTCGCTGTAATGGCTGGTGGAATGATCCGTGACTCTCATCAAATATCTCCTCCCAAAAGACCAAACCAAAGATACCTCGCCAAAGAAAGTTCTCTGCATGAAAACCACTCCAGCCTTGTTCTTCAAAGTATTCAATCGTTGCCTGTTCAACCTTAACCTCTGGATCTTTGACGAGAGAGATGGAGGGTGCACCCTTTAGTCGCTCCGTCATGCTTCGATTAATACGAACTCCAGATCTGTTGAGGTAGTCGGTAGCAAAGGTCAATTCAGTGGCGTTTGCTGGTTTGTCGAGAATTGCCTTGGCAATTTCCAGAGCCTCTTGCTTACGTTCCAGTTTCTCTAAAATCCGAACCTTACGCTCACGAGCTGGGTGTCGTTCTGTAAAAGAATAGTGCTCCAAGGCCTGCTCCAACTCGCCTAGTTGCTCAAAATAGTAGGCGATCTTTAGCAGCAATTTCTCTGCTGACTTCGCTGATCTTGGGTGTTTTAACCACTCTTCCCAAGGTATTTCATTTATAAAATCATCTAAGGGTAATTCTGCCTCTTGCACCTCGTAAATCAGACGACGAAATTGAGAAATGTGAAGAACAGCAAGTGCTTCTTCTCTAGACTGAAACCAGGGCTTGAACTTTGTTTCATCAAGTTTTTCGATTTTCACATTTCCAACATCCCGGATGACAAAATCTGTCATTCTTCCCCGGTAGTACCCGAAGAAAAGTAGCTTTATGAACTCAACTTCTTCATTTTTAAGGACCTCAACTATTTCCTCACTTTCATGAACAATTTGTGTGTCCAATTCCGATAGCTCGAGTAGCAGTTCATCTTTCTTTTGAGACTTATGTAGGAAATCAAAATGACCGATAAGCTCCGCCTTTGTGAAAAGTTTGAACTGGGCTACGTCATCGTTTTCGTTTATTCGAACAAATGAATGGTGAACCAACTCTTCTTTGGCACCATGCAAGTCAGTAATCTCCGAGTATGAGATCTTGTTTATCCTAAAAAAGTCGCCACGTCGGTTTGAAAACCGCAGGTAAAGGCATTTCGCATCTTCTGAAAGATCTCGAAAAGACTGATAAAATAAGTATTCTGGTTCATCCAACACATGTTCATACTGTTTTTCAACGAAATCAAGCAGATAGGTGAAATAATCCAGGTAGTATTTCTCGGGCAATATGATGGGTTCCTTTTCGATGAATTTTAAATAGTTGGAACAAGATTTGTTTGAACACCAAAAATTGTAATTTTGCGTTTAAGAACGTGGGTGTATGAGAGCTTTTTTAGTAATATTTTTTTCCGCACTAATCTTCAGTGCAAATTCTCAGAATTTTGTATCTCCTGGGATTATTGCCTATCACAGTGGAGCGTACGAGCGTACGATTCAGGATATGAACAAGGCATTTCAGACCACCAGGGGCATGGACAGCGAAACGAGGAGTAAAGCTTACTATTACCGCGGCATGGCTCGACTAAGCTTGCTAAAGGCAGGAACAAGCTCCGAAGAACTTGGCAATGATCCATATTTGGCTGCATACAACGATCTTGACCGAGCGGTTCTTCTGGATCCGCAATGGAGGGAATCGGCACAGGCAGAAATGGCGTTGATCTATCGTCAACTTCTGGCCAGTGCTAAGAGATTATATGATCGCGGAATTTACTCCAATGACGAAAATGAAGTTAGGTCAATTTTTGGATCGGCAATACTTCAGATCACAACAGCAGCTAAGATTGATGACACTTTTGAAGCCAATGACTTGATGGGTAAATCGTATGATGCCTTAGGCGTTTTCTATGATCAATTAGTTGACCAGAGTGACGCAGGCCCAAAAGCAATTTCCTCCTATCAATCGGCACAACGATTTCACGAAAAAGCGTTGCAAATCAATCCAAATTCCTTAGAGACAATCAAAGCATTGAGACAACTTGCCTATCGTTTCGGTGATCGTGACAAAGAAATATACTACGCGCAATTAGAAGCAAATATCGACGGTTAGTCTGCAGTCATCGAAATCAATTCATTTACGATAAACCCCGTCGCTGGAGCCATGCTAAGACCTACCATACTGTGGCCTGTGGCGATTGTAAGGTTCTTGATTTTGCTTTTTTCAATGATTGGAATTCCATTATCTTTCATAGGCCTCCAACCTGCCCAGGGTTTCATCTCAAGGCTCTCGATGTCAATTTCCAGGTATTCGCTTGCCGCTCGTCTCAAAGCTTCCAGACGTGTCTTGGTCAGATCCAAATTGTAGCCGGCAAATTCCATAGTGCTGCCAATGCGAAGACCCTTTTCCCACGATGTTGCCACAACTTTTCGCTCTACCATATACACTGGCTGCTTAAGTGCGAAGGATTCATTCAACGTGGTGAGGTTGTACCCTTTCCCAGGAATGACCGGTATCTTGATATTTAATTTTTTGGTCAATAGGGGTGATAGGGCTCCTGCAGATAGTACGAATTCATCGGCTTCTATTTCTCCTTGATCCGTCTTAATCGATTGTATCCCAGAGTTGTTTGCGGCGAAGGATTCTGCTTTTGCTCGGACGTAGGTTACACCGTTTCCTTCATTAATCCTTTTCAAATCTTGAAGTAGCTGACCGGGGTTTAGCCATCCATCCATTTCCATAATAACGCCACCCACAACTCCAGACTTTAGAAGTGGCTCTCTAGCAAGAATTTCATCCTTTGACAACATCCGGCTATTGTCCATACCGAACTTTCGATGAAGTTCAATTTCGTGCGAAAACTGAGCAATCGATTCTGGTTTTCTGCACGCATAAAGTAATCCTCCCTTTCTCCATTGTGATTCGTTTGGCTCTTCCTGAAAAAAAGATTCATAAAGCTTGAAACTCTGTTGTAAAAGCGCATGTCGGGCATGTGTCGCTTTCTCTATGTGTGCTGAATGGCTGTACCGCATGAAATTGAGAAACCATAGCATAAACCTCCTGTCAAGTTGTGGCTTGATTTTCAGTGGAGCATCCTTTTTCCCTAACCACTTTATTCCCTGGAAAATGGCATTGAAAGAATTTAAAGGAATGATATGGCTTGGGGTAACAAGAGCGCAATTTCCCTCGGATGCAGGGGTCATTTTAGGCTTATCATCAACAATTGTTACCTGATGACCAGATTTTGATAAATAATAAGCTGAAAACTGGCCAATTACGCCTCCACCTATGATTAGAACCTTCTTCATGTGATGATTGAGTGAGCCGGCAATTTAATTTTATCCAAGCGATTTTGAATCATTTGGGATAGTGGCCTGTAGCGAAAAAAACAATTGGTTTGGTTGCTATATCGGATTGGACGTAATTTTCTGACAATAATGTCCATTTTCATACCTTTTTCGTAGGATAAAATCGCTATTTTAGCGAAAATCTCACCGATTTCACATAGATGAAAGCAAATTTCATCTTGAAATAGTACTAATTTAGAGGATTCGACCAAGCTATGTCACCCGATCAAAGACATTAAAGACTGAGAAGACTTTTATAGCTGAACCATTAGCCACATAGTAAATGAAAAATTCATTCGTTTTATCGATTTGTTGCGTCCTTATTTTTGCTAGCAATTCTCTTTTTGCGCAATGCCCAGCTGATGAAGCTGATTTGGCTAACGGGGGCACATTTAGTGGTACCTGTAATGTAAACGTTGGAGGAGATGTAACAATTACAGGAAATGTTACCATAACCAGTGGAACCCTGACCATCTCAGGTAATAATGGAGACATGAATTTGTCTGCCACTTTCACTGTTCAAAATGGAGCTTCTGTGGTGTTTGATAATTTTGATGGAGATGTAGATGTGCTAAGTGGTGGTAGCTTGGTTGTAGAAGCAGGTGGTACTTTTCAAGCGGCAGATGATATACAGGTTCAGAGCGGAGGAAGCATGACTGTTTCAGGAAACCTGGGTGCTGATTCATTTATAGATATTGATGCAGGAGCTACGGCTACTGTAAATGCCGGTGGTACTATGACACCCGGTGTTGACTTAGATGTACAAGGAACTTTGAATATAAGTGGAGATGTAGTAGTTGGAGACGACCTTGAGATTAGTACTGCAACTGGTTCTGTTACTATATTTAGTGGAGGCACAATGACGACCAATGATGAAGCAAGAGTTTCAGGAGGTGCGACGTTGGATATTCAATTTGGTGCAACACTGAATGTAGGTGGTGATTTTGAAAATGAGCCTCCTGGTAGTGGAACCCCTTCCCAGGGAACATTTATTGTCAACGGGACGGTGAATGTTTCAGGCAATGTGATTATAACAAATACGACACCCGATAGTGACTTGACTGGTACCGGAACCTTGGACGTGACCGGCACATTTACCGATGGAGAAGGTGGGGCTTTTTCAGGCTGCGTAGGCTTTCCATGTACAAGTTTAGAGATACAAAGTGCTCCTGCGGTGGTAAATTCTACCAGTCCATTCAATGTTACTTTTGAATGGAGATACAATGTAACAGATTTCACCATAGGTGACATTGTCGTGGGAAATGGGTCTGCTAGTAATTTTGTTGCAACAGACGGTGACACTTATACAGCTGATATTACTCCTGATGGGAATGGCGACATTACCATCGACGTTGGAGATAATGAAGTACCAGAAGGCAATGTCGCAGCAACTACGGTTACGGTTTTGTATGATATTGCTGCTCCCACTATAACATTTTCAAATGTGCCTCCGGTTGCAACAGCAACCGCGTTCACAATTACAATTGTCTTCAATGAAGATGTAACTGGATTGATAGTAGGTGAGGTTGATGTAACCAATGGGACAAAAGGAACCTTTACTGCTGTTAATGCTACCACATACACCCAAGTAATAACTGCTACGGGAGCAGGAAATGTTGGTGTTTCAATAAACGCAAGCGTTGCTTCTGATGTTGCTGGAAATTTGAATACTGCATCAAGTGCGCTAAGTATTCCTTATATAGCTGCGATTTCTCCTGGAAATATAGCAGGAGAGACACTGTGGCTAACGGCCGATCGTGGTGTAACGCTAAACGGCACTACCGTTTCCGATTGGGATGACCAGTCCGGTGGTGGAAACGATGCAACGCAAGGAACTGCTGCATCTCAACCAGAGTTTCTTGATGATGATCTCAATGGAAATCCTTCATTACGTTTTGACGGAACCAACGATGTGATAGAAGGAACTGCTGGTTTCTATACAATTGAATATTTTGTGGTAACTGTTCCCAGCGAGATATACAATAGTGGTACATCTTCGGGTTCAATTGTGGGATTCGAAACAGGCGATTTTGCACGTCTAGGTCTAGGTCCCACATCGGGTCAAATTACTAATGAAGTCGTAACTCACTCTGCGGGAAGTGGTGCCTCATATAGAGGAGCTTTTACCTCAACAACGGCTGATTTAAACTTGCCAGCTATTATCAACGTCCGCGGTAATGCGGCGGCAGATGGTGCAGAGATATTCCTGAATGGAATTGACGTACTCAATGCAGAGGCAAATGCTGGGACCTACCAGGTGTATACAGATACTGACTATGATATCGGGGATGAAATTGAAGGAATTCCTAGATTTCCGTTCAATGGGACAGTTTCTGAGGTGATCAGTTATAGTACCCGACTTGTTGATGCAAGTAGAAGAGATGTGGCTAGTTATTTGGCAATAAAGTACGGTGTTACACTTGACATTACTGCTCAGAATTACACATCTGGTGGAACAGCAATCTACAATGCGACTACCTATCCAAATGATATTGCTGGAATTGGCATTCAGCTCAACTCCAATCTAAATCACATCACTTCAAAAAGTGAAAATGCAGGTTCAATAGTTCGGATGGAAACAGCTTCTGATTTGGAAGACGGAGAATTTTTGGTCTGGGGTAACAATGGCAGTGCAAATACTTTCACAACATCCAATGTGCCTCCTGGTGTTATTGAAATGCTTGATAAAGTTTGGACATTGAAGGAAACAGGTGGTGATGGTGCAGGGACAGTTACGGTTTCTTTTGACATCACTTCGCTTGGTTTGGACGTGGCAAATTCAACAATCAACCTTATCACTATGGCCTCAACCGGAACCGTTCCCGCCGACTTTGCTACTGCGTCAACTCTAAATAGCACGGGTACTGTATCGAATGTTGATGGTCGAGATTTAATAACTTTCACTGGTGTTGATTTTGCCGATGGAGATTTCTTTACGTTAGGTGGGGATATCCAGACCACTTCTCCAGGGGGATCTAACTCGCTCTCCATGTGGTTTAGGGCTGATGAAGGAATCACATCATCTGGGGGACTTGTGAGTAGTTGGGCGGATCAAAGCGGAAATAGCAATGATATCGTGCAAGGGGCTGCAGCTGACCAACCGACATTAGTAAGCAGTGCAATTAACTTTAATGACGCTGTGCAGTTTACCGGCGGCGACAACTTGGAAACAATCGATGGGTTTTATACTGAGGAATATTTTCTTGTTGTAAAACCTGATAATGCGATTACCAATGCAGCAACCAATGGCTATGTGCTGGGCTTTGAGTCACAGAGATCCGGAGGTTTCTTTATAGGTGATGAAAATTTCATTGGAGGTGATCTGTTTGGCCAAACAACAGAAATTGACGGTTACGATGTGTCAGCAATAACCCCAACATCGATCAGCAATGACAATGTTGTAGTATTTAATGTAAGGAATAACGCTGATGCCAGTCCGACAGCGCAGGAAATGTTTGCAAATGGAACCGCATACACTGAAACAACAGCAGGAACTCACGCGGACTTTACTGACAACGCATTTAGAATTGGCGACAATTTTGATGATGATAGATCCTACTCAGGACAGGTTGCGGAGGTACTTAGCTACAGCACTCGTCTTACTACAGCACTAAGGCGAGATGTAGAAACGTACCTGGGTATAAAGTATGGTGTAACGCTAGATATTGATGGAGGGGAGTTTTACACAGCTGATGGTACAGATATTTATAGCTATACGGCTCACGATTTTGATATTGCAGGGCTAGGAAAGCGCCTGGATTACGGGTTGAACCAGACACAATCGACTTCTCAGAATACGGGAGCTATTGTTAAGATGGAAAGCTTATCTGATCTGGATGATAATGAATACTTAATGTGGGGATACGATGGTGTAACAGCCGGAAGCAAGACAGTGCCTGATGCTAACGAGAAACCAGCACTGTTCGACGAGCGTCTTCCAGCAGAGTGGCGGGTTGCGGTGACCGGAAGTCCTGGAACTGTGACTGTCAAGGTTTATGTCGGTGGGATTACTGATTTGAGCGATCGCCCCCAGACCGCATCATTATATTCTTTGTTACTGGATGATAACGATGATTTTAGCACCATAACATCGTCTGTGGCGGCATCATCATTATCGAACGATACGTTAACATTCACTGGTGTCGGTTTCACTAACGGGGACAGATTCACAGTAGCACTTCCGTCTCCACCGGACGTTACAGGTGTTACTTTGTGGCTCAAAGCTGATACTGAGGTTGAAGAAGGAGGTGCCAATGCGGCCGAGGATACTGATCCTGTGCAATTTTGGAGAGATCAGAGTGGAAATAACAATGATTTGAGCCAGACTACGCTAGCGGTAAGACCAACATACAATACAAATCAGCTAAATGGAAATCCAGTTATTACGTTCGACGATGGTGACACATACCTCGATTTAGCCACCACCAATCTTAATCCAAGATCTATTTTCGTTGTGTACAACGATGCCTCTACCGACGCAAACACCACGGCCTTTACAAATGATGATAATGACGATGGGTTGGGAATTGGATATGGAGGAACTACAAACCTCTTTGATGGTACAAACACGCCAGCAGACGTTCGAAATGGAGATAATTTTGTAGACGGAACAGATGTTGGAGATGGAACTACGCAGGCAAGACCTGCTAATTATGAGCTTCATTCTCGAGTCTTTGTATCCAATCTGTCAGATGCATCATGGACGTATTATGTGGGGAATGACAGAGGAAATACGGGAACCTCTATTGGAGGAGGTGTAGCTGAGATACTTGTCTACACAAGCTCGTTGGCTGCCACAGCAAGAAGAGATGTGGAAACGTACCTTGCGATTAAATACGGCATTACGCTGGATGTTACCGCATTAAACTATACCTACAACAGCGGAACTGCCGTTTATGACCTGACTTCCTATAGCAATGATATTGCTGGTATTGGTTCCAATTCTACTTATGCATTTACACAATCAAGTGGTACAAGTAATAATTCAGATGCGATTATTACCGTTACGAATCCATCCAGCCTGGCAAGCGGTGACTTCCTGGTTTGGGGCAATGACAACGGTGTTACCGGGGAAACTATTACCACCGTACCTCCGGGTATCGGAAATAGAGTCACTAGAATTTGGGGTGTAGACGAAACAAATGATATTGGAACAGTGACAGTCTCGTTTGATCTTACAAGTCTGGGATATGGCACGAAGAGTGTGACTGATTTCACCCTTATTGTTGATGGAAACGCAGACTTTAGCGATGGATTACTGAGAACCTATACAGCCCAGTCTTTTGCATCTGAAGTGGTGACCTTTGCTGATGTCGATTTTACCAGCGCTGTCAACTTTGGACTAGGAACGACTATTAACCTTGTAACAGACACTGATACCGATGGTATTCCTGACTATTTCGAATCTTCTTATGGAACTAATCACAACGATGGAGATGATCCAGTGAGCGGCGGAGCAGGAGGAACTGATACAGATGATGCAACAGGTACGAGTGGAGATGGAATAAGTGATGCTTTAGAAAGTATTCTCATTGCAAATGGTTCTTCAAGCCCGGTAACTGTGTTCTCGGATACGGATGGTGATGGTATTCCAGATTATATAGAAGTTGCAAATGGTTCAGGCCCATACGATGCGGATTCTCCAACCGCGTCAGGTAATTCTGATACAGATAGTGACGGACTGCCTGATGCACTGGAAATTCTAATTGATAACGAAGGAGGTCCGGCTAACCCCGCCCTAACTACCGACACAGATAGTGATGGTATCCCGGATTACTATGAAGTAATCAACGGAACCAATCCAAACGATGTAAATGATCCGTTTTTGGATGGAGGGAGTGACGACGACGGAAATGTAGACGGCGATGGAATTAGTGATGCTTTGGAGCAAATTCTTGAGGATGGAGGTGCTGGAAGTCCACTAAGTGCTACCACAGATTCTGATGGCGACGGAATTCCTGATCATGTAGAAGCCCAGACGTTTACCGATCCCTTTAACTCAGCTAGCCCAACCGCTGGTGTTAGCATAGTACGCGCATTACAGGCAGATTATGAGGCTTCAGGAGGGCAATGTGTTGATTTAAGCGGATATCAATGGGTGGATGTTACTGATCAACTAGGAAATCTTGTTTTTTCTATCAATCCCTTTGGAAACAACTTGGGAACTACATGTTGGGGAGTTCGAGTGCTCAGCGGTTCTGGAAATGTGAGAGACGATGGAGGATCGATTTATTACCTAAACAGAAACTGGTACATTGAACCAACTACTCAACCAGCCACTAATGTGTATGTTCGCCTGTATGCGCTTGATCAGGAGGCAACGGACCTTGCTTCAGCTGTGAATGCTGGGGAAGGCTCAACATTGACGGCAACAGATGTTTTGAATGGAATGGTAATTCTCAAGGTGAATGGGGATACAGAACTGGATCCATTGGTAACTGGGGGAGGCTCATCCGATGAAAGCCCGACGGTTGTGGATTTTTCTGCTGCAACAGCAGATGCGTTTGTTCTTGAGCTAAGTTCATTTAGTACGCTCGATCCGCATGTTGATGCAAGCTCTCCGCTACCGATAGAATTGATATCCTTTGGTGCAGAAAACTCAAAAGAAGGAGTAACACTTCGGTGGAGAACCGCAACAGAAATTAACAACGACTTCTTTACTTTGGAGAGAAGTTTTGACGGTGAGAATTTCAGCTCATTAACTGACATTGAGGGCGCTGGAAATTCTTCAGAGGTGAGGTCATATAAATACCTTGATAATGGTGTTCAAGACGGCATATACTTCTACAGGTTGAAGCAAACGGATTTTGATGGGCAATTCTCTTATTCAGAAGTAGTGGCAATCTACTTTTCGGGAGATGTAGTTGGTGACCAACTGCTGGTGTATCCTAATCCTGTGAATGATAACAACTTCTTTATTTCTACTGAGTCGCTTGAGCACGGAATCAATTTTGAAGTAAGTATTCTAGATCTTGGTGGAAGGGTGATGAAATCACAGTTGCTAGAAAGAGCATTCAACAACGTGCTTTCTATCGACGTATCTGATTTGATTAATGGTGTTTATGTAGTCAGAATCAAATCTGAAAAAAGAACACTCGAGTCTCGAATTGTAATCGACAAATAAAAAGTTTGATTGATGCGACATGGTCAAATTCTGTTGGGAATTTGACCATGTCGCAATTTTAAAGAATCCTAAGCTTGGCAAAGCTCAGTAAGAGCGTTTTTTCGCCTGCTTTATCGAACTCAACCTTCGCTTTCTTGTTGGCTCCTTGTTCATCAATTTCAGTGACCAATCCAAATCCAAATTTTGGATGCTCTACCTTCATTCCTTCAGCAAGATTTGAAGTGTCACTTGGTTCGAAGTCGGCGCTCGGCTTATGGTTGATGATTTGATTAGCAAATTTCTTCTTGCTCGTTTCCTTCTTGAGGTTGTTGACGAAATTTTTAGTCACGTAATTCACACCTGGAGAAACCGGATCGCTCGAAGAAAATTTCCGATTTACCTTGATAAACTGAGGGTCTACTTCCTCCAGGAAGCGACTTGGTTCGCAGTTCTTCAGCCTTCCATACCTGTACCTATTCAAGGCATAACTAAACGAAAGTTTTCTCTTTGCTCTTGTGATAGCTACATAAAAGAGGCGGCGCTCTTCTTCCAAATCTGCACGACTACTAAGCATCATCTGAGATGGGAATAGGTCTTCTTCCAGCCCAACTACATACACATATTCAAATTCCAGTCCCTTAGAACTATGGATGGTCATGAGCGTCACGGCATCATCAGATTTTTCACTTCTATCCTCATCGGTTAAAAGTGCAACATCCTGAAGAAATGCACCAAGACTCTTATCTTCTCTATCAGGTAGTTCCGTAAATTCCTTGATTGCATTTAGCAGCTCTTGCGTATTCTCATAGCGACTCATCCCCTCAATCGTCTTGTCCTCGTAGAGTTCTTTTAGCAGCCCGGACGTCTTAGCAATCTGAGATGCAGTGTCGAATGCGTCTTTCTTTTCACTTGTTAGTCGAAATGACTTGATGAGTGTTGTAAAATTTTCAACTTGAGTTCCACCCTTGTTGCCTACATACGAGGAGGCTTTTTCCATGATCTCCCACAGCGGTTTTTCATTCTCAGATGCAGCCACCACCATTTTGCTAATCGTTCCAGGTCCAACACCGCGCTTTGGTAAGTTGATAATTCGTCGCATCGCCTGTTCGTCATTTGGATTGACTGTGTATCTGAAATATGCAAGCAAATCCTTTATCTCCCTTCGTTGGTAAAACGAGAGACCACCTACGATTCGATATTTAATATTATTTCTTCGAAGGGCTTCCTCCATTGCCCTTGATTGACTATTCGTGCGATAGAGAATTGCAAAATCTTTGTTCGGAACCTGCTGCTGCATCTTGTTTTCAAAGATGGAGGAAGCAATCAATTTGCCCTCTTCATTGTCAGAGGTGGCCTTGATCAACTCGATTAAATCGCCATCAGAATTTTCTGTCCAAACGCTTTTCTTAAGTTGGGCAGTATTCTTATTTATGATCGAATTCGCAGCATTGACAATCGTCTTTGTGGAGCGATAATTTTGCTCCAATCGAATCATCTTCAGATCTGGATAATCCTTCTCAAAGTTCAAAATGTTTTGAATGTCTGCTCCCCTAAATGCATAGATGCTTTGAGCATCATCGCCAACCACGCAGATATTTTGTCGAACGGCAGCCAATCGCTTGGCGATCATGTACTGTGAAATATTCGTGTCTTGAAACTCATCAATCATCACATGATGAAAGCGTTGCTGATACTTGTTTAGTACATCTGGATTTTCTTGAAAGAGAACGTTGGTATTGAATAACAGATCATCAAAATCCATTGCGTCTGCGGCAAAGCAGCGTTCGGAGTAGGCCTTGTAGATCCTGCCCATCTCTGGACGCATATTCTGTTTGTCGTCCTCAGCGTAGATCGGGTTGTTCAGATATTCGCGCCAGGAAACCAACCTGTTCTTAGCTCCTGAAATCCGATTGTAAATGATGTTTGCCTTGTAAACTTTGTCATCCAGATTAAACTCCTTAACAATTAGTTTGATTAAAGATTTTGAATCATCTGTGTCGTAAATGGTGAAGTTGCTTGGGTAGCCTATACTACTGGCCTCGGCCCTCAATATCCTGGCGAACACAGAGTGAAAAGTCCCCATCCAGAGGTTTTTCGCATCACTTCCCACCACAGATTCAATTCTGTGCCGCATCTCCTTGGCAGCCTTATTGGTGAACGTTAGGGCGAGGACGCTGAAAGGATCAACATTATGTTCCTTGATGAGGTGGGCAATTCTGTAGATGAGCACACGTGTTTTCCCAGAACCTGCACCTGCAATGATCATGCAAGGACCTTCAACGTTAATAACACCTTCTTTTTGTGGGGGATTCAGCGACTTCAAATAGTCCGCTTGCGCTTCTGCCATGCCACAAATCTATGGATTAGAAAATGAAAAAATCAGTTGGCGACAGGAAATGAAAAGGCGAATATCAAATTCAAGGCTTGCTAGTAATACAAAACATAATTCCTTAACTTAATCTGAAAATTAAACAACTGAATTATGGATTTTTCGACAGTAAATTGGCTGGCTGTTTTGCTAGCAACAATCTCTGCATTTGTAGTTGGGGGACTTTGGTACGGTCCTCTTTTTGGAAAGGCCTGGATGGCCGAAATGAATTTCACCGAGGAAGATCTCAAAAAGGCTAACATGGCGAAAATTTATGGAACGGCATTCATACTTGAATTCGTTATGGCAACGAATCTAGCATTGTTCTTATATGAAACGACAGTCTTCGAAGGGGCGCTCTACGGATTTTTGGTAGGCTTCGGATGGATTGCTCTGGCAATGGGCGTGAACGCACTCTTCTCCAGAATGTCTTTCAAACTATGGTTTATCAATAGCTTCTATTTTGTTGTATTATTTACGATAATGGGAATGATACTGGCAGTTATGTCGTAGGTATTTTACTACTTGTTGGGAAACAGCTTCCTTGGAATGGTCATCAACTCCGTCTGGCGACCATCAATATACCTTGTATTTTTCCCATCAAAAAAGGCATCTTCTTCCAGCATTATTCTAATCTCCTTTTCCCATTCCTTAATATACACGCCGGCATTCAACTCGATGGAATGGGCCGTATTTTTGTATAAGGGGTAATCACCTCTTCCGGGTACCCCACCTTGCTGATCCCAAAGCCCAATGCTAGGGCCAGCTCCATGACCGTGATAGCCTATAGGATGTGTGTATATAACACCTTTTAGACCTTCAGCTTTGCATTGGTCTAGTGTTGCTTTTAGAATTTCATTTCCAGATTTGCCTTCCTCGAAATTGGAAGTAAGTATATCTTGAACGCGATTCCCTTTTTTGAAAGCCTCAGCGAGAAAAGATGGTGCTTGACTTTCTCCCGGTTTAAGTACGTAGGCATGTTGTTGCGTGTCAGTATTTAGACGGAGGTAGGTTATCCCGAAATCTACATGAAGCAAATCACCAGCAATTATTATTTGTTCGTTCGGGCGTTCAGAAAAAGCTCTTAGGTGCTCAAACGACTCTGGATCTTTTCGTTGAATTGAAACCGATGGATGGAACCACGTGGTGAAACCCAATTCCCTGATCCTATCTCGATACCACCAAACTACCTCATCTGTGGTCGTTATACCGGGCTGAATCACTTTTTCCGAAAACCCTTCCGCAATGATCTGATGTGCCATTCTAACAATATTTGGATAAACGGCCATTTCGCTCGCTGTTCTTGTCTCCAACCATCCGATTGCTACGTTTTCAGCTCCGGTTACGCGGGACTGGTATTTCTTTGGCAAAACTTCCATTAATTGATCATAATGGGTTGCGGACAATCCGTCCGCTAACGCAAACGTTTTGGATTTATTCACGCCAATCTTCTTAGGGTCCTTATCCGCAATCATTTCTGCCAAGGCCTTCCATTGGTCTGGTTGCTCCTCTTTGTTCCAAATTGTTTTGAATAGATCTCCGGTATTGTATCTAGACATTCCGAAAGTTTCAATTGGTTTATTGTCCCCTGGATCAAAAGCAATTAACATAGTTGTCCTTCTGGCTGATTGCCAGGTAGCTGGTAACAAGGTCTTAATTACAGGATCTTCATTGTACTCCCTCGCAATCACCACCCACATATCTATTCCAGACCGTTTCATGATATCCGGTAGATCATTTTTAACTTTTTCAGCCAGCCAAAGATCTATGATCTCTGCGCGTGCTTGCATATCAAGGGTTTTAGGGAAATACGAATTTTGTGCAAAAACAGATAGCACAGATATAAAAAATAGTGTAAAAAGGATCTTTTTCATAGGTTGAGTTGGCTAGACAATAAATATAGATCAATCAGCGATAAGTAGTTTTTGAAACATCAAAAAGATAGGATTTGTAGGTTTATTTGTAGTAACAAATGAAAAATTGCGTTTTTATATTGTCTTTTCTGGTTTTAGGGCAGATTTCTTTTGCACAAAAAATAGATAGTCTAGAGAGTGAGCTGTCTGAATATGAAGCTGAAGATTCAGTCAGGGTAGAAATTCTAAATCAGTTGGGTTTTGAATATTGGATTGTCAACCCAATTCAATCTATCATTTACGGCCAGCAAGCAAAGGCACTCGCTGGAGTTATTGAAGATGATCGTGGCCTAGCTTTTGCAAATAGGGTAATTGGCGTTGCCAATTGGGCAAAAGGTAGTTACGATGATGGGTTAACCTACCTCTTTGATGGACTGGAATTGTATCGAACTCTCCAGGACACGTTAGGAGAAGCCAATTGCCTGATGAATATTGGACTCGTCTATGCTGATCGATTTGATGATGACAAAGCATTGGAGTTTTACTTTGATGCTTTGCGTCTCTTTGAAGCAACCGGGGCCGAAAGTAGATCTGCAACCACTTACTCGAAAATCGCAACTATTTTCATTAAACAAGGAAAATTTGAAGCTGCAGAAGATTTCTTAAGAAGAGCAATGAAAATTCATGATGAGCAGAGATTTCATTATGGGCGAATGGAAGTTTTTAATAGGTTCGGACTGCTGAATTTCGCAAAAAAGGATTACAACAAAGCCATCAGTAGCCTCAATCGGTCGCTGGAGATAAGTAAGGATATTAATGATGTGGAAGGAAAGACAAAGACCTTGCTTGATCTAGCCAAGGTTCAGTTGGAAATTGACCAACCTGCATCTGCGGAAGCCTCACTGCAGGAAGCGCTGTTGTATGCGAGAGAAATTGGTTCGCATAAATGGCTAAAGGAGATATACAGCAATCTCCAAATTGTGAATAGAGGAAAAGGGGATCTGAACGAAGCAATCTACTACTATGACCAATACAACCAGGAAAGGGATAGTATTTTCAGTGAAGAAACCGTTAACAATATTTCCAAGCTTGAAGCTCAGCTTGCAACAGTGGAGCAAGAGAGGCAGATTAAAGCCAAAGAACAGCAAATTGTAATCTTGGAACAGCAAGCAAAACTGCAGCGAAGCAGGATTGTGATTTTGATAGTTATCATTTTTCTGGTAGCCGCGCTATCGTTCATATTCGTTCGAAGTAGACAGGCAATTGCTAAGCGACGAGAGGAAAAAGCTGGAGAAATTGCAGAACGAGCCAGGCAGGAGGTCGAGTTTAAAAATCGAGAACTCTCTTCCTATACGGTGAATTTTGTAAGAAAAAATCGCCTCTTTGAGGATCTAATTGAATCAATCCAGGAGATAAAAAAACGATCAACCAACGAAGTGAATAAAGATCTAATCTCGATTGAAAAAACAGTAAAAAAGCATATCCAGGTAGATCAAGATTGGGAGGATTTCAAACTTCGATTTGAAAACATGCACCAGGGCTTTTTTGATAAACTACATAAGAAGTTTCCTTCATTGACAAATAATGATCTGCGGCTTAGTGTCTTGGTGAAAATGAATTTTTCAATAAAAGAATTGAGCGAGATGCTTGGGATTTCTCCAGAAAGTGTAAAGACTGCCAGATATCGACTTAAGAAGAAGCTAAATCTACCCTCAGATCAAACCCTTAATGATTTCCTGAACGAGATTGCCTAGATGTCCACTTATTGTTCACCTCAATTTGAGAGATAGTCGACCTATTGTCTATTAAATACCTGATACTCCGGTGTTCTGTTTTTCCAGTTTTGCATTGTCAAAAAAAATGAAAAACAAAGAAATGAAAAAACTAATGAATTTTTGGATGAAGGTAATGGTAGCTCTGGTCGGGGTGATCATAGCCATTACCATACTGATGTCCTGTTCTAAGCAGGTGACAAAATTTCAAGCACCACTGTTTAACAATTTGGGTACATACTGGGTGGACGCTTCGACCAGCTCGAAGGACGCCAATCGATTTTTTGTCCAAGGCCTACTCCTGACATTTAACTTCAACCACGGTGAGGCTGCAAGATCTTTTCGGGAGGCTATACGATTGGACAGTGCTTTTGCTATGGCGTATTGGGGGCTAGCCTACACACTAGGACCAAACTACAATGCACCGATAGATCAGCGTGTGAAGGAAGAAATTGACTGGGCAGTTAAAATAGGTCAGCAGGTTGGAGAAAATCTGAGACCCTGGGAAAAACTGCTTATTGAGGCCATGAAAGGAAAGTACATTGCAGGTGAATTGGAACCAAACTTGGCGGACCATGCGAATATCTTGCGAGCTGCAGTCGAGAAGATTCCGAATGATGCTAACCTACAGACGTTTTTGGCAGAAGCTCTAATGCTTCTACATCCTTGGGATTTGTATGATACCAAAGGAGGTCCGGCAAAGGAATGGACGCCAGAGATCCTTAGAGCACTTAATACGGCACTGGATTTGGCACCACAGCATCCATTAGCGAATCACCTAATAATTCATGCAACGGAGGCTTCTAGCACGCCAGAAGACGGTCTAGCTCCGTCGGCGAAAATGGGAGACATTGCTCCGGGTGCCGGACATCTGGTACACATGCCATCACACACCTATATAAATACGGGGGACTACCACTTGGGAACGGAAGTGAATCTAAGTGCTGTGACTGCAGACAGTTTATATGCGGCGCAGTGCAAAGCACAAGGAGCCTTTCCACTTTATTACTATCACAATTATCACTTTCTGGCAGCATGCGCAGCCCTGGAGGGGAGAGGAGCTTTGGCAATTGAGGCATCTCTCAGAATGGTGGAAACCATTGACAAATCGCTGCTTTCCGTTCCGGGATTCGAAACCACACAGCATTTTATGACTATTCCGTACAATGTACTTGTGAAGTTTGAGCAATGGGAGAAGATAGTTGCAATGAAAGCGCCGGATGATCGCTATCCCTACTTGACAGCGATGTGGTCCTATGCACGAGGCATGGCGTTCACTAACCTGGGCCAAGATGAAACTGCAAAAAGAGAATTAGACAGATTGGTAGCTATCCAACAGACTGGAGATTTGGAAGAGATTCGAGTTTTTGGTGCTAATTCAGTTCAGGAAATTGCGGACATTGCTGTGAAAGTCCTTAGAGCTGAGATCGCTCAAAAACAGGGCGATTTTGCTACTGCAGAAGTATTGCTTCTTGAGGCAGTCACAATTGAAGATGGTTTGAGTTATCAGGAACCACCTGATTGGTTCTTTTCGGTAAGACATATGCTCGGTGATCTTTATCTTAAACAAGAGAAATACGATGGTGCTGCAGCTGTCTATCAAAAAGACCTAACAATCTTCCCGAAGAATGGATTTGCGCTAAATGGACTTTACCACAGTTTCATGAAGCTTGGAATGCAGGATAAAGCCGCTGAAATCAAGGTTCAGTTTGAAAAATCCTGGGAATTTGCAGACTCTGAACTAAGATATTCTCGAATAGACGAGGAGAAAAGGAGTGATTTGGCTCTTAATGTTCGTCCCGATAGCCCTGGAGACGTAATTTATTTGGCTGGTAATTTCTGTGGAATTAGGCAGTAGCGCACTAAAATCGAATACGTGTGAACCTGCTGTATACTACTCTGGTCGCTAGTTAAAATAGTG
>JBDVJN010000005.1:0-31336 GCA_039961455.1 Cyclobacteriaceae bacterium | reverse complement strand
CTGGGTCTCCACTACTTTAATACTAGGCCTTGGAATCTTGACGGTGTGAAACTGCGCCGCACAAATGATCGGTAAGGCACTTAACATAATTATTGAAAACAATTTTCTCATATTTCGTATCATTTTAATAATTACAATAATCTTCAGGAATGGAATTTTGGAATTCCTGATTATTGAAATCAGGAGATAAAAAATGGAAATATTTAACCTACTTGCATTGTTTTCAGGCATAGCAGTTTCTGCATGCATATTCATAGCTGTCTATTTTTTTTTTATCAATAATGAGCGACTCATTCAGCGAATCCTTGGCTTTTTGTTCCTTGCGATAGCTCTGCGTATTGGAAAATCCGTCTTTTATTACCTTATCCCAGATATGTCTCTACTTGGCATATCGGTAGGATTTGTTGGCCTATCGAGTATAGGTCCGTTGCTCTGGTTGTACATCGGGCTTTCAAATGAATCGAGGAATATCAAAAAAATAGATCTGATTCACCTTATTCTCCCGATCGTTGGGTTTCTTGGAATCGTTTTAAGATTTAGCCTGATCACGCCTTCAATGGCATACTTGGGTGGCACCATAGTTCTGTTCTTATATCTCTTAGTAAGTTGGCGGCAAGTTTCTTACAGCCCAGCTCAGCACAAAGAATGGAACCTGTGGCTGATGGGAAGTACTACACTGATATGGGGAGCTTTCGCCTATCAACTAGTTTCTGAGTCGATCCTTAATTATGCATACGGAGCTGGAGTGGCAGCACTCGCTGTTTACATCCTGATTTTTAAACTGCTTAGAAATCCGACAATATTTCAGAAAAGACTTACTTATCAGATCGGAGCAGAATTCATTCAAAGGCTTGTGAAGTGTCTGGAAGAAGATCAGTACTACCAAAAACCGGCTTTGAATCTTTCGCAATTTGCACAGCATTTGGGTGAGCCTGCTTACCTGGTATCCAAAGCCGTGAAAAGACATTACGGTCGCAATTTTCCTGAGGTCGTTAACACATTGCGAATTAAGGAGGTAAAGCGAAGACTTCAGGTTGAGAAGGGTGAATTCAACAAGGTGGAGGGAATGGCCTATGATGTTGGATTCAACACGCCTTCCGCCTTTTATGCAGCCTTCAAAAAAGAAACGTCCTCCTCCCCCCGCGAATACCAACGATCGCTGATTCAGTAATCGAAATTCCAGATTGCGCTTTGAGGAGCGACAATAAGATTTTTTGAAGAGAACAGACAACATTTCACATCAACTGATATTCGGGCTTTCAGCAGTATCTTTTTCTTCACATTATCGATGTCCATCTTCGGTACCTCGTAACCAAAGTCATCTCTGAGCCTCAGATTGACAGGGTTGTCTACATTGAGAAAAAGGATACTTGCCTCTATCCCGTCTATTCTGAGCAAGGTCAGTTCTGATCACCATTCAACTAATTAACTATTCAACCTGTCCAACTATTCAACATATTTCCACAAATTGTGGCCCTAACGAAAAAATAAAACATGGCATCCTCCTCCCGTGGTGAATTCACCTCCTCTTTCGGTTTTGTAATGGCAGCTGCAGGTTCGGCCGTCGGCCTGGGTAATATTTGGGGTTTCCCAACGCAAACTGCTGGAAATGGAGGAGCAGCATTTGTCTTGATTTACATAATTCTTGCTTTCCTTGTGGGTTATCCAGTACTAATGGCCGAATTCACTATTGGTCGATATACGCGTCTTGCTCCACCAGATGCCTACAAAAAACTGGGTGGAGGTAAATTGTATTTTGGGATTGGGGTTCTAGGATTGGTCACCGTTGGATTTATCCTTAGCTTCTACTCAATTATTGCTGGTGGCATGATTGCCTATTTCATAGAGCCAGTCGGGAGGCTGTTTGGTTTAGATGCATTCTCAGACTGGGTAGTCGCACAAAGTGAAACAAGCAATCTTGTATTTACTTCTATTTTCTTTCTCCTAACAATATTGATCGTTTCCGGAGGAGTAAACAAAGGCATCGAAAAATGGTCTACCCGGTTTATGCCAACCTTATTCATTCTCTTTTTCTTTCTCGTAATCTACGTCCTCACTTTGGATGGGGCCGCCGAAGGAGTTGCCGTTTACCTTCTTCCTGATTTCAGTAAAATCTTCGACCCACAGTTAATAACTAGTGCAATGGGGCAAGCATTCTTCTCGCTTTCGCTAGGTGTAGGCGGCATGCTCGTTTATGGTTCGTACACAAACAAAAATGCAAATCTGGTGAAGCTTGGATGGCTTGTAACGCTTTGTGATATTGGCGTTGCTTTTATTGCCGGGTTGCTGATCATTCCGGCAATGTATGCGGCAGCGAACTTAGGTACAGAAATATTTGATGCAAGTGGAAATCTTATCTCAGGGCCAAATCTCATTTTTCAGGTATTGCCCGGACTGTTCAAATCGATGGGATCGATTGGGTGGGTTGTGGCTTTTGTTTTCTTTTTGTTAATGAGCATTGCAGCGCTCACTTCTTCGATAGCAATGCTGGAGCCGGTCGTAGCTTATGTTGTAGATAGTAAAAACACTTCGAGACCAAAAGCTACTTGGTTCACGGGTGGTTTTTTCTGGATTGTCAGCCTGATCGTCGTTTTCAATTTTGACAAACTATTTGGACTAGTTGTTACAGCAACCACCGTTTATAGTCAGCCGTTTCTCGGATTGGCGATCGCGATTTTTGCGGGCTGGGTCATTCGAAAAAATATTCTCCTGAACGAACTAAAAGAAGGGCACCCTGAAATTGAAGGCAGTTTCTTTTACAAGGTGTGGCCAATCTTTCTCAAGGTCGTCTGTCCAATTTTGATCTTACTCGTTTTTTTACAGTCGTTTTAGAACGGTGCAGTTAAATCGTTAAGTCAAGTCAACCTACGGTTTGTCGCTCCAGGCTACACTAGACATTTTCCATTGCCCATCAACTTTGACAAATTGGATGGTCTTCATTCCTTCTGTCTCGAAGTACTTACCATTCAATTTTCCCGATTTTTGATATCGACTAAAACGCTGAGCAACATTGCCAGAAATTTGAGTTTCGTGAGAGATTTCACTTTCGCTAAAATCGATTAGGGTCCCGCTGCCCAATAGAACTTTTCGTGGTTCAATAAAGCTATCCAAATTATAGGTTAAGGGTTGACCACTTGTGTTATTTATGATCATACCTTCTTCTATGAAGATATCTCTTATTCTGTCAACCTGAGGAACCTTACCATCTGAGTTGGTAAATAATCCAAAGAATTGGCTCGTGAGTTTGTTAATCTCTTGGAGGTCAATTTCGCTCATAGATTCTTTGCTTTCCGTACATGCAACAAAAATTAGTGGTAATAATATGCTAAACGTTCTAATCATTGAAAATTCAAACTTGTCTCAGCTTCGACGGCCGTTAAGAGCTGACTTATATAACCTGCGTCTTATGCTCGAATCTATAGTCGTTTTCGGCTAACTCCGCTAAGACGGGTTTATAGATCTCTTCTGTCACCGGCTTCAACACACCTTTTGATCGAATGGTACCTTCTAGTATCAATCGAGAAGAAATCGCTGCTGGAAGCGAAACGGCTCGCGACATTGCAGAATGCCCAAAGGGTCTTCCTTCCACTTTCATCGTAGATTCTCTTTTTTCGATACGGTTATCAAATTCAACAATAGCTTCATTGTGGATGATGATCATATCTTTCTCATGGTCCTTGTAGACCATCTTTTCCTGCATAAGGCCCAGCAGAACATCAGAATTGGTTCCTTTACTGAAAGGAACTGGGCGATCATCAAAAAGACCGAGCCATTCCAGTTGTTTTACTATGTCGGAGGTAACCCTTAGGTTAAGTTTGTCAGCTACCGCTTGACGCACGTCAGCACCATCATTGGCTCCAACGAGAGAAGCTGTAAACTGTCGATAACTCATTCCTTGCAAGTCGTGACTTGTGTCTTCATTCATCAGGTTCAAGTCCTTCATACTTTGTATAGAGTTGCAATAACCGGGGTGACGCAACAGTCCTCTGTAGAAATTTGGAATGCCCTGTAGATCATAATCATCAAGGTAATTGGTGCTATCTCGATTTGGGTAGGTCTCGAAAGTCCCCAACCCATCGACATCCACGAGCCAACTGTTATCAAACAAATTCTCTCCGGAAACTTCTATTTTTTTACCATCTTCTAGGTACACCGCTGGTGTTTGGGCTGCTTTCAGTAGCCCTCCAGGGCTCCATGAGAATTTATACCCATAAGGATTGTTGTTATGCTCGAAAGAGGGAATTCCCGAACCATAAGACTTAAAGCCAGTGACTTTACCTCCTTCAGCTCTTGCAAGGTTGATCATCTGCATGGCTCCCATATGATCAATACCTGGATCCTCTCCGATCTCATTCAGAATTATAATGCCCGCTTTTTTGGCCTCATCATCCAGGGCCTTCATCTCTGGACTGGTGTAGGACGTAGTTACCATATTTACCTTGTGCTTCAAGCAAGCTTTAGCTACAATTACGTGCATGTGAGGTGGTATCATGCTCACAACTAAATCAACCCCTTCAACCATTTTGCTCAACTCATCGTAAGGAGGTGTTGCGTGCCAAAGGACTCTTGTTCCCAGCGCTCTACCAGCTATAATTAACCCCGAGTGGTTGTTGTCTCTGCTGGCCACGAGTACTTCATATTTGCATTTATCAATGAAGTAATCAACCAGAGGTTTTACCACGTACCCGGTTCCTAATACCAATACTCGTTTCATACGCGCTCTATTTTTTAAATGATTAAGTCAATGAGGAAAGGTGAAATATGATTGCACATATTTACACCTACTCTCAAATATACCTGATTGCGCCTCACCTAGATGGATAACCTTAAATTTTAGACCCCGACAAAATGTTAGGTTACAGATTGGTGCCATTAACATGATAGAAATATTTTTCAGGACCCATCAGCGAGTTAGTGCCATAGTCGTATTGCTGCCAAAATTTCTCAGCATAAGCATCAAAGAGCACCTCATCGGAAATTTTCCATTCAATTTCTACCGCCTTCGTATCCGCATAGTCTTCCATGCCCCTACGTTCATCTACTAATCCAATAAAACCGGTTGCCGACGTCTGATAGATTTTTGTCCACCCTTGATCCGCAACAAGTTGATAACCCAAAACCTCCTCATAGAAGTTTTGCATCAGTAGCAGATTCTTATGATATGTCCACGTAATTGATCCGTAAAAGCTTAGATCTACAGAGGTTGCAATCCTTGGAGCTTGTGAAAGCTCAGCCATAAATAATTCATTCTCAGGATGCTGCTTGAATTGTTCGAATTCCAATAAATATCCTCCCGGATCAATTGCGACAAATCCATCGTGCAGACCGCCTTCCTTAGGTTTATATGTATACTTGATAGGTACATTTTTATGCTGCACATAAGTATACCATTCCGCCAATTGATCAGTCAGGAAAGCAATTGCTGTAGACTTAGGTTCCCCTTTGACGTGGATATCGTTTAATGCATGAAGTTCTATAAAAGCATCCTTGCTTACCTGAAACGAAGAGGAACCAGTCTTTGCAAACCCTAGTGTATTACTATAGAAATCAACTGCCTCATCTACATCATTGTAGTACAAATGTGTGATTTGTTGTTCTACATTGAACGAAGCCAAATCCCTATAGTCAGAACTCTTCCTTAGCAATTCATTTATTCCCTGAATGCCATACCCCATCAACCTACCAAAACGTCTGGCAAGTGCTTCCGACTCCTCACGATCGTTGCTATCTGCGGAGCGCAGATCATTTTTCCATTGTTTATACTGATCCAACCTATTTCCTCGATAGATCATCGCCACGGTCTTCCCTTCAGTTAATGCTGCAGGAAATAAGTTTGAAACGGGGAAGTCATCTTCTCTGTACAACTGCACCTGGTACTTTTCGGCAACTTGCTCAAACTCATTCCACAATTCATCAATCGCACCAGCTTCCATCGGATAGTGAAGCGCCATAGGTTTTGCATCATTAGCTACCATTTCACAATAAACCTCAAATGCTGTCAATACGCGGTTTTCCTCATTTGAACAAGATGAGAGTACGATGAAGACAAGTAGAAGCCAGTTCGTTGATTTTTGCATCGTCTCAAGATATGAGATTTTTACCTGTAGTCAAATAGTTTCTACTTGCCCTTCTTTTCGCCATCAAATATCTTATCTATGCTTGAGCTGGTATCCTGTAAATGGAATCGAATAATTCCTTCATTGTATTTGGAAGCAGTACTTTTTGACGTTGTCTGAATTGCTTTGAGTTCCGCTCTCGCGACTGCAGTAACATCCGACCATTTCTCTTCTTCATCACTCATCAATTCACCTAAGGCCTCCACATGCGCTCTTTGCAGATTTCGCCTATACACGTCAATGTCTGATTTCGTGCTCAGTTCAGACCAGAGCCCAGAACGTAAATCCTTCAACATTGCTGTCAATGAATAGGCTCCCGCACCATTGAATGCCTCGTTCTCGATCATTCGATTTAATCGATCTTTTCTAAGAAGATTATTAAGCTGTCTTTCTTGCATCTCTCGAATCCTATCCACCACACCAACTGCCTCAATATTAGCGATCACATCTTTTTGCAGCAACCAAGTGGGTGTTGCAAACACGTGCTGGTTTAAGAATTGCATGGCTCGAACTTGCTCCGATTTAGCTAGATGTGTGTAGGTTGACCCTGACTGATCAGTAGTCTTAAATTTTTCATAAACCCCACCAATATTAGCGACCACATGCCCAGCAAACCTTGACCAAACTCCTATCAACTCACCATACAATTCTTCAAGATCTTCATACCCTTCTCCATCAGTTGCTGTCCACTTTGCCAGATTCGGTGCTACTATTTTTAGATTGGATAGTCCATACGTACTAGCTAGAACCGGGTCATCGCCCACGCTCTCGGTCTGAGAACTTGGATCAAATCTATTTCCTCCGCCAAATAGATATCTCGGGTCTCCAGCTTTTTCATTAATCCAGTTGTTCAAAGTAGCTTTTTCATCCTCAGGAGATTTTGTGTTCGGAATATATCTATAACCCCAATTGACCGCATAATTATCATACGGTCCCAACATTCGAACCCACCGTACGCCCTCATCTCCTGGCTGAGCTACGTAGTTGTATCTGGTATAGTCCATGATCGTAGCAGCAAGACCCCATTTCTGTGTGAAGCTCGCTGAGCGCAGTGAATCAGTCGGGTAGGAATAACTGGCTTTCATATTGTGAGGTAATCCAATCGCATGCCCTACTTCATGTGAGATTACTCTGCGTATCATCTCTCCTATCTCAGCTTCGGAAGTATTAAGTGTGCGCGCTGAGGGATTAGCTGCACCTGTTTCCAGCAGGTACCTATTTCGATACGATCGAAGATGATTGTGGTACCAAATGATATCACTTTCAATGATTTCTCCTGACCTTGGATCTGATACACTTGGCCCGATTGCATTTCTTGTGGTAGAAGCAACATACCTGACCGTCGAGTACCGAGCATCCTCCGGACTCCATTCCGGATCTTCCTCTTTTGTAGGAGCGTCCCTTGCTAGAATAGCATTTTTGAAGCCGGCCGCCTCAAATGCTACCTGCCAATCTTCGATTGCATTTTTGAAATAAGGTCTCCATTTTTTGGGTGTGGCCGGATCCAGATAATAGATAATTGGTTTTATTGGCTCTACCAGTTCCCCTCTGGCATAGGCTTCCATATCTTTAGGTATCAACTTCCACCTCCTTATGTATCTCTTTTGATCAGCCTTAAGTGCTTCCGAACCATAGTCAATTTGACTTATAGTAAACCATCCTACACGCTTGTCATGCAATCTTGCCTGCATAGGTTCCTCTGGCAGTAAATACATCGACTGGCTCATTTCAATCGAGACTGTAGCAGTTCTGGAATTGGAAGGTGGTTTTGTAGCAATGAACGTCATATCATGCCGAACTTCTACATTTTGTGGGTAGCTGGAAATTCGATTGATAAAACTTCGCTTCTTGTCCAAACTTTTTATCTCATGCTGCTTTCGCAGTCTTTCAGATAATCCACTGATCGCTTTAACATCAGTCAAAAACAAGTCATTCACCTTTATTACCAAAGCACTGGAATCCTGATTAAATGCCGTGATTTTGAACGCGGCTATAATAGGCTCATAATTATTATATCTGACTGAATTATAAATGGGAAGGCTGTCGTTGGCCACGTTTTTATAGGAAATAGATTTAAGATGGATGCTGTTACGTACTCGTGTCCATCGAATCACCTGTTCGTTTGTCTTTGTGCCGGCGTTCACAAAACCTCCTCCAAATCCATCCGCTGATTTTGAAATACGACTGACTAGCAACATTTCTCTATCAAGGAGTGAAAATGGAATTTCGTAATAAAACTCTTCATCTTCCCTGTGCACAGTAAAAAGTCCGTCATCAGAAATAGCAGTATTTGAGATTACATCTTCATATTTTTTCATTGAAGATGTCCTTTTTCCTTCTTTATCGTTCTGCGCATTCGCGCAAAAAAGAAGGGAAACAAAAAAAGAAATCAAAGTCGATCGACGTATAAAATGGTTCATAATGCTATCGAGGTCAAAGTTTTTAACTGATCTTTCCAATTAAAAGTAAGCCCTTACTATTGGGTCATCAAAGAATGTAAAACTTCTTTTTTTATCGGTAAGTATCTATTTTCATCGGTAACTATAAAAATAGTTGTATAATTATTATTATAGTAATAGTTTTACAACCATGAAGGAATTGACCAAAGCAGAGGAGCAATTGATGCACTACCTCTGGAAACTAGGTAAAGCATATCTCAAAGACATTGTCCAAATGTATCCTGAGCCACGTCCAGCATACACAACCATTTCTACCGTTGTGAATGTGTTGGTCAAGAAAGGATTCGTGAGATTTGTGACATACGGCAAAGCACGTGAATACCAACCTATACTGTCAAAAGAAAAGTACACAAAGCAGTCATTCAATGGGTTGATGAATAATTTCTTTAATAATTCCACACAACAATTTGCCTCGTTTTTCACACAACAAAACAAATTGTCGGTCGATGAATTAAAAGAGATTAGGTCATTGATAGATGAGCAGATAAGTAAACAAAAGGAAGATGGAAAGTAGAGAACTACTGATGTATTTACTTCAGGTTATTACAACACAAGGTGTCTTTTTTCTCTTGTATTATCTATTCCTCCGAAACAAAACGACTTATGTGATGAATAGGGCGTATCTGCTAAGTACGCTGGTCATTTCCTTCACTATACCTTTCATGGAACTGCCAATATCACCAGAATCAATACCCGTCGAAATTGCAGATACAGAAGTATTCAATTGGCATGAAACTGTCATCGCTGCTGATAAAGAGGTTTTTGCAAGCGACCCTGAAGTTGTTTCGGCAGATACTGTTGCGGATTATTGGTTGCTGGCGAAATGGGGATACGTGATCCTGGCCGCAGCACTTATGATTCGTTCGATTTTTCACTTAATAATTCTTCAAAAACTTAAAAAAGAAAGTCTATATGTAGAAAAAAAATGGTTTAAACTTTTCAAAACTGCTCAAGTTCATCCATTCAGTTTCTTGACAAATGTTTTCATTCCCAATCGAATATTTGGGACGGATTCTTTTGATCAAATTCTGGAGCATGAATGTGAGCATGTCAGGCAGTATCATTCCATTGATCGGCTGCTTGTAGATTTCATGGCTGCTCTGCTTTGGTTCAATCCCTTCATGTATTTGTACCGAAGAGCACTCATCGAAATCCATGAATACCAGGCGGATGCCGCTGTCATAAAGAAATTTCCTGACCCTATTGGTTATCAGGAGGTGCTCTTTTCTCAGCTAAAAGCAACCCCCTATTCAGGTTTGGTGAGTCATTTCAATTTCTCAACGATTAAAAAAAGAATTGTCATGATAAACAAACAAAAAAATAGAAAATCCATGTGGGCCTATTTGCTGGCCGCACCAGTTACCTTTTTCGTCATTGTCGCCTTTGCAAACAAGACCGTCGAGAGGCCCGATGTCGATACAAACGGAAAGTCAGAGCAAGTGGAGTCAACGGTGTCCGAAAGGCCTATTGAAGTATTCGAGTCGAAAAAGACAAAGGTAAGTCCCAAGTCAGCGCGGGTTACCGTATCAGTGCAGAACGATTACTTACCCTCGATTCTTCCACTGAAGGAGACTAGAGAAATGAAAGTGACTTCCGATTTCGGAATGCGCATAGATCCGATAGATAAAAAGAGAAAGATGCACAAGGGTCTTGATCTTGGAACACCGATCGGCACTACCGTAATTTCAACCGCAGAAGGTATCGTACATCAAGCTGGCTTTGACGATAAGTATGGATACTATATTATGATCGAGCATGAGGATAAGTATATGACTCGATACTCTCAACTTTCAGAGCTCATGGTTAAAAAAGGAGACAAAGTCAGACGATCTCAGGAAATAGGATTAAGCGGCAACTCCGGAAGATCAACGGGACCACATCTTCACTATGAAGTAATTGAGGTTGGTGTTGGCCACCAGAATCCACGAGACTACATCAAAAACCATACGCTTACAACAACTTCGCTTATTTTAAAACCTTCCAATTCTGAGAAGAAAGAAGCAATAGCAATCATCAAACTGCGAATGACTGAAGAAGAAGAAGCTGCTCGAATGGAGGAGGCCCAGCATCAAGAAATGCTAGCGCTAGATCATCAAACAAATGCACTAGAAATGCAGCGCGAGGTAGCTACTCTTGCTGCACAAGAAAAGGAGCTAGTCGAAATACAATTAAGTGCAATTGAAAAGGAAAGGGAGCTGGATGAAATGAAAGTAATCACCAGTCAAAGACAAAAAGAGCTTGCGGAACTTGAAGCAGTATCTATACATAAACAAAGGGAACTGGCTAAGATACAGGCCCTAGAAGCTGCTCTCGAATTAGAGAAAAATCGTGCGACAATTGAGAAGAAGAAAGGCAATGCTCAAAAACAAAAAAGCAAAAAGGATAAGGCGAAGAAAAAGGTAAAATCAGAACAGTCTAAACAAAAACTTTCTGAAGCCAATACTTTGGTTGATATCAAGAAATTTGTATTAAATGCATCCTTTCTTCATGGACGACAGGGAGAGAGAGTCGTTGTATTTTCAGACAACTACATGCTTATTGAAGATGATAAATTTATTTTTCAGACCGCTCTTCCAAACGAAGTTGGTTTTAATGGTTTAGGAGGCGTAACAGCAAAAGGATCTATTACGAGCTATGAAGTAAAAAGAAATAAGCGGAATGGATCCATCATGGTTCTCGCGGAAGTAAGTACCAACCGATTTGGCCAGGGAACCATTACATTTAACATTGATGGATTGGGACACGAATCTGCCACCTTAGTCAATACGCGAGGACAAATGATTACGATGCTTGGATCCATTGAAAGCATTGAAAATGCTGGCATTTATCAAGGAAGATCTAGTTTTTAGATTTTGAACGGGATGAGTTAATCCCGTTCATTTTTTTTAAGAATACATATATTCAAATAGGCCAGTGAGCACCTCGGAAGCTCCAATATAAATACCCACTCCGTAAGTCACATACCGAACCGAAAGATTCTGAATTGCAAACGGAAGACCGCTAATATTGATCATCGTAAATCCTGCTCCGATGATAAAAGCGGCTGCAACAGTCAAGTACGGGTTTGATGCAATGAGCATCAACAGCACCCCAACAACAAGAATGATAAAACTGCTGGTGATCACTTTCTTCAAACTAGATTCTGATATTTTCTTACTTACAAGAAAGCCAGCAACGGCGCAAACCCCGAGAATTCCAAAAGAAATGTAATCACCATAGTCACCGATAGATGGGTACTTGAAAGCAAAGTGTTCCGGGAGAAACTCCACTAAAAATGCCTTCCCCAAACCAAGGAAGAGTCCAATAACCAGGATAGCCACATACGAAATCAGGGGTTGGCTTTTGACACGATCATTTGCTATTAGTTCTTGTTTCCTTTGGATCACTTCATCTGAAGAGACTCGATGAAAAATGTATCCAGTGCCGGCGATTAATATTCCACCGACGACGAAAGTCAATGTATCACCAAAAAAGCTGACGAGACCAACGACAACGGGTTCCAAAGCATATAACAACTCGGTGACCAGGAAAAGAAACCCCATTACAATCGGTAATTTCTTTGGAGGAGCAAAGGCTTCAATCATAGAGTTTGCTGGACTAACAAACAGGTTCATGCTGATAAGCCAGATCACAATCATAAATGGCAGTATCGTCTTTACATCCACAATGTGATGTGTCCCGACAAGCGTCGCCACCACCATAAAAACCATAGCTGTTGCTCCAATACCTACAGTGAAAATGATCAGGAATTTACCATTCTTTCGAAGAATGTAATCAGATAGCAGTCCAGCAAAAGGTGGGATCAAAATCAGAACAATAGCCTTGGCAATAATAAGGAAATCAACAAGATGTGTGATACCAATTTTTTCCATCAAGATTGGCTGGTACTCATGATAAGCTATCCAGCTAATAACCACGGCAGCATTAAGCGCCGCCAGGCTATAAACCTCTCTCCATTTTAAGACATCTGTTTTTTGAGTAAGCATATTGTGTTCGTGTATTTATGCAATATACGAAACTGCTATGCACATTGGATTCGTCTTTAGGCAGACAAATTACAAGTGAGTTTGAGGAATTCTTGTTATGCTGCACCTGCTAAATCAATCACATATTTGAATTTTGGAACAGTCAACCTGAACTGTTGATTTCGATAAAACCGAACCGTGCGATACCAAGCGTCGGTTGGAGCCGCAACATCGATTCGCCCCCATCCTTTCTTTACAGCAATTTCTCTGATTTCCGGTTTCAGATCCACATTCCCATGTCTCGATCTGAATTTTGGACGTGTGAAAATCTCATCCAAAACTCCATACTTGCCACCTCCAAAAATTGCCTTCGATTCGGTAAGGGTTGCCACCGTTACTATTTCGTTCGTTACGAAAGTTTTCATGACCAGCACGATGCCAGAACTGGTTTGGGTGAGTTGCTGGACAAATTTCACTGAGAGGCCTATTGCCTCCTCTCTATTCTCACCCAATTCTACATAAAGTTGCTGGATCAAGTGATGCACCTGATCCATATCGGTGTTTTCGTACTCTTTTACTTGGATATGCATTACATATTGGATTTTGTGACTCTCCAAATTTGAATTACACTTCTTTAGAACACCAATTTTCTAGACAGCTAGCTTTGATTACTAGATGCTTTACCTTGGAAGCAGGTATCTAATAAATGGGAAGTTGCCTCTAAAAAAGTCGACCAATTGTGGTTTTTTGCTGTCTTTTTGGCAAAGGAGTACGTTTGTATTTGCACATAAAGTCTATTTTCTAAAGCATGACTCAATTCTATTCACGAGCTTTTTCTCGAGAAAATCGAATCCACCTACTGCTGTGGGTTGGGTTTAGCTTTCTGGTAAACATTTATGCTTTTAAAGAATTTGGCTTTGCGCAAGGTCTTCTCAATGTGTTAGGAACCTTCCTGTTTTTCTCGTGGCTTATATTTTCTCATTTACATTGGGCACTTCCAAGTCTTCTTTCCAAGCCCAGGAAATATGTGAAATACATCATGAAGCTACTAGTTGTCTTGCTAGTTAGCATTGGTCTCAGTGCTTTTTCCACAATGTATTTGAGGGAGGTAGAAGATCAATTTAAAAATGCACTCTATGACGAAACCTGGCGCTATGTTCAATGGGTCACAATTGAATCTATAATGCTCATTTTCATAAGCTCTGCAGTAAAATTTTCTATTGATTTCTTTAAGTTGCAAGCCCATCAAAATGAGATAGAAAAGCAAAAACTAGAAGTGGAGCTAAAATATTTGAAGCTTCAAATCAATCCTCATTTCCTCTTTAATACACTTAACAACCTACTCCTCCTTACAAACAAGAAATCTCCAAATGCCTCAGCAGTCGTTGAAAAATTAGCTTACATGATGAGGTATTTACTTGAGAAGGACAAAAAAGACAGCGTCCCGCTTGCAGTTGAGATCGAATTTCTCAAATCATACATTGATCTGGAAAAGATCCGGATCAAGGATATCGATGTTTCGTTTGACATTGAGGGTGACGTTCGAGGCCAGCAACTTCCTCCAGCCCTACTTATGACCTTGATCGAAAACGCCTTCAAGCATGGCGTTAAAAAATCAGATAGGAATAATTATGTTCATATCGAACTCAAAGCACTGCCCAAACAAATATGCTTGAAGGTTGTAAACCTCTATCATTCAAAGAATAATGTAAAAGAGATTGAGGGAATTGGTTTAGAAAATTTACGCAAAAGACTTGATCTAATTTATGGAGAAAGTTACACGCTAGAAGTTGGAAAAACGGACGAAGGCACTTTTGAAGCAACCTTGAAATGTGCAACTTTATAATTGTATGAAGCAAGTCAATTGCATAATAGTTGATGATGAGCCTCTGGCTATTGAACTTCTGGAAGACTACGTTGGCCGAGTAGCTCACCTTGAGCTCATTGGCACGTTCGATAACCCAATAGATGCTATTTCATTTGTCAATGAAAACGAAGTTGATCTTCTTTTCCTGGATATTGAAATGCCGGAAATAAATGGAATAAATTTCGTGGATGTCCTCACAAGAAAACCTCACATCATTTTCACAACTGCCTACTCCAATTACGGAGTCGAGAGCTACGAAAAAAACGCGCTTGACTACCTCCTCAAACCAATCAATTTCGATCGTTTCTTGATTGCGGTTAATAAACTAAATCAACCAACAAGTAGTGAAATAAAATCAGAAAAAGACACGCTATTCATCAAAAGTAATGGAGCTTTTGTTCAGCTAAAATATGAAGAGATTGGCTTCATTGAATCTTTAAAGGATTACGTGATTTTTAACACGGACAAAGATCGATTCATCGTGTACCATAGTCTCAAAAAGCTTGAAGAAATAATGCCTGCAAATTTCCAACGTGTTCACTATTCCTATATGGCAAATTTGAATAAGGTCGAAAAGATCAAAGACCAGCACCTCCACATTTTCTCTGCTAAGATTCCTATCAGTAAGAAACACCGGGATCATATTTACGAGCTAGTTGGAAAGAAAATGATTTAGCCTTCAAAAGCTTTCACACTGCATTCTTCGCTCAAAAACTTTCCCCTTCATAGCACTTCCTCCCATTTTCTTCTCCATCTCACTTACACCACCATTTTCCCTAACAATTTCATCTAATGAGCCTGAATGATGAGCCATCAAAAGCAATGAGGGACTGAATAACTCCTCCACTTGATTCGCATAGGCAGCGTTCTTCAACGGCCACTTATTGGCTATTACAATATCTGTCTTGGCATAGTTTTCACTCATCTGATCCCTCAGTGTTCTATTTTGAATGCCCCCGTTGAGGTATACCAGATCAATATCCTTGCCTGTCAATCCCAGGCCAATATTTTGTACTCCAGCATGCTTGAATTGCAGCACGTGACCCGAGAATCCATCAATTTCGAATTCGTCAAATTCGTCAGCATCAGGGTATGACACAACGATTCTTGTTTCCAACTCATTACTCAGTCCAGCGGAACGCAATGATTGAAAACTCTCTGGAGTAAGTATGGCTTTCGCTTTCCTATTCGAGCGTAAATGTCGAAGTATTCCTTCCGATTTAAAGTGATCACCATGGACATGACTTACAAAAATCAGCCTAACGTCATCATATGGAGCTTCAGCTCTAGCTATGGCATCGTTAGAACTTAATATGGCATCAACCAAAATATCCCCATCCGGTAAATCAATGAAAAAGCCTGCGTTTTGAATCCAACAAACACTTCGATTGTTTTGTGGAGCAATGAGATTGGACATCACGACAAAATAGGTCACAAGAAAACCAACAGGTATGCTAGGCATCTGAGTGCAAACGGGACATTAAGAGGCTTTGGTAATGAGATTGATGTGAAGAGTCTAAAACGTTGTGGATGGCAAAGTTTCAAAATCAAATGGCACATTGCTAAATTTGAACTATCATTTTGATTCTTCGATGCGTGTTAATAATGCCTAGAAGCGTATCATGTTTTGAAATCTCAATTTTTGAAGTAATATGAAGACAAAAGACCACTGGAGTTTATCCGACAGCGACTTTGAATCTCAATTTGAGAATTACATCCTGAAACCAGGAATGTTTTCGCATGAAGCACACATTCGATTGGCCTACATTCATATCAATAAATATGGATTGGACAGAGCTGAGACTAATATGTGTGCCCAAATCAAGGGATTTGCTGAAAACCTTGGAGATAGTCAGAAATTCAATAAAACCGTAACAATCGCTGCTGTAAAAACGGTAAGCCACTTTATGGAAAAGTCAACTTCAGGGAATTTCAAGGGCTTTCTTGCGGAGTTTCCAAGACTATTTACAGACTTCAAGGGACTGCTTGGACAGCACTATGGTTACAACGTCTTTGCTGATAAAAAAGCCAAAGAACAATATCAAGAACCCGACTTGCTTCCTTTTTAATGCCCACGTTCTTCTCAACGCCAGATGACTTCAGGAAGTGGTTGAGTAAAAACCATGAGGTTAAAACTGAACTTTGGGTAGGATATTACAAAAAGGCAACGAAAAAGGCCAGCATAACCTGGCCTGAGTCTGTGGATCAAGCACTGTGTTTTGGATGGATTGATGGCATTCGTAAACGAATTGACGACGAGGCTTACATGATCCGCTTCACGCCTCGGAAATCTACGAGTCATTGGAGCAACGTCAACATCACAAAAATTAAGGAACTGAAAAAAGAAGGTTTGGTGGAAAAGGCTGGATTGCTGGCATGGAAGAAAAGAAAACCAGAACGAACCGCCCAAGCATCGCACGAACAGAAGAAAGTGGTCTTGGATCCTACTTTTGAATCAGAGATCAGAAAAAATAAGAAGGCAACAGAGTTTTTCTTTGAAAAAATGGCTCCTTCCTATCGAAAGCAGACAGTCTGGTGGGTGATGAGTGCAAAAAAGGAAGAGACTCGCTTAAAACGACTTGGAATACTTATTGAATCTTCTGAAAAAGAAGAGCTTGTTCCTCCCTTGCGTTGGATAAAATAGACCACAGTATTAATACGTAATCAAATACTTACCAAGTACTGCTTTTAGCCTTCAAAACGGCTTTCATTACATCCTTTTGACTGATTTGTCCAATAAGCTTTCCATTGCTCACAACAGGAAATCTTCTTAATCGCTTTTCGAGAAACATTTTGGCAGCTTCAAAAATATTGAGGTCTGGCTCCACAGTGATCACATTTTGAGCCATGTGTTCTTCTACTCTACCGGAAAAAATGGGCATATTATGGTACTTTCCCTTCACAACCTCCTTTAAGCAGTCACCCTCAGAAATTACTCCTACAAGCTCGTTTTTGTCATTTACCACAGGGCCTCCCGAGATCTTATTCTTCATTAACGCATCCACCACCACATGCATAGGTTGTTCCGGCTTGAATGTAATTAGCTTTCTTGCCATGTAATCCGATACAGAAACCGATTGAGTGACTTCCACTTTTGGAGCCTCCGCTCCACGATAGCTCATTACCATTTTTTGCCAGTTTTAATGTTATTCGAACATAGAATATACCCAGAAACAGCCAAAAAATAAAATTTAATTGGGTGCTGCTAACCAGTATGATCAGAAACGATCACCCATTCATCGTCGATTTTTCTGAAAATAAGTGTGAAATACCCACTTGGATTGTCGTCTCTCCTTTCGAGGCTAAACTTTCCAACAACAAACCAGAATTCATCACTCAAGGGTTCAATACCGCTTATTTCGAAAGTAAGTATACCCATCGCCTCCAATGTTGGATATCGCTTTTTGTAATTTTCCAAGGTAGTTTCCCAACCATATGTCGGGCCTGAGCTACCTACAAAAAGTAGCTTGTCGGATCTCCAATAGCCATCCATGAAACATTCGAGGTCGCCGGCATTCCAGCATTCTTCCTGCATAGCCAGAACATCTCGAATTTTTCTCTCCTCTTGAGCATACGTTAATGTGAAAAAAAATAATACTGAGATGAAACTAAGCAGTTTCATTTTTTAAGGTAGGTCTGTATTTTCGCCTTAAGTGCTTCCTTATCAGCGGTTATGTGTGGATCGCTGTAGATCTTCAGCATCATTTCTCGCAACACATCTTCCTCATACCCAAGCTTACTTGCGATCTTTGCGCAGTATCTGATCTCCTCTTTATACAATCGCCCATCAATCTTCATAAGCTGCACGATGTTGTACATGTAGTCGTACTTCGTATCGTTGGAAAGAGCTTCACTTATTTCAATGTTAGAAGGATCTTCAAAGCATTCGCTAATTTCTTCCGAAGACATTCCGTTTGCTTTTCCGACCTTTTTAATCAAATCGATTTCCTCCTGCACAACAACTCCATCCACCCGAGCAAGCTGTACCAGCATGTTCAAATGGGAGCGAGTAGTATTGGAGAAATTGTCTTCTATCACGATAGTTTTAGTGAAATAATTTTACCATCTTGGTAAACAAAGTTAAGCCGGACTTACCAAAACACAAATTCTTTAAAAAGAACGGTCAAATCCATAAAAATGAACTTTCTGGCGCATTTATTTCTAAGTGGCGAAAATGAAAAGGTAAAAGTTGGGAATTTCATTGGTGATTTTGTCAAGGGGAACCAGTTCGAGGAATATGATCAAGATATACAACGCGGAATTAAGCTCCATCGTGAAATAGATAGTTTCACAGACTCGCACCCTGTGGTATTGGAAAGCAAGACTAGGTTACGTCCAACTTTTGGTCACTATTCTCCGGTAATTGTGGATGTCTTTTACGACCATTTTTTAGCGAAAAATTGGTCAAGTTATTCGGACTCAGAACTAGAAACATACACGCTTCAGTTCTACAAAATGATTGCAAACTATTCCTCAGTTATTCCAGATGCTGTAAACCAAATGCTTGAGTACATGACTCAGAAGAACTGGCTTTACAATTATCAATTCATTGATGGCATTGATCGAGCCCTTTCCGGCATGTCTAGAAGAACCAAGTTCAACTCCAAGATGGAGCTCGCTGCCACTAGTCTAGAGTCCAATTACGCTGAATTTGAGAATGAATTCACGCGCTTTTTCCCAGATTTGCAAAAACATGCTCAAAATATTCTTGAATGAAAGAACTATTGATGGTCGGAATTGGTGGATTTCTGGGAAGTATAGCTAGGTACGGTATTCAGATTGCATCAATCAATTTCTTAAACGGCAAAACTTATTGGGCCACACTTTTCATCAATCTTCTCGGTTGTCTACTAATTGGGCTACTGGCAGGTAGTTTCTTGAAACTGAGCCAAAATCAGAATCTGCTTTTAATCACTGGATTGTGTGGAGGTTTCACGACTTTCTCAACTTTTGCCTTTGATGGACTTAGGCTTTTAAAAACAGGGCTTTATGGGCAATTTGCTATCTATTTCCTGGTGTCTACAGTAGGTGGACTAATACTCTGCGCTGCCGGATTTGCCTTAAGTAATAGATAGAACATCCCCGAGCATCCTAAATCTGTCCAGATCAGTCCGATTCTGTTTGTTGGTAGGTATTTTTTTTATTTTGAGGCAATCCTTAGCTTTAAATAATCGTTTTTAAGACTGTTGTGACTAACTACTACCATGTCCTTGGGCTTTCCCAAAATGCCTCCGCTGAAGAAATTAAGGCGGCCTTCAAAAAGCAGGCTGTAAAGTACCATCCGGATAAACACCCTGGTAAGCCACAAATGGAGGAAAAGTTCAAGGAGGTTAACCAGGCGTATCAGGTCTTGTCAGATGAGTATGAGAAAACGCGATACGATCTAAAACTCGAGTACAGAAAATTTTCGAGCACGCCGAAAACCAACCCCTACTCCTATCCGGGCAGACCGCGTCACAGTCGTCCTGTGTACACACCTCCAAGAGTAGACTACCGTCAAAACACCATCGCAACGCTTTATGCTTTTGGAATCACATTTGGAATTGCACTCATTGTGATGGTGAGTTTCTGGATCAAAGGAGCTTATGACCAAATGAAATTGGAGGAACTTTTGATCGAGAGAAGGGAGGTATATAAGCAGGCCCAAGATTCGTACGATGACGGAGACTATGAAGGAGCTTTCACACTCATGTCTTCTCTGAATTTTTTCCGAATGGAGGAGAATGACATGAAGTTGTTTAAAGACAATATGGTAAGCGACGTGGTCTCAAAGGGAAACTATTCTTTTGACCTTGGGGATTATGATGATGCCATCGGTCTTTACGAAATGGTTCAGCGCTTTGAGCCAGAAAAACCATTTTTCGCACTAAAAGTACAATTAGCTGAGGCTTACAAAAAGGTGAACGATCCGACTAAAAGCATCAAGATTTACGAAGATCTTATGGTTAGAGAGTATCGGATCATTGCCTCGATGGTGGAAATAGCAGAGATAAGAAGAGATTTCTTACAGGATATAGAAGCTGCTCGCGATTATTACCTTGATGCGCACCAGAGGGCTGTAAAACAGTATAAAAGCTTCTACGGAGAAGGTTATCCTCTTGTAATCAATCAGAGATACGTTCCTGCTGAGCATTACGATCTGTACACTGGTTTGGCGGATATCTACCTAAGACTCAACAATCCGGAAATGGCAATAAAGGCTGCCGATTGGAACAAATATGTTTGGCCAGATAGCGTCCATGCCTACCTGATCAGTGCTAACGCGTACATCACAATGGAAATGAACGACGAGGCCTGCGAGGAGTTTATTGGAGCTAGAAATAAAGGATGGGAAGGAATACCTAAGATCACCTGCAACTAATGGCCGGATATTCAAAAAATCCACTTTGGAAAAAACTTGGAATAAAAGAAGGATACAATTGTTTCTTATTCCAATCACCAGAAAACTATTTCGACCTACTCGAAGCTCTACCCGCAGAATCTGAATTCAGCGATGATTCTAGTACCTCACCTTTTGACTTCGAACATGTGTTCGTGACGGAGCTCTCAGTCTTGAAAAAAAACTGGAAAGTGTGGAAGAACGGACTTAAAAAAGACGGTACCCTTTGGGTTTCCTGGCCTAAAGGAGGCTCTAAGATTCTAACTGACTTGAATGGAAATATTGTTAGAGAATTCGGTTTGGAGGGCGGACTTGTAGACGTCAAAGTCTGCGCCGTGGATGAAGATTGGTCTGGATTGAAATTTATGTATCGGAAAATAGATCGTTGATCTCGTCGTCAGCAGTAAATTGGATTTTGCAGCGCTGATTTTCCAATAGCTGCATATCATCGACCATGATAAACTCTCCTTGCTCTTTCTGAATCTTAGCTGCTGCTTCCTTCTTTACACGACTCCGTTTGATTGCATCAACAAAATTTCTCATCTCACTAATATCTTCCAGCAACAATTCAGGCACCTTGGTAGGCTTACCGTCGTCTCCCTTCGCAACCATTGTGAAATAGCTATTATTAGTGTGCTTAACAGCGTTGGTTTTGATATTTTCAGAAGTGACCTTAATTCCGACCACCAGAGAAGTATTCCCCACATGATGAACAGATGCATCCAAACTTACAAGCTCGCCAACCTCGACAGGCTGCAAAAATTCCACCCCATCCACGGAAACTGTGACACAGTAGGTACCAGCGTGCTTACTAGCACATGCATAGGCCACTTTGTCCATTAAAGATAGAATGAGGCCACCATGCACCTTACCGCCAAAATTGGCAAATGAAGGAATCATCAGCTCAGTCAATTTAGTTCTCGAGAATTGGACACTCCTTGGTTCCATTAGCCTACTATGTCGCCACTCTTCGGTCGACATTTTTTAAATTTTTTCTTCAAAATCATTTTCCAAAAAGGCGTTCGTGTTACCACTAATTTACTCTTAACCCTTAGGTTATTCCAAAACTTACCCAGTTGGCTGGCACTTCTTGTAGCATTGCGCGATTCAACCATGTACTCAAAGCCCATTTTGTGTGTTGCTTCAACAGCACATGGGTTACCATACAGTATATTCTTGGCATGAGGGCGATAGATCACATTGTATCGCTTCTTTTTGGTACGATTTGCTTTGCTATTTGCATCCTTCTTCATATCAAGGTTTTCGGTCGGAATGTAATCCAGAATACTGTCCGACTTTTGTCCGAATGCTCCAATAGCGAGAATAATACATGTTAAATAGACAATGATTCTAATCATGATACCCAAATTGGATAAATTGCGCGCTTAAATTTATTCAGAATTGCGGTTTCTCATTTCATTCTTTTTACGGAAGATACCTAGAAAATACTTACAGCTTTTTAGCCACGTAGCTCTTAGGATTATTTCAGTGTTTTACATCGGCAACAAAGTTGAATGTCCCGTTTGCGAATCTAGATTTCGAAAATTTCTGCCGTACGGTCGAAAATCCAGAAGCAACGCGCTCTGTCCAAAGTGCCTAACGCTGGAAAGACATAGACTAATATGGCTCTATCTTAAACGAAAGACTGATTTTTTTACAGCTCAACGTAAAATGCTTCACATTGCTCCCGAACTGTGTTACATGGATCGTTTTGAAGCATTGGAAAATCTCGATTACATAACGGCCGATATCGAATCCCCTTTGGCTAAGGTTAAAATGGACATCCACGATATCCCTTTTGAGGAGAATACCTTCGATGTGATTTTTTGCAATCATGTCTTGGAGCATGTCGAAAGTGATCTAAAGGCGCTTTCCGAAATGAAAAGAGTTCTTAAGCCGGGCGGCTGGGCAATCCTTCAAGTTCCCTTCTTCTACCCTCTGCCAAAAGTCACGCTAGAGGATCCTTCCATCACTGACCCAAAGGAACGGGAGAAAGTCTTTGGTCAGGATGATCACGTTAGGTTGTACGGAGAAGACTATGCGGATAGGCTGAGGTCAAGCGGATTTGAAATCGTTGAGGAAAAGTTGATCGATGAGTTGGATAAACCTGAGAAAGATCGATACGCATTGCCTGAAGGAGAAATAATCTACAAAGCGGTTAAATCAGCCTCTTAGGAGGTAGATCAGTCCTTCTTTCATCAATCCCAGTCCATAAGCTATCAGCTGGACAAATGAGGCTACTACTGCTAGTAGTCCAACAAGTAGGTTTTTTGTCCTAACGATTGCGTCAATCAAAATTAATACCGCATAAACCACGTAAACCATCAATCCAACCATCCCGAGAAATGGTATGACAAAGTAGAATACCAAACTTACTAGCGAACCGATCAGGAAAAGGCTTGGAAAAAGATGTACCAGCTTCAGTTCATTCTTGTAGAAACGGAAGACATTAATTCTGGCAGTCCCAAAGAAATGAAGCTGTGTGAAAAACTGTGTGAAATTGGTGCGCCGTTTATGATACACAAATGCTTCAGGTATCAACCCAGTCTTGAATCCATTCTCAATAATTCGAATACTGAACTCAATATCCTCTCCTTTTTTTGGAAGTATATAACCCTTCGTCTTATCAAAAACTTCTTTCCTGATGCCCATGTTGAAGCTTCTTGGATGGAAAGCACCTAGACGCTTTTTCCCGCCTCTGATCCCACCAGTAGTAAAGAAGGATGTCATTGAGTAGCTGATAGCTCGTTGGATTAAAGTAAAGTCCTTAGCGGCCTTGTCTGGGCCTCCGTAAGCATCCAAATTATTTAGCTCCAAGAAGTCGTTTACCTCTTGAAAGTAGTTTTGTGGGATTATGCAGTCAGAATCAAAAACGATCAACCACTCTCCAGTTGCTCGTTCAAAACCAAAATTTCGACTAAAACCTTGCCCCGTATTTTCCTTAAAAAAATAGGTAACGCTTAATGAGGATTTGTAGCTGTCAACTATCGATTGACAACTGATAGTCGACCCATCCTCAATAACTAAAATTTCAAAATCTTTATATGTCTGATGAGTTAAGCTTTCTAGTAATTCATCAATTTCGTTAGGTCGATTAAAAACAGGGATAATAACCGAATACTTTGGGCTAGCCACTTTGATCTTCCTTTGTACTCTCAGAAATCAGATACTCGTCTTTTTTCGAGCGAAGTTGAATAATCATTTCTGCTAGAAAACCGGCTAAAAACAACTGGACTCCAATGATGAGTGCTACAAGTGCCAGAAAAAACAACGGTTGGTCCACAACATCTCTTCGTGGGAGATTGTTGAATTGACGATACAGTTTCTCACCAATCACCCATATGGTGATGGAAAACCCTGCCAAGAACGAAAGAAGTCCAATCGTTCCAAAGAAATGCATGGGATTCTTCCTAAACCTTGACACAAATGTGACCGATAGAAGATCAAGAAAACCTGTCAAGAATCGTTTCATTCCATACTTAGTTGTGCCGTACTTTCGTGCCCGATGTTCGACTACTTTTTCTCCAATTTTGCGATAGCCACTCCATTTTGCAATTAAAGGAATGTATCGATGCATTTCGCCATAAACATTGATGTTTTTCACTACCTCTCTTCTGTATGCCTTTAATCCACAATTGAAATCATGCAGTTTAATACCCGACACCTTACTGGTAACCCAATTAAAAAAGAGCGAAGGAACCGTTTTGCTAACCGGATCATGTCTTTTTTTCTTCCAACCAGAAACTATGTCAAACCCCTCTTCCTCAACCATTCTTATCAGTTCAGGAATTTCATCTGGGCTATCCTGCATATCAGCATCCATGGTAATTACAACTTCACCGTCTGAGCGATCGAATCCAGTCTGTATTGCTGCAGACTTCCCATTGTTCCGAACAAATTTGATCCCAACTACACAGCTATTTTTCGTCGCTTGATCTTGAATGACGTCCCAAGAGTTATCTGAGCTTCCATCATCAATCAGGATGACCTCAGTCTCGATCTTATGCTGACCTATAACCCGAAGAATCCATTCCAAGAGTTCTGGAATGGATTCTTCCTCGTTGTAAACGGGTATTACTATTGAAAGGTCCTTAGTCAATTATCTGAGTTCTGGTGCCTGATTCTTAGTGAAGATACTAACTAACAAAGACACAATAAACCCAAAGAAAATTCCGAATATGAAACCCATAGCCGTCATAGCCACAGGAGTCATGAAAAATTCAGAGAAGCCCATAGCTTGATCTATTTCTGCATCACTCATGCCCCTCTCCTGCATTGAAACGATTTGATTTTCCTTTATAGCTTCTATAAATGAAGTACTAACAAAAGACACATAGATAAAAAAGAATACACTGCTAATTAGAGCAGAAAAGACCATAGCAAGTGTACCTATTCCAAGACCCTGCCCATAACTCATGTAACCATCGCCCTCCGACTTAAACTCCTTGTGTGCCAAGAAGACAAGAACACCAAAAATGACATACCCTATCCAAGACAGAGCTTGATTACCTGCTTGACCTGTGACATCAATTATTATAAAAAATGCAATGGATAAAAGGCCATTAATAATCCCCCACTTTTTGGCCACGCTCTTGGTGGTTGGAGCATCGTTTTCCTCAAATACTTCGTTTTCTTCCATGGTTAGATTTGTTTAGGTTTTTTTCTTAAAATTATTGAAACTACAGGAGTAATAAAGAAACCAGCAAGTACCTTTTTCAATCCCGAACTTAAAACCAAATCCGAGGATGTAATGAAATCAATATTGTTTACTCGTTGAGCATACTCCTCTTGCGTTATTCCTTCCAGCAAAACGTCCTTTTTGCTTTCCAAAAAAGCCAAAGCTCCTTCTCGGTAGTTTTCCATTATTGAAGGATCCATCTGAAAGATTAGTAGCAACGAGATAGTAAATATTACAGCGGCAGGCAAATAAACCACAAAAGCGATCGTCATTCCTTGCCAAAAGTGCAGAATCCCCTCATTTTGATATGTTTTGAATTCCTTCTGAGCAAAGAAGATAAATAAGAAATAGATAACTAAATCGAACAAAAAATGTCTAATATCCAGCAGAGGATTGCTTCCAAATTTCACTGAAACCCAAAAAAGAGCTACAAGGAATAATCCGCATAAAAGCGAGTACTTTATACTTGATTTGATCATTTACTCAAAGATTGAAATTGAGTCACCATTCACGGTTCCAGTGACCTTACCGGTAAGGTTTTCTTCCCAAAATGGAGAGTTAACAGATTTCGACGAATTCGTATTTTTGTCCAACTGCCACTCATATTTCACGTCGAAAATTGTAATTTTTGCTTCTGCTCCTTTCTTTATACTTACAGAATCAAGACCGAGGACTTTTCTCGGCCCGTTAGTGACCTTGTCTATCAAAACTTCTAAGGGGGCTTCCTTGATCTTCAGCAATGCAGGCAGAAATGTTTGGAGTGAAATAGTTCCAGCATCAGCCAAGTCAAATTCTAGCTTTTTACTTTCACTATCCTGAGGTCGGTGGTCTGAACATATCGCGTCAATGGTTCCATCAACGACCCCCTTCAAAAGGGACTTTCGATCAACTTCTGTGCGAAAGGGTGGTAGTGACTTAAAAGTTGAGTCAAAATTTCTCAAGTGAGAATCTGTGAATAAGAGATGATGAATAGACACATCACAAGTCACGTTTAGCTTCTTTTTCTTCGCCTTTCGGATCAAATCGACAGATTCGGCAGCTGAGATTTTGGAGAAATGAATTCTTCCCCCGCTGTACTCCAAAATCGCTAAGTCCCTGGCAACCACTAATTCTTCCGACAACGAAGGTTCTCCTTTTAAGCCTAGTCCAGTACTAGCTACTCCTTCGTGCATTTGAGCATTTTCCGAAAGGTTAACGTCTCTTGCATTTTGGAAGATAGGAATATTCATCTGAGAAGTGTATTGAAGAGCTTTCAGCAACAGTTTCGCATTTGAGATCGGTCTATCTCCTTCCGAAAAAGACTCAACTCCAGCATGCTGCAAGTCGATCATTTCTGTCAAGTTCTCCCCATCACGATTCTGACTGAGAGCACCCGAAACATGTAAATTGACTTCAGGGAATTCCCGGCTTTTAATGTACTCAACATCGCTCTTTGTTAAAATTGATGGGTTTGTGATTGGCATCAAATTAACATCCGTGAAACCTCCGTTGGAAGCAGCAGTGCTTCCACTCTTTAAGTCTTCTTTGAATTCAAAACCAGGATCGCAAAAATTTGCATTTAAATCAAACCAACCCGGGGTTACAATTTTCCCGGAGCAGTCAATGACCTTTTTCGATGAAGCTTTTCCAAAGGACGTTATCCGTCCATTCTCGATTAAAATGTCTTTCTTTTTGTTGTGATACGGTGATTGGAGATCAAGTACAAGAGCGTTCTTTAGCAACAGACTCATTTGAGATATCTATGAAACAGTGTTTCGAGCATGATGAAAATCAGAGCCAAAATTAATGCATATTTCCATAAGCCATTGTCATCACCTAGATCGAGTAGTCCACTATTTTGCTGATCAGACATTGAAATTACGGTTACATGAGACGAGTTGGCAAAAAAGTCATCCACTTCATCAAGTGACGGCCCAGCAAAAAGTGATTCATTCTTAGACAGATTCAATCCAAATGACTTAACAGTGTCAGTCCCTTGAAGAACATGATAAAAACCCGGTGATAGATCATTGGGAACTCTTAAAAGACCTGTAAGATTACCTAAGCTAAACTCTGGGATGATCTCAACACCCTCGGATACAATTTTTGGAGGCTGGTCGGCTGAAAGATTTGAAATCTCAAGAAAGTCATTGGGATATGTAAAGAGCGCAAGGTCAGCATCCAAGCTCTCCTCAGCTATCCGATACATTACTGGGAGGAAAATCGAATGATTGGGAAAATCCGTATAGCCATCTTTCAACGGAGAATTAAGGAAATAGAGAGGCGATTCCGCATTTTTTCCCAAAAAAGTGTTACCATTTCGCAGCTGTAGAATTGGCTCGTGAGTACTGCTTATCTGGTATTTGCTTTTGGCACTTGGAAACGAAGCTCCCTCATCGATCTTCTTATAAATACCTTGTAAAAGCTCATTGCCTTTCGGTACAGTGATCTCTAAAGCCTTGGAGTTCTCCAATCGGGAGAAAGTCATACCAAGTTCTTCTTCATAATTTTCATGATCAATAGAGTCACTGGGAATTATCAGGAAAGAAACCTCAGCTAGATTCTGACTGATTAAACCAACGGGCAACTGGAAGTAATCATTCACTACTACCATATCCGCCTTTGCAAGAAGATCATAATCGATCTCCCCTTCTGAAAGATTAAGGTGAAACAGATCGCCATTTCCAAAAATGCTCGATAAGTAACGATTGGGTGACTGACTCAACACTAGTATCGAAGGTATTTTACTCTGATTGACTGTGAGGTAAAAGTCATTATCAAATTCAATCTCATCACCACTGATCTGTACCCTATAAGACTTAGTCGACAGAGTCTGGGGTAATGAAAATTCAATATCCAAATTTCTATCCAGACCTTTTACCACAGATGAAATTTGGGAGCCATCTTCATTCAGCAATTTCACAACAATGCTGCCTTCCAAAAAATTCTCGGTGTGTCCTATTCTGCAATTAAGCAGCATGTTAGAATAGTCATCCAAATCCCTGACTAACCAAACAGAGTCAACAAAGGCATTCTTGAGCAACACATTTTCCTGATACAATAAGTAGTAATTGTTCGCGGAGTCCTCACGGATACTTCCAAGCTGGTCTAAACTTGCGTCCTGAAAGTCAGATATTAGATAAGTATCACCTTGCGTATCCACTCGGTTTAGTACATCGGATATTGATCTGCTGGTGTACGAAACACCAAGTTCCTCCACGCGCTGTAATATTTCCGTCTTAGTCCTTTCATTGTTTGAGAAAGATGAAAAATTATTCGTTAGCAAAAATCCAGTATTGGCCTTTTTGGATGAAACTAAATCTGCAATGAGCGTCCTTTCATCTCCAATACTGTTACCCACCGCGCTGCTACTATTATCCAGATAAAATAGTCCCATCGAATCCACATTCGACAATTCATTGGACTTGAAGTTTGTTAAGGAAAAAATAAAAGTGGCAACAAGAGAGAGAAACGCTAGTAGCCTCGCGCTAAGTACTAAGAAATGCTTCAGTCGGGTTTTAGATTTCGTCTCGGTAGATACCTTCCGGATAAATTTAACATTGGTGAAAAATAGCTTTTTCGCTCGACGAAAATTGAATAAATGAACAATGATCGGGATTGTCAGGAAAAATAGAAACCAGTAGAAGTAGTTCATTTACGCTATTAGATCATGATTATAACGCTGACAAATATGCAGGGTTCCAAATAAAAACAGGATGTTATTCTTTTAACATTTTAGATGGCAACATAGAGCAATACCAAATCCAAACATCCTCCTGGAGAACTTGTCATTATCAACGTAGAAGAAGTCAGACATAAAAAAAGGGACACTATTTTCATAGTATCCCTTTATAATAAACTGGCAATGACTTACTCTCCCACCTATTACGGCAGTACCATCAGCGCTGGAGGGCTTAACTTCTCTGTTCGGAATGGGAAGAGGTGGACCCCACCGCAATAATCACCATAAAGTCTGCTCATCGAAGTTTTAGCCAAGACGAGACTTAATACTTTATATGCTTAAGCAGCATAACAATTTCATTTTGACAATAAAGAGAAAGATTCACTTAGAATTTGAACGAGTTTATCGAAACGCTTCAGAAAGTTTACGGGTAATTAGTACTACTCAGCTTTGACATTACTGCCTTTACACCTGTAGCCTATCTACGTCCTAATCTAGAACATCCCTTAAAAGAAACCTCATCTCGTAGTGGGTTTCGCACTTAGATGCTTTCAGTGCTTATCCCTTCCCGACGTAGCTACCCAGCAGTGCTCCTGGCGGAACAACTGGTACACCAGCGGTCAGTCCAACCCGGTCCTCTCGTACTAAGGTCAGATCTACTCAAGTTTCTTACGCCCACAACAGATAGGGACCGAACTGTCTCACGACGTTCTGAACCCAGCTCGCGTGCCACTTTAATGGGCGAACAGCCCAACCCTTGGGACCTTCTCCAGCCCCAGGATGTGACGAGCCGACATCGAGGTGCCAAACCTCCCCGTCGATATGAGCTCTTGGGGGAGATCAGCCTGTTATCCCCGGAGTACCTTTTATCCTTTGAGCGACGGCCCTTCCATACAGAACCGCCGGATCACTATATCCTACTTTCGTACCTGCTCGGCTTGTAGGCCTCACAGTCAAGCACCCTTATGCTATTGCACTCTGCGCACGGTTACCAAGCGTGCTGAGGGTACCTTTGAAAGCCTCCGTTACTCTTTTGGAGGCGACCACCCCAGTCAAACTACCCACCACACAATGTTCCCGCCAAAGCGGGTTAGGCATCAGATAAATAAAGGCTGGTATTTCACCAACGACTCCACCATGCCTGACGACACAGCTTCAGAGTCTCCCAGCTATCCTACACATCATTTACCCAATACCAATGTGAAGCTATAGTAAAGGTTCACGGGGTCTTTCCGTCCCGTTGCGGGTATCCGGCATCTTCACCGGAACTACAATTTCACCGAGCTCATGGTTGAGACAGTACCCAGATCGTTGCACCATTCGTGCAGGTCGGAACTTACCCGACAAGGAATTTCGCTACCTTAGGACCGTTATAGTTACGGCCGCCGTTTACTGGGGCTTCAGTTCAATGCTTCTCCGAAGATAACATCCCCCCTTAACCTTCCAGCACCGGGCAGGTGTCAGGCCGTATACATCCTCTTTCAAGTTCGCACAGCCATGTGTTTTTGATAAACAGTCGCCTGGGTCTTTTCACTGCGTCCTACCGAAGTAGGAGCCCCTTCTCCCGAAGTTACAGGGCTATTTTGCCTAGTTCCTTAACCATGAATCACTCGAGCACCTCAGGATTCTCTCCTTGACTACCTGTGTCGGTTTACGGTACGGGCACCTTTATTCTAACCTTAGAGGTTTTTCTTGGAAGTCTGCTTAGGCACACTATCCACGCATCCGAAGATTTGTGGTACTATCAGGTTCAGCAAGGTCTGCGGATTTTCCTACAGTCCTTATACCTACACCCTTCAACGTACTATTCCGTCAGTACGCGGTGCTTTCACTACTCCGTCACCCCATCGAAAATAAAGGTGGTACTGGAATATTAACCAGTTGTCCATCGACTACCCCTTTCGGGTTCGCCTTAGGTCCCGACTAACCCCCGGCTGATTAGCATTGCCGGGGAATCCTTAGTCTATCGGTGTGCGGGTTTCTCGCCCGCATTATCGTTACTTATGCCTACATTTGCTCTTCTCTGCACTCCAGCATGACTCGCGTCACACCTTCATCGTCCAGAGAATGCTCCCCTACCTAGTATAAATACTACCTAAGCTTCGGTATTGTACTTGATGCCCGATTATTATCGATGCTCTGTCGCTCGACCAGTGAGCTGTTACGCACTCTTTAAATGAATGGCTGCTTCCAAGCCAACATCCTGGCTGT
>JBDVJN010000004.1:0-10951 GCA_039961455.1 Cyclobacteriaceae bacterium | reverse complement strand
ATTCGAGTTCCTTCTGGAACATTTGTGTCTCAGAAGCCAAAACATCAGTTGTTTTCTCAAGCCCCTCTTCAAACCGGTCTTTTCTGATTCGATAGGCTTCAGCAGAGTGATCTTGTGCCTGCTTGGTCAGTGTCACTTTGCCTCTAGCATCCGCCAGTTGCCTACTTGCTTTGTTGAGCTCCATCTGGCTCCCATTTCTGTACTTTTCTTTTTCAATTTTTGCTTTCTCAAGCTCCGCCTTGGCGGTATGAATCCTACCAATATTTTTGTAACCGTTGAATAGATTCCAGGACAGCCGTACTCCAACCAGATAGCCAGTGGCATTTGTGCCGAATAGTTGGTCATCATACAATTGGTAATTTCCGAAAGCATTGATTCTGGGGAGTGAATTCATGCCATTCGATTTCAACATTTTCTCATAACCCTCCACCGATTTATCCATAGCAACCAGGTCTTTTCTAAATGACGAGAGCTCTGTATTAAATACTTCAACATTCTCAGCTTCCGAGATCCGTGACTCCGGCTTGTATACTCTTCCCTTGGCTTCTTCCCCCAGCAAAACAGTGAGATAATCGGAGGCATTTTGGATATTGCTCAATGCATATCTAAGTTGGTTTTCCACCTCAGTCTGACGCACCTGAACAGCCAGAACATCTGCTCGTTGGACAAGACCCTGATCATAAAAGTTGTTTATCAACCGTAATCCCTCATCAGCTGTACGCTTCGCTTTTTCCAGCACCACAACCGCTTCATAGGCTAGCTGTAATTGCATATAGGCCTTATTTGCTTCCAGTTCTATATACTCTCCTGTACGTGCTGCTTGTAGTTCAAATGCTTCCGATTGAATCTTTGCCGCCTGGCGCTGAAAGGCACCATCCAGATTGAGTAATGGTTGAAGTACCTGGATTTCAGTAGCGTAATTGTTAACCCGTTTCGGGTCATTCAAAAGAGCAGGATCAAAGTCTGCGGCCGTCAATATTTCCTGATTCAATTTCGAGCCAAAGGCCATCAGTGGATTGTTCGTGAACATCGCTGTGTGTGAAGCTGTAACTGATGGAAGAAATAGCGAATTCGACTGTCTAAAATCACCTCGAGCCATTTCCACCTGCTTCTTCGCAATTTTGGACTGGAGGTTATTCTCCAGTACTTTCTGAACCAATTCCGATTGAGAGATTGTCAGGGTATCCTGACTTTGTCCATCATAGACTAATCCAGACATAACCAAAAGCACTATAAAAATCCGTTTTGTCATTTCTTTCATTTCTAATTATTGCAAAGGTGCCGTTAGTATTTTCCGCTCTTGGTAACCTTTGTTACACTCAAATATTCTTGTTGAAATTTCGCTCTTTCGCTCCCTCTTCTTCAACTTTAACCGCACGTATTCAACGTTAACTACCTTATGCTTTTTGCAACTTTTGTTACATAAGCCGTTATTCGCTAAAAAGCATCTCTTATGATATCAATGAGAATACCTAAGTGACTTAAAAGACATAGGCATTCTGTACACTTTACTTTTCGAATTCCAGTCAGTTACCATGCATTTCTTTGCTATGCTTTGCAAACCAATCCGGCTCTTCCAGCTTGTTGTCGTAGATAAACTCAACAATCAACTGAATATCACTATCCGTCAGCTCCAGTTTTGGCATCAAGCCAAACTTCCCGACAGCACCACGCATTAAGGCAGATTCCTCACTCGGGTTAGATAAAAACTGCGACATACCCTTTATGAAATCTTCCCGATTTCGGTACCTCCGCAGATATCTCATCTTAATACCAGCATGGGGCGGTGCAATAATTTCATCATGCGATTTGGTATTGGGGTTATGACATGCATAGCAAGTCGATTTCATTAGTTCATACCCCTTACCCTGAATCTCTACAACTTCCTCTTTATTTGAGGTTTCCGAAATATTGGTCTCGGCGGATTGCGAAATACCGCAACCTCCTATTGCAACGAAGAGGCTAATCAAAAGTGCAGGTAATGCTTTCATTTTATTGAGTTTTCTATTGGTCAACAAGTTCATTTTCTGTAAAAATGAACCACTCATAAAGTATCAATGGATTCGTTGAGAAACGATGATCCTAGTCACTACCATATTCCAACCTTTGTCATATGATGTAGGGTCTGCCACGAGGTAATGTTCTAATAATTCACCGCTCCAATAATTATCATAAATCCTGTGGATTGTTATGCATTAAGTCAAGAAGACTGGGCAAAAAAACAGGGTCATCTCACAGATGACCCTGAAAACCTACCTAATCACTACTTAAAAACGCTTACCCAAATCTCTTTCTAACGTTCTCTGAAAATGTCAACGATAATGGTGCAGTGAATACTGTAACATTTGTTACATAGGGCTTAAGTAGTTAGGAAATGACTTAGAGAATTTCGATCCTATTTCGATACTGCTCAATTTTTCCATCCCTTTCCATTTGCTTCAGTAGTCGCGAAATAACCACCCTGGATGTATCCAAATCCCTTGCGATTTGCTCATGAGTTTTATGGATGACAAATGATCCCGTAGCTTCCTGTGTATCTAGCAAATATTTGTGCAATCTTTCATCCATTTTGGAAAAAACAATGCTATCTATTGTTGTCAGCAGTTCGTCAAATCGAGTCTGATATGAAGTGAATACCAATCTTCTAAATGAGGGGAATTTTGCGATCCAGGAATCCAGGAATCCTATAGGTACCATCCAGACCGCAGAATCTTCTTCAGCCACCAGGCTAAATTCTGCTTTTGTCTTTTTTACGCAACAAGTAATGGACATAGCACAAGTTTCACCTTCTTCCAGGTAGTAAAGAAATACTTCACGACCGTCGGGATCCTTTCGCATTACTTTCAGAAGTCCACTGAGCACAATTGGTATTTCCTTTCCAGCACTTTCAGAACCTACTACCAAATGGCTAGCCCTTACTTTTTTTAACCTTCCAATGGTAAGAATCTCCTTTACCAGTTCAGGTTCAACATCCAAACTCTGGAGTACTTGGTTAGCCAGTTCATTCATCTCATCCAATTTAGTGCGAAGTAAATTATACTGCATCAATAATATCTGACTTAGGTCAAATCATTCATTGATTTAGCTCATTGAGATTAACCAAAAATGCACTTAAATTTCACCATTCTCACTCAAGTATCTTTTGAATTAGAATCAAGTAAAAATGAAACGAAAATTTAACAAAGGAGACATAGTTGTATTAAAATCCGGTGGACCAAAAATGACCGTGGATAGTTATGCTTGGCACGGAAATTACGAAAGCTACGACACAGTCATTTGCTTTTGGTTTGATAATAGTGAAAAAAGATCAGCAGAATTTAACCAGGATTCAGTCATACTGGAAAGCTGATTGGTACTTAGTCCTAATGATTGACCTAAGTCAGTTTTGTCATTGCACTATATCATTAAAGGTTTCAGTCTGCTGTGATAGATTGGTGAAATAATCTCATTCCCAATGACATCAAAAAGTACGATTCTCACATTTTTTTCACTTGCCATGGCGTTATCCATCCATTCTCAGGATGCCAAAGAAATCATGCGGAAAACTGACGAGAAAAGAAGAGGAGATCAATCATCTGCATCGATGACAATTAGCATCATACGGCCATCGTGGACAAGGGAAATGGACATAAAATCCTGGTCAAATGGAACCGAATATTCCCTGATTCTAATCACATCCCCAGCACGAGACAAGGGCACTGTTTTCCTGAAGAGAAAAAAAGAAATATGGAACTGGATACCATCTATTGAGCGAAATGTGAAACTCCCTCCTTCTATGATGATGCAATCATGGATGGGGTCGGATTTCACCAACGATGACCTGATAAAAGAGTCTTCGATTGTGGAAGACTATACGCATCGAATCTTGGGTGATTCGGTCATAAGTAATCGGGATTGCTGGAAAATCGAGCTCATTCCGAAACCTGAAGCAGCCGTGGTCTGGGGTAAAATTCTCACATGGGTGGATAAACGTGATTTCATAGAATTGAGAACTGAAATGTATGACGAAGACAACTACCTGATCAACGAAGTTATTTTCAAGGACATCCGGTTATTGGGCGGTCGAATGCTTCCGTCTGTGATGGAGTTTATTCCCGCTGAAGAAGAAGGTCATAAGACAATAATCGAATATCACGAAGTGGATTACAAAGCTGCAATTACGGAGAGTTTCTTCTCATTGCAAAACATGAAAAGAGTAAAATAAGATGGTTTTAAAAATGGCTTGGAGAAATCTCTGGAGGAATAAGAAACGGACTTTTATTACGTCTGCGTCAGTCGTCTTTGCTGTTTTGCTTGCCATCCTGCTTAACTCGCTGAAGGAGGGCATTCTTGTCAAAATGCAAGAGAACATCGTGAGTTTCTACACAGGTGCTATTCAGGTACATCAAAACGGATACTGGGATGACCAAACCATTGATAATACATTTCAAAATAATCAGCGGATTCTTGAAACGATCAGAACACATGAAAATGTGGACGCAATCACCCCCAGGCTAGAGTCGTTCGCTCTCACAGCCTCTCATGAAAATTCACGAGGAAGTCTGATTGTAGGTATCGATCCGGCAAGAGAAAGTCTTATCACCAAAATAGATCAAAAAGTAGTAGACGGTACCTTTCTGGAATCGCAGGACAAAGCGGCGATGATCACATTGGGTCTTTCAGAGTATCTGAAACTAGGAGTAGGTGACACGATCATAATCATCGGACAAGGGTTTCACGGAGTAAGTGCGGCAGGCAAGTATCCAGTCAAAGGGATTATAGATTTTGTCTCTCCGCAGTTAAATAAAAGCATGGTGTATCTTCCTCTGGCCGAATCACAACAGCTATTTGGAGCTGAAGACCGACTATCTGCTTTAGTGGTGCACGTCGAAAACATCCAGGATTCAGAGCTAACCTCGGCTCAAATCGGAAACATTCTGGACGATGAGTTCGAAGTGATGAGTTGGAAAATACTACTTCCCGAACTTGATCAAATTATCGAAGGTGAGCGTGCAGAAAACATCATCTTCCTTCTTGTGCTCTACATGTTAATCTCCTTCGGCATTTTCGGGACAATACTCATGATGACCATGGAAAGAAAATTCGAGTTTGGAGTTCTGGTAGCGATCGGAATGAAGAAACTCAAACTCTCATCAGTTGTCGTTTTCGAAAACATATTGGTTTCCCTTCTTGGAGCGATATTGGGAACACTCCTGAGCATACCGGTCGTTGGTTACTTCTACAACTATCCTATCAAGGTCACGGGAGATCTGAAAGAGGCGTACGAAAATTATGGTTTTGAGCCCATTTTCTACTTCTCAATAGAGCCGGCCATTTTCTACTCACAAACGCTGGTAGTACTGGTCATTGCACTTGTGCTTTCTGTCTACCCGATGATCAAAATTCAGCGGCTTGACCCTGTAACGGCAATGAGAGATTAACAAATCGTAAAAAAGATGCTAGCACAATTAGCCTGGAAAAACATTTGGAGAAATAAAATCAGAAGCCTGGTGGTGATCACTTCGGTTATGCTGGGATTGTGGGCTGGTTCTTTTATCATGGCTTATGCCTTCGGCATGATTGAGCAGCGTCTATCGGACGCAATAGAAAATGAAATCAGTCATATTCAAATTCACCATCCTGACTATCTGGCTGACAATGATCCGGAATTCTTCATCGAAGAAAGCAATCAGGTACTGGCTAAAATAGCAGGTGATCAAAGAGTGAAGGCAGCTTCTGCAAGAGTGCTGGTCTATGGTATGATCAACTCTCCCACCTCGTCTGCAGGTGGCAAACTCTTCGGCGTGAATCCAATCGCGGAAAATGGTCTCACGAAAATCGGAGAGTTGATTTCCGAAGGTGAATACTTGAACCAGAATGATAGAAATAGAATTGTCATCGGTCAAAAGCTTGCCGAAAAACTTAAGGTGAAGCTCAGATCAAAAGTTGTCCTGACCTTTCAGGATGCTGAAAAAAATATAGTCGCTGGTGCATTCAGGATAAAAGGCATTTACAAAAGTTACAATTCCGCTATTGAAGAGGTGAACATCTATCTCCGTGATCAGGATCTGGTCACGTTGCTCGGTGATGGTGGTAATCATCATGAGATTGCCTTACTTCTCAAAGACCCAGAACAAACAGATTCCTTTAAGGATGAGCTGGCAAAGGCCAATCAGAGTCTTCAGGTTGAGACATGGAAAGAGCTTTCACCTGAGTTAAGCCTGATGATTGAAACACTGGATCAATCGATGTTAATATTTCTAATCATTATCCTGATAGCGCTCTCTTTTGGAATTATAAACACCATGCTAATGGCTGTACTGGAGCGAGTTAGAGAAATTGGCATGCTCATGGCGATCGGCATGACTAAAACAAGACTCTTCGCCATGATCTCTCTGGAAACTGTTTTTATGGTGATGATAGCAGCACCCTTCGGGCTGCTTCTGGCCTATGGAACGATAGAGTATCTAGGCACATACGGACTGGATTTATCTGCGATATATGCCGAAGGCTATGCCCGCTATGGCTTCAAGTCTATGATATATCCGTCATTGGGAGCTGACTACTACCTGCAGATCATGCTACTGGTTTTTATCACAGCTATTTTATCGGCAATCTATCCCGCAATTACAGCATTACGACTAAATCCAGTTACAGCTATTAGAAAGATTTAACACCAGGAATTATGGATAATCAACAGGAAAATATCAACAACGACTATGTTATTCGAACCCAGAATTTGTCCAGAATTTACGAGGGAATTGTTCCGGTCAAAGCGGTGAACAACGTAGACCTGACCGTTGAAAAAGGTGAGTTCACAGCACTGGTTGGTCCATCGGGTTCGGGAAAGACTACTCTGCTCAATCTTATTGGAGGTTTGGATAGTCCTACCTCCGGTCATGTATGGATCCACGGTCAAAACATAACTCATCTTTCCAAAAACAAATTGATTGATTTTCGTTTGCGGAACATTGGTTTTGTGTTTCAGGCCTACAACCTGATACCCGTTTTGACAGCAAGGGAAAACGTAGAATTTGTTATGCTGCTTCAAAAGGTCCCTCATGAATTGAGAAATGCCCGTGTGGATCAACTACTGCAACAGGTGGGTTTATCAGAGCAGGGCAGCAAGAAGCCAGGCAAACTTTCAGGAGGTCAACAACAAAGGATTGCCGTCGCTAGAGCCCTTGCTTCCAAACCACAGTTTGTTCTGGCAGATGAACCAACCGCTAATCTTGATTCTAAGACAGCTACTAATCTGTTAGATATGATGGCCAAGCTCAATAAGGACGAGGGCATCACTTTTATATTCTCAACGCACGATCAACGTGTCATCGAACGAGCGCGAAGAGTGATCACTTTGGTTGATGGAGCAGTGGAATCTGACGTCACGAAAGATGCTATGGTAGCATAGTAATGAAGAAGATCGGGAAACATATCTTCCTGGCTGTTTCGCTTGTCTTAGGTCACACATCCTTTGGGCAGGAAGATAAAGAAGAGAAAAATTGGTGGTTGAGAGGATATGTGAAGGATCTTGTAACTACTAATATCGCTGACGATTCAGTCACCTTCGACAACCTTCTTCATAATCGGTTAAATTTCAAGTGGTTCCCAAAAGACAACCTCAATATTCATTTGCAGGTTCGAAATCGGTTATTCTGGGGTGAAACTGTAAAAGCCATTCCGCAATACGGAGACCTGGTGGATGTAAACAATGACTACGCTGATCTTTCAGTTATGACGGGTAGGAAAAGTCTGCTTGTTCATTCGATGATTGATCGGGCATTTGTAGAGTGGTACAATACCGATTGGGAAGTTCGATTGGGTCGGCAGCGCATCAATTGGGGAATCAATCTTGTATGGAATCCAAATGATTTATTCAATGCCTACTCCTTTTTTGATTTTGATTATGAAGAAAGGCCGGGAAGTGATGCAATAAGAATCAAGCGGTACATGGGAGTAGCCTCCAGCTTCGAAATTGCCAGCAATGTCGCAGAGGATTTTGACAATCTGGTTATGGCGGGGATGTGGAAATGGAACAAGTGGAACTACGATTTTCAACTAATAACAGGCAAAGCACAGGATGATATTGCAGTTGGAGCTGGTTGGGCAGGAAGTATTAAAAACTCAGGATTCAAAGGGGAAGTAACATACTTCGCGCCATACACATCTACAGGGTCTGAAAGTTTGTTAATAACTCTGGCCATCGACCATTCCTTCGAAAGCTCCTTCTACATCAACGGTTCCTTTCTGTACAGTAGCGGAGCTCCGGTCAATCCAGGGTTTCAGCAAAATGTGAACCTGTTTAGTCAGGAAAGATTAACTGCCAAGACCCTTTCTCCATTTCGCTACGCAACGTTCATCCAAACAAGTTATAGTTTTCATCCACTGATCAATGGTGGGCTATCTACTATTTACTATCCTGGTGATCGGGATGCACTATTCATAAATCCGACCGTCTCTGTTTCATTAAAGCCAAACCTTGACCTGGATGTAATCTCACAAGTGTACTTTGATAAAATTCTCAACAATTATGGTGCACAGGCCAGGCTCATCTTTGTTCGGTTAAAATGGAGTTTCTGAAAAATGAACGTGCTGGGTATTTTTCCAGCATGATTTCACAGGTTCTTCATAAATTCACAATTATCGTCAAAAACCAATTGGAGCCTTCTTAAATCGCTTTCCTTACCCCCATTACCTGTCTCGAGAATCACATGATATTCACACAGATCTTCAGTTACAACATAATATGCCTGCACTACTTTGCTGCCGGCATATTGGTATTTAAGAAAATCTCTTATGCAAAACATGAGCTCCGTAGGCTGTAGTGAAACAGTGGTTTGAACCCACGCACCATCGCAATCAAAAAATGCGGTTTTTTGTTGATCAAAATGCTCAAATGAAACCTGATAAAAGTCGTCGACAAAGGACCATACCACAAATTCTGCACTTTGGTACCTCGTATCAAACGAGTTTAAAATCTTCTTTGGTGCTTGCATAGACAAACCGAAGATGATATAAATGAGTAGCAGAGATTTCATTGGTAGTAAATCTCGAACTGAGTCTATCAAAATGAAATGATGAGCATCAGTCTGAAGAGTGATTTAGAAAAGTTCTCAGCCGGAATTGTCTCTATCGGAAACACAAACACTACCAGAGAGAAACTGATTGAAGCTTGTTTGATAGCTGATTAACATCATTTTTCACACGGCATTTAATCTCTACAATTGCAATCTCCGGATTACGCTAAAGTCGAGAGACCCCATCCAATGAAGAAGATATTGTTGATTGAAGATAATACCGAATTGAGGGAGAACACTGCCGAGATTCTAGAGCTTGCTGACTTTGAGGTAAAAACAGCGAAGAATGGCAAGGAAGGGGTTGAACTTGTTACAAAAGAAGCGCCTGATCTAATCATCTGTGACATCATGATGCCGGAACTGGACGGATTTGGTGTCCTTCACATACTAAGTCGAAAGGAAAGCACGAGAAATATTCCGTTTATTTTCATGACTGCCAAAGCGGAAAAATCAGATATTCGAAAAGGAATGAACCTTGGTGCTGATGACTATTTAACCAAACCATTTGATGATACTGAATTACTTGACGCAGTTGAGACAAGACTTGGCAAGGCAGATATAGCAAAACAGGATTACGGTCAGGATTTAGAAGCGCTTGACAGCTTCATTAGTGATGTCAGCTCAGTTCATAACCTTGAAGATTTGAGGAAAGAGCGCAAAGTCAGAACGTACAAAAAAAAGAAAGATGTTTTTCTGGAGGGTGACACTCCGCTTTATCTTCTGTATGTCAACTACGGAAAGGTTAAAACGTACAAGACAAACGAAGACGGGAAGGAGTTGATTACTGGGATTTACATCAAAGGGGATTTTTTTGGTTACGAATCACTTCTGGAAGGTGAATATGGAGAAACCGCTACTACACTGGAAGAATCAGAATTAGTTCTTATTCCAAAATCTGACTTCCTGGAACTTATCAATAGTAATCTTGAGGTCTCCAGAAAATTCGTGGAAATCCTATCTAAAAAGGTAGCCAAAAAGGAGGAGCAACTACTAGATCTTGCCTACGATACCGTCAGACAAAGAACCGCCAAAGCGCTTCTCGATGTTTATGAGAAGTATGGTAGCGAAGGAGAACAGACATCTTTGAATATATCCCGCGAAGACCTGGCGAATATGGTCGGAACAGCAACCGAAACAGTAATCCGGGTACTATCAGATTTTAAAGAAGAGAACCTGGTTCTGATAGAATTTGGAAGAATCAAGATTACAGATCTGGATAAACTAAATGTGGTTGCTAAGAGGAACTTCGCATACTAAATCAACTCATACTTAATCTATCATAATAATAGCCAACTAGAGTTGTCAGGGCATAAGTAGAGACAATTCCTATAAAAGCTAAAGCCAATCTCTATCTCTTTTATGAGGCAAATCATTTCTTCCAGATGATCCCACTCATTGCTATTCTCAACCTGGACTCTCACCTTGAGAAGATGTGCGATTGATCATCGCAATACATAGTAAAATGCTAATTCAGATTAAAAAAGACTAGAAATGAAAAACTTAATACGCTCACTCGCAACGCTCGCAATACTGGTATTCTTAAGTTCATGCGGAGTAAACAACGCTCTGATATTGAATCACAATCAGAATGCTACTCAGGTTCATCTCTCAGGCAATAACTACGAGATTATAGACAAAGTAAGTGGAAGCGCAGATGTCTCCTATGTTTTGATTTTTGGTGGTCTCAATAAAACCAAGCTCTATGAAAATGCCTACTCTGAGATGGTTAGCTCGGCTGACCTATCCGGTTCCAAGGCACTTGTCAATATTCTGACGGAAGAGCACTTGGGCGGGTTCCCACCATTCTATTACACAAGAACCGTAACTGTGAGTGCCCATGTCATTGAGTTTACCAGGTGATATAAAAATGCAATTAAACAGGAAGACCGCAATTG
>JBDVJN010000003.1:0-53195 GCA_039961455.1 Cyclobacteriaceae bacterium | reverse complement strand
GCTCGTTGCGGGACTTAACCCAACACCTCACGGCACGAGCTGACGACAGCCATGCAGCACCTTGTTTCACGTCCGAAGAACAGACCATCTCTGGTCCTTGCGCTCACATTCGAGCCCAGGTAAGGTTCCTCGCGTATCATCGAATTAAACCACATGCTCCACCGCTTGTGCGGACCCCCGTCAATTCCTTTGAGTTTCACTCTTGCGAGCGTACTCCCCAGGTGGCTCACTTAACGCTTTCGCTTGGACGCATACAGTAATATCGCATACATCGAGTGAGCATCGTTTACGGCGTGGACTACCAGGGTATCTAATCCTGTTCGCTCCCCACGCTTTCGTACCTTAGCGTCAATCCAAGTCCAGTAAGCTGCCTTCGCAATAGGTGTTCTTTATGATATCTATGCATTTCACCGCTACATCATAAATTCCGCTTACCTCAACTGAATTCAAGATTTCCAGTATCCATGGCAGTTCCATCGTTAAGCGATGGGCTTTCACCACGGACTTAAAAATCCGCCTACGTACCCTTTAAACCCAATAAATCCGGACAACGCTTGCACCCTCCGTATTACCGCGGCTGCTGGCACGGAGTTAGCCGGTGCTTATTCATATGGTACCGGCAATTTGTCTCGCAAGACCTTTTTCTTCCCATATAAAAGCAGTTTACAACCCATAAGGCCGTCATCCTGCACGCGGCATGGCTGGTTCAGGCTTTCGCCCATTGACCAATATTCCCTACTGCTGCCTCCCGTAGGAGTCTGGCCCGTATCTCAGTGCCAGTGTGGGGGATCATCCTCTCAGAACCCCTACTGATCATCGTCTTGGTGAGCCGTTACCTCACCAACAAACTAATCAGACGCATGCCCATCCTGTACCAATAAATCTTTAATCAGAAAGAGATGTCTCTTCTTGATATTATGGAGTATTAATCCGAGTTTCCCCGGGCTATCCTCCAGTACAGGGTAGGTTGCATACGCGTTACGCACCCGTGCGCCGGTCGCCAACTCACCGAAGTGATTGCTGCCCCTCGACTTGCATGTATTAGGCCTGCCGCTAGCGTTCATCCTGAGCCAGGATCAAACTCTCCATTGTATATAAATCTTAATGTATTGTTTAAACCCAGCTACTTTTTCCTCAAAATAGAATATTCAAGGTGGAGCTATTTTGCTACATAGTTACATCTGTTCAAAGAACTTTTGCTCAACTTTTCGAGCAATGAGAGACTAAAATTTCTAACGATTTTTGACTCTTTTTTCAACCTTCCTTCTGAAAGCGGACGCAAAGATAGAACTATTTTTTTTCTACTCGCAAGCTTTTCAGGAAATTATTTTAAAAAATTTTTAGGCTTTTTAACGCCCTAGGATCTTTTTCCTGAAGCGGACGGCAAAGATAACAAAAGCCGAGATTTCGGCTAATCAAAAGGAGCTTTTTTCTAGATTTTTTTTAAGATCGTTTCTTTTCTGTCTGGTCCTAAGGAGATTAGGCTTATAGGCGTGCTTACTTTTCCCTCAATTACCTCCACAAATCCTCTCAAATTCGCAGGAAGGCTCTCATAGTCACTGAAGGAATCGATTGTCCAACCATCGACTCGTTCATTGACTGGCTCGTAGCTATCAGTGTATATAAATGGAAATTCGGTCGTTACCTGGCCATCCTTAGAATATGCATTACACATTTTGACATCTTCGATACCCGATAATACATCCGCTTTCATCATGAACAGTTGAGTTACACCATTAAGCATGCATGAATAATTAAGAGCTGGAATATCTAGCCAGCCGCATCTTCTTGGTCGACCTGTGGTGGCTCCAAACTCGTTTCCTAGTTTCCGAAGGTTCTCGCCCTCTTCATTCAAAAGTTCTGTTGGAAACGGACCACTACCTACTCTGGTACAATAGGCTTTAAATATTCCAAACACCTGGTCTATCTGTCTTGGAGCAATACCCAAACCAGCGCATGCTCCCGCGGTTGTTGTATTTGAACTTGTCACAAACGGATAGCTGCCAAAGTCAATATCCAGCAAAGTTCCTTGTGCTCCTTCTGCCAGCACTTGTTTCCCAGCTTGGATTGAATCGTTTATGAAGTACTCAGTGCTTGTGATTTCAAAAGACCTGATTAAATCCAGGCTATCAAAGAATTCTTTCTCTGCTTCTTTGTACTCTTCATTAAAGCCTAGTCGCTCAAGTATAGAAAGGTGTTGGTCTCTTAGTTTTTCGTACTTTACTTCAAAATCTGATTCAATAACATCACCAATTCTTAAACCGTGTCTTCCAATCTTATCCTGGTATGTTGGCCCTATTCCTCTGAGCGTGGATCCTATTTTTTCGTTTCCTTTTGAAATCTCAAGCGCTTTATCCAGCAGCTTATGTGTTGGGAGAATTAATTGTGCCTTATTTGATAAAATAAGTGACGTCTTCAGGTCGAGGTTGTAAGGAGCTAATTCCTCGATTTCACGTTTGAATACAATTGGATCAATCACAACACCATTTCCAATGACGTTTTTTATTCCCTCGTGAAATATCCCTGAAGGGATTTGGTGCAGTACATGTTTCTTTCCGTCAAACTCTAATGTGTGACCAGCATTTGGTCCGCCTTGAAATCGAGCTACGACATCATACTTAGGAGCCAGGAAATCAACAACTTTTCCTTTTCCCTCATCTCCCCACTGGAGTCCGAGGAGTACATCAACCTTTGACATGCTATTGAATTTTTTGCAAAACTTCGTCTTCTGTGGCAGCAATGTTAAATATTGCTTGAAGTTTTGTCATAATTAGAAGTTTATCAACATGCTCCGATGGATTGATAAGGTATAGATCACCACCCTTGTTTCTGAACTTTGTCAGAAGGGTTATTAATACCCCAATTCCACTACTATTGATGTAGCGAACGTCGGAGATATCAAGCAGGCACTGATTGGTTCCCCTTGACAGTACATCGTTTGCAAGTTCTACAAGCTCCGGACCATTGTTTTCCCCAATTAAATCTCCTGAAAAATTGAGTCTCAAAATCTTATCTGAAACTTCTTGTGTGTATGTCATGCTGATAGTTTGTTTTCGCAGTTTTTTCTGGTACAACTTCCGTACAAAATCAACGAGTGATGCAAAACTTTGAATTGCAAAAGTTGACCAACGGTATTTTGAATATTTTGAATTCTTGGATCACAGAACTCATGTACTTTATTGCAGTCGGTGCAAATAAGGTGGTCATGCTGCCTGAATCCATATGATTTTTCAAATTGAGCGAGATTCTTTCCAAATTGATGTTTCGTAACTAAGTCGCAGTCCACTAGCAAATCCAGTGTATTATAGACAGTTGCTCGACTTACTCTATAATTTTTTTCCTTCATACTGACGTATAGGGCTTCTACATCAAAGTGACCTTCCCTAGAGTAGATTTCTTCCAATATGGCAAAACGCTCTGGAGTTTTCCGTAGATTCTTCGTCTCAAGATGAGCTTGAAATATCTTCTTTACTTCTTCTAGTGTTTCCTGAACAACCATTTTGCAAATATAAGTGATGCGTTATCCTGATTAATCTAATCTTGATACTTTAACTACTCCCTGAACTTTTTCCAGTTTCTTCTTGAGTTTATCAATATGATTTGTGTCCTCCACATATAACTGGATATTACCCTCGAAGATTCCACCATCTGTGTTAATTGATAGTGATCTGATATTTACTTTGAGTTCCGACGAAATAACATTCGTCACATCACTAACCAGCCCAATTCTATCTGTGCCTATGATTGCAAGTGCTGCTTCAAATGAATGCTTCCTGGAGGAAGCCCATTTTGCCTTAATTATCCGGTAGCCATACTTGGAAAGTAGTTCAGCTGCATTGGGGCATGTAGTGCGATGAATTTTGACTCCATCGCTTACTGTGATAAAACCAAAAACATCATCTCCAGGAATCGGGTTGCAACACTTAGAAAATTTATAGTCAACGATATTAAGATCATCACCTAACAAAAGAAGATCGTTGTCTTTCGTTTTTGATTTCTTAAGCTTCTCCTCAAGTTTGTTGACTTCATCAACTTCTGACGGACTGTCGGTCTTCTTATCCGCCTTCTTGAATGACTTAATAAGTGAGTGATCGATCTTCCCCGTACCTATCAAGAAGAGCACGTCAGGAACAGATTTAGCATCAAAAAAGTCTGCAATTAGCTGCAGATTATCTTGATGATAATCCATTTTCAACTGCTTCAACTTTCTCTTAACAACTTCTCTCCCTTCATCTATAAATCCTTTGCGCTCTTCCTTAAGGGCATCCTTGATCTTCGATTTAGCCTTGGAGCTAACTACATACTGCAACCAGCTTTCATTCGGCCGCTGCTTTTTTGATGTTAGGATTTCAACTTGATCGCCATTCTTAAGTTTGAAATTGAGCGGTACTAGTTTTTGGTTGACTTTGGCACCAAGACAGTGGGAACCCACTTCAGTATGGATATCAAATGCAAAATCAAGCGCTGTTGCATCGGCAGGTAAGGTTATTAGATCTCCTTTTGGTGTGAAGACGAAAACTTCGTCAGAGTAAAGATTGGATTTAAAATCATCAATGAATTCAATTGCACTGGCATCATTCTGCTCAAGTATTTCGCGAACTTTTCCAATCCACATTTCCAGACCGGACTCAACTGAATTGTTGGAATCACCCTTGTATTTCCAATGAGCAGCATATCCTTTTTCTGCGATTTCATCCATTCGCTTGGTTCTGATCTGGACTTCCACCCATTGTCCTTTGTCACTCATCACCGTAGTGTGCAGTGATTCATATCCATTTGCCTTGGGTATGCTGATCCAATCTCGCAGGCGATCAGGGTTAGGCTGGTAATAGTCCGTAACAAACGAGTAAACTTGCCAGCACATCGATTTTTCCAGCTCTAAGGGTACGTCAAGGATTATTCGAATCGCGAACAAGTCATATACTTCTTCAAACGGCACCGCTTGCTTTTTCATTTTGTTCCAAATGGAATGAACAGACTTAGGTCTGCCTTTTATCTCATAGTCAACCTTCAGTTGTGTAAGATTATCCTTTATTGGTTTGATGAAATTCCGTATAAATTTTCCGCGTGCATCCTTTGTCGCGTTGATTTTTTGTGTGATCTCTTTATAAATCTCTCCCTCACTGTATTTCAAATACAGATCTTCCATTTCCGATTTGAATGCGTAGAGGCCTAGTCTGTGCGCAAGCGGAGCATAGAGGTAAATGGTTTCATTGGCAATCTTCAGCTGTTTATTTCTTGGCATGCTTTGCAGCGTCCTCATATTATGCAGACGATCAGCCAGTTTTATGAGAATCACTCTTACATCGTCAGAAAGAGTCAAGAGCATTTTTCGGAAATTTTCTGCTTGCTGCGAACTTCCGTATTCAAACACTCCGGAGATTTTCGTTAAACCATCGATAATGGTTGCTACCTTGGTTCCAAAAAGTCGATCTATGTCTTCAATTTCATAATCGGTATCTTCAACCACATCATGAAGCAATGCAGCTATTATAGAAGTGGTGCCTAAACCAATTTCCGAGATGCATATTTCAGCTACTTCAAGTGGATGAAAAATGTAAGGTTCTCCAGACTTCCTTCTCATCCCGCTGTGCGCTTCCATCGATGTATTAAATGCCTTCTTGATCAGCTTGGCATCGCCTTCTTTTAGAATCGGTTTTGCCTTACGGAGCATTCGTCGGTATCTCCTTATAATCTGCTTTCGCTCCTCTTCTAAATCTTCTTCTACAACCATCAATTAAATACGTTCCTCAACCTTGCTCAATAAAAAATATTCTCTAAATTTGCGTTCCGATTTTTTCGATGCTTCAAAGTTTGCAAAGAAAGAATAGGCGGATGTGGCGAAATTGGTAGACGCACTAGACTTAGGATCTAGCGCCGCGAGGCATGGGGGTTCGAGTCCCTCCATCCGCACATTGAAAGGGCCCTCTTTCGAAATTCTGATCCCGATAGCTATTTGGACTGGAACACGTGAGAGGGTTTTTATTTTACTATAACCAAACATTAACACGTTGGAGATTTCTTTTGACAAAACGAATAAAACACAAGGTCTAATTAAAATTAGCGTAAACAAGGCTGATTTTCAACCCGGTGTTGATCAAAAAATAAAAGAGTACAGCCGAACCGCTAGTATCAAAGGCTTTAGAAAGGGAAAGGTTCCCGCTGGGATGATCCGCAAAATGTATGGAACCGCACTTATTGTTGAGGAAATTAACAAATTGGTTTCGGACAAGCTGAACAGTTATCTCAGAGAAGGTGAGACACAATTCCTTGGTGAGCCTCTACCTGAAAAAGCCGATGAGTCTTTTGATTGGGAGAATCAGGAGGTTTTTGATTTTAGTTATCAGATTGGATACTCACAACCATTTGAACTAAAAATTGATAAGAAACTAAAGGTCGAAAAATACTCAATCAAAGTCGATGATTCAGTCATTGATGAAACCATTGAGAACCTGCAACGGCAGTTTGGTGAAATGGAGAATCCTGACATCAGCTCTGAAAAAGACACACTTTATGGACAGGCTACGACCTCTGATGGCTTACTTGGTCAGGAAATCAGTATTGATTTAAGAGATATTGAAAAATCATACTTAAAGAAGCTAGTTGGCATTAAGGCTGAAACCGAAGTTCAGCTCGACGCTCGAAAGAGTTTCAAAAACGAAAATGCCATCAAGGCTCAGGTTCGTTTGAATGAAGATGACTTCAAGAAATTAAAGAAATTCACCTTTGTCTTGAAGGGTATTAACCATCACAAACTCGCTCCCGTGGACAAAGCCTTGTTTGATAAAGCCTTTGGTGAGGGGAATGTCCAGGATGAGCAAGAGTTTCGATTGAGAATAAAAGATGCCGTCTCAGGAAATTACAAATCTGAAAGCGAAAAATTCTTCGAAGTACAATTGATCGATCGTCTGGCGGAAAAGGCAAAGATTGAATTGCCGGATGAATTTCTAAAAAAGTGGTTGGTTAAGTCCAATGAAAATTTAACCGAAGAGTTGCTGGATCTAGAGTATGGCACTTACGCTAAAGAATTGCGTTGGTCATTGATCAGAAACAAAGTTTTAAAGGATCAGGAAATTAAGGTGGAGCATGAAGACGTCACAAATGAGGCCAAAGAGCTTATCAAACGTCAGTTCGCGGGATCTGGTCTTCCAGAAATGAATGATCAGCTTGACACTTTTGCACAAAACTATTTGCAAGGCGAAAATGGTGAGAATTACATGAAGGTTTTCAATCAGGTACAGAGCGGCAAAGTCCTTGATTTTATCAGAGGTGAGGCCACGATAAAGGAAAAAGAGATCAGTCTTGACGAATTCAGGAAGCTTTAGGATGAACTAAGACTCATCGAAAACAGTTACAAATAAGTCTCTATTAACTAGGGACTTTTTTATTTTTACACCATTCTATAAAACCGAGAAATGTTAAATACGAAAGAACTACGAAAGTTTGCAGTAAAGGATCAAAACATCAGCGGCACGGCTTTTGATGATTATGTTCATCACGTGGAATCAATGACCAGATCAGTTATTGAGGAAAGACCAACAAGGTTCGCCGAGATTGATGTTTTCTCAAGACTGATCATGGATCGAATTATCTTCCTTGGAATGCAGGTAGAAGAAAACATAGCGAACATCATTACTGCTCAACTCTTGTTTCTTGAATCGGTTGATTCTAAAAAAGATATTTTACTTTATGTAAACAGTCCTGGTGGTTCTGTCTACGCAGGTTTGGGGATGTACGACACAATGCAGTATGTTGGACCAGATGTAGCAACAATTTGCACTGGAATGGCAGCATCAATGGCAGCAGTACTACTTGCTGGCGGAGCGGAAAAGAAAAGATCAGCGCTACCACATGCTCGAATTATGATTCATCAGCCAAGTGGTGGTATGCAGGGGCAATCTCGAGATATGGAGATTACCTTGAAACAAATGCAAGAACTTCGAAAAGATCTCTATGGGATTCTTTCAACGCATTCGGGGAAATCCTATAAGGACATAGAAAAAGACTCCGATCGCGATTATTGGATGCGAGCAGCGGAAGCAAAGGAGTATGGACTTATCGATGAAGTTCTGGTAAAAAACTAAAATTATGGCTCAGGTAACGTGTAGTTTTTGCGGTAGAAATAAAAAGGATGTGGATCTCATGATCTCAGGCATTCACGCACACATATGCGACAAGTGTATAGCACAAGCACAGCAAATTCTAAACGAAGAGCTTAAAACAACTTCTGAGACTGATGCTCCAAATTTCAAATTGATCAAGCCTGCTGACATGAAAGCACATCTTGATGAGTTTGTTATTGGGCAGGATGAAGCTAAGAAATATATATCGGTGGCTGTGTACAATCACTACAAGCGACTGATGCAAAAGACTGAATCAGACGATATTGTAATTGAAAAATCTAATATCGTGATGATTGGTCAAACGGGAACAGGCAAGACTTATCTGGCCAAGACACTTGCTAAAATCTTGCAAGTTCCATTTTGTATTGCTGATGCAACTGTACTAACTGAAGCAGGCTATGTAGGCGAGGATGTTGAAAGTATATTGACACGTTTATTGCAGTCTGCTAACTACGATGTGGATGCTGCCGAAAAAGGCATTGTTTACATTGACGAACTTGACAAGATTGCTAGAAAATCGGACAATCCTTCCATCACCAGAGATGTTAGTGGGGAGGGAGTTCAGCAGGCTCTGCTAAAACTACTTGAAGGCACATCTGTGAATGTTCCCCCTCAAGGTGGGCGAAAGCACCCTGATCAGAAGATGATTACTGTTAATACGGAAAATATTCTCTTCATCTGCGGTGGAGCATTTGATGGTATCGAAAGACACATTGCCAATCGCTTAAATACAAAGCCTATTGGATTTGCGAGCGACAATGATTTTAATTCTGGGGTTATAGACAAGGAAAATCTCCTTCAGTATATTACTGCACAAGACATCAAGAGTTTTGGGCTCATTCCTGAGCTTATTGGCAGACTTCCTGTATTGACTCATCTGGATCCGTTAAACGAAGATGCACTGAAGCAAATATTGACAACGCCGAAGAATGCGCTGATGAAGCAGTATACCAAGCTCTTTGAGATGGAAGATGTTAAGTTAGAGGTGAAGGACAAGGCCCTGGATTATATAGTAGGGAAGGCACTAGAGTTTAAGCTTGGTGCAAGAGGACTTAGATCCATCTGCGAGGCGATCATCACAGATGCAATGTTTGAATTGCCATCCAACAAGGACATTAAGGAGATTGTGATCACCAAAGATTACGCAACTGAGAAGTTTGAAAAATCTAAGTTTAATAAGTTAAGAGCTGCTTGATTTAAGTAAGGCTACCTCCTTGGTAAGGCCTCAGTCGCAATAAAATAGACAATTAACCAAATGATTTATTATAAAAGGATGGGCGAGTTAGGTTAAAGCTTAGCCTTCACCAAACTTTTTCTTGTCGTAAAATTTAATAATCTCTACCAAATCTCCTAGATTTTTTGGGGAGAGATCGTTCAATTTCGCATAAGATTTGATCTCTTTCTCATACCCAAGAGATCTAATTCCCTTCATTGATGGTTTGAATTCCAAAAACTTCCCATTAGACTTTGTATGAGTTAGATAAGTAGTTGATTTGGTTATTCGTGTATTTCTAGATCCAACGTTCATGGCAACGTTGTAATTCGGTTCTTCGACTTTCACAATCTTGCGCTCATAAAATGTCAAGTTCTCTGAATCGTATATTCTTTTCAACAACAATCTTGGTTCAAGATTTTCAATATTAGAAGAGTTATGGTAGATACTACCATCAGCTAACTCGATATGCTGGATAAGATCTAAATCCATTCCATAGTTTTTCTTTTCATGAGATAAAATCAATTGCGAGAACTCAATATTATAATTTATCTTCACTCCGAGTATTTTACGACCGGTTGTGAGATGAACATTCGCCTCCTGACCAGCATCGAAGAGGTAATAATCGCCTTCGACAGTGCTAATAGGCTTAATTTCTTTGATAATACCCGTATCTGTAAACCATTGAGTCGCGTCTCGTTGGTAGACCTGCGCATCTAAAACAATGGCACATAGTAAAGCAAAAACACCTAGTGATAGTCTCATGGGTTACTTCTTAGATATAGTACAATAACAATCCCTAAAACGCAAATTACATTGTTTTAGTTATTTCAAAATAAGCTTTTAATAAAAAAAACTGCCTCAAAATTGAGGCAGTTTTTTAATGATTTATCAATAACTAGATCACTCCAGTTTTAAATTAATCTGTCCTGCACTTCCAACTCCCAATACTTCAGCATCGCCGACACTTGCATGAGCACCCAGTGCTATGCTAAGTTGAGTATCATTGGTTGCTAAGACTCGAATAGAAATCACGGTCGAAGATTGACCAGCCGCGATCGTTACTGAGCCTGCAGTCAAATCATCGTAATCAACACCCGCCACTGCAGTTGAAGTTCCTACAGGGGCATAGTTTATTGTAACGTCATCAAAAGCAACACTAGATGCAGCAGTTGTTGTATCTGCTAATGATACAGTGTAATTATAGGTAGTAATACTACCAAGACTAACTGTATCCGTGGAAATATCAAATCCATATCGCTTCACATCATCTGCAATAGCAATTCGAACCGTATCTGCATTTGTTACGTCATTGGTAGTCGCTCCTCCCACCCAGATATCTCCAGATGAAACGGCTGCACCAATGATATTGAACCAAACTGAATCTTGAGCAGTTACAGACGTAATAGCTCCATTGTCAACTAGTACAATACGAACTGTATCTTGCGTCTCGCCAGCAGCGATTGTAGGAGTACCAACACCAGGATCTATAGACCCCTTTGTTGTGGCATAAACAAAGTCTACACCTGCTGTTAAACTACTTGCACCTAATACATTCATGTTGTATGTAACATCTACATCCGTATCAAAGCTTAGCTCTGCATAGAAAGTAAGTGTATCTCCTACAGCACCTTCTGTTCCAGAAAGTGTCGCAGTGCTAAGATCGAACTCAAACGGAACATCCTCCACGGTGACCGTAGCAGTAGTTCCAAATGCAGTTCCACCTCTTCCAACAGCAACAGTTTCTCCACCTCTTGTCGCAGAAGTCAATGTAACGATGATTGTCTCATCAGCTTCACCATTACTTCTATCATTACTAAGGGTGATATCAATATCTCCATTGGAAAAATTGTTCACATCGCTTAAATCTGGAACAATAGTCGCAGTGCCACCAGCAGCAGTAGCTCCAGCTATCGTATAATCAACACCAAAGACGGCAGTTCCGCCTAAGGTATACGTTACGACGATATCTTCTTGAGTACCATTCGGTGCCTCTATTGTCAATGTGACTGATTCTCCTTCCTCTCCATCATCGTCTGCATCAACACCGTCTCCACCTCCATCAAACGAAACAGACTCAGGAAGTTCCTGAAGATCAAATCCCTGATCCTCAATGTCAAAATCTGTACATGAGACCAAAACAAAGAGTCCAATTACTATGTATAATATATTCTTCATGATATTCAGGGTTAATTTTCGAACCACATTGGTGTTTCCGTAGGAGGGTTAGCTGGCGTATTAGGATTCGCAGCTACTTCATTCGGCGGATAATCAAATCGTTTCAAGATTGTTGGGATTGTAGCAGCCCCACTTGGTTGTAATGCTGGAGTATTTGTTCTTCGAACATGGTTCCATGCGACAACTGGTCGAAGGAAGGTCTCCAACCACAATTGTTCGTGAACCTTGGTCAAATCAACTGTTCCCAAACTAGCGGCAAATGCATCTGCCGCGGCAGCTGAAACAGCATTGCCTTGGAATCCTTCAATTCCTCCACCCCAATATTGAACGGTTGAAGAGACTGCGGTTTCGAAAGCAGCTTGCGCAGTACCACCACCAACAGCCACTCCATCAAGCAGAAGTTCAGCTCTATAGAACTCAATCTCACTAGGTAAGAAATAAACATCAGGCAAATCACCTCTAATGATATTATCAGCAAGCACCGTTTCTTCTGCGCCTGGGAATCTACCATAAGTAGCAGTTGGATAGTCGCCTGTACCACTTAAATCAACTAACCATAAATCCACTCTCGGATCATTGTTACCCCTAAGAAGGTCCACAGTTGTCTGAGATGGACCAAAAATCTGAGTTGCTTCATTGCTTGGGCCAAAAAATGCATTCACAATTCCAAAATATGCATTATCAGCTCCTGATCCTCCATCATACCCGAAGAATACTGGCTCTGAAACTGTAGGTTGTCCAAAGGCTGTAACCAACTGTGATTCAGCTCCTGACTCCCTTGAAGCAACATTTCTGATCAACATCAACGTTCGGATCTTAATTGAATTTGCTAACTCCCTCCATGCAGTCATATCTCCTCCAAGTAACAAATCTCCGGAACTGAAATCGAAATTACCGGATGCAGGCATTGCATCAATCAAGGCCATTGCAGCATCTAATTCTGATACAACTCCATCCAATACTACTTCTTGAGAATCGAAATTTGGCTCCGGAAAGTTCACACCATCTAAGGCTTCTGTGTATGGAACGGCGCCCCATAATGAAGTCAATTCGAAAAACAATTGTGACTTCATGATTTTTGCAACTGCTTGCACGTTGTTACTTGTAGTTCCTGCTTCAGCAGCATCTGCTTCAAGCAACACAAGGTTGCCAAGGAGGCCTACATACCAAGTACCCCAAGTGTTACCCGTCAAGAAGATGGATGTAGTTCCATTCTTGGGAGAATTGAAGGTATGTCCTAAATGATGAGAAACGTCAGAAATCCTTGTCCCCAACTCACTCATCTTCCTTGCACTATACTCAGCAAATACAAACGGTAATACCGCATTTGGATTCGCTGATGAAGCCGCAAGTGGGTCAGTGTTTACATCTAACTTGTCATCACATGAGAAGAAAGAAAAACACAATACCCCTGTTATTATATATATATATGTTCTTTTCATTATTCAATAATTTAGAATACTAATTGAACGTTAACTCCGAAACTTCTAGTCGAAGGAACCGCATTTCGCTCAAGTCCAAATCCAGCTGCTCCAGCACCCAATAAATTGGCTTCCGGATCTATGTGAGGAACTTTGCTGTATAGCAGTGCTAAGTTTCTCCCTTCAAAGCCCATCTGAATTTTATTGAATGGTGTATTGCTAACAATGCTAGCAGGGAAGTTATATGATATTCCAACTTCTCGAAGTTTGATGAATGTAGCATCAAAAATTCGATGCTCTGCCAAACTTGCGTCGCTTAGCGTCTCCCAGAAATCAGCAGTACTTCGAACTGGCACATCATTATCTCGTACCGTTCCATCACCATTGTCAATGACTCCATTCAAATCAATGAATGTTCCATCCCTGTTAATAGCAGTTTCTGTTGTGAATCCACCATCCCAAAGGCCTGAAACAGATGCTGAACTTATGTGTCCGCCAATTTTTCCATCAAAGGTGAAGTTCAATGTGATCCCTTTGTATGAAATCTGGTTCACAAGTCCCCATACCGCATCTGGGAAGATTTGGCCTAATGGCTTAGCTGTTCCAGCTATTCTTCGTCCAGTATTCGCGTTGATCAATGGTCGGTTGGAAACTGAATCTCGTTCCCAAGGGATTGCGAAGATCTCAACTGTACCATTGTTAATTGCTTTGATCTGAACACTACTAAATCCACTTGATTGTGGTAGTAAAAAGTCATCAGTGCCTAAATCCTTCACTTTTACTTCGTTCGTAGAGAAGTTGAATACTGTATTCCATCTTAATGTTCCATTATTTACCCATGTCGCATCCAATGAAATCTCAAATCCTGATGTTTCCAACTCAGCAGCGTTTAGAGTTGCAAATCCAAAACCTGTTGTTTGCGGTATTGGCTTGTTAAGGATTTGGTTCTTGTTACTAGAATTGAAGTAGTTAACATCCAATCCAAATCGTCCATCCAAGAATTGCAATTCCGTTCCAACTTCAATCGTTGTTTGCTCTTCAGGAACCAACAATTGGTTAGGGATTGTATTGGTCTTATTGAATCCAAGCTGTCCTCTATACGGGAAGTTTAGATTCAAGCTATACTGTCCATCCGCAGTTGCTTCTGGGAAGAATCGGAAATCCAATGAATATGGATTGGCCGTGTTTCCTACCTGTGCCCAACTTGCTCTGAACTTACCAAATGACAGGATGTTGTTAGCGATACCAAATGCATCTGTAAATACAAAAGCAGAGCTAACTGATGGATAGAAGTATGAATTATTATCCGCCGGAAGTGATGATGTCCAGTCATTTCGACCTGTCAATGTCAATGTCAACCAGTTCTTATACTTCAAATCAACGGATGCATATAATCCCATCAATTTTTGATTAGTGAAATCCCTTAATGGGGTGGTCGTCTGTGATGCAGCAGGACTATATAAGCCTGGTACAGCCAAATCTTGTGCTTTTAGTCGCTCTCTATCAAAGATTCGAGAGTTGTAGTTATAGCCTACCAATGCTGCAACTCCAATATCACCAAACTTAGTCGTGTAATCTACGATTCCATCCCAGTTGAACTGTCGTCTCTGAATTACATCTGTCTCAAACGTTCCGGTTAATCTAGTGATCGTTCCAACAGCATTTGATAAGAATCTTTCATCATAGTTGTAATCATAACCTATTCTACTTGTGACATTCAAGTTTTCCATAGGGGTAATTACTTGAGTCAAGTTTGCAATGAATCGATCATCATTTCGATCGTTGAAATTCTCATTTCGTAACCAGAATGGGTTGTTACTAGTCGTTGCCGGGGTGTTGATTTGGCCACCAAACTCATCCTTCCACGGCTTGAAATCATTAAAATCGGTTGTTGGAGTAAATTGTGTCCAGCCAATGATGTTTTGATCATTCGCTCCTGCTGCTCCTGTTCCTCCAGATTCTGTTCTGACATACGAAACTCCAAATCGAGTTCTTAGCCAATCATTGTGCTTCAATCCAGCATTCAAACTAACTGTGATTCTATCCAATTCTGCGTTTGGAAGAATTCCTTCCTGATTCAATGAAGTAATACTGAACCGGTAATCTCCTCGCTCATTTGCATCTGAAATTGCAACATTATTGATAAACGTTTTTCCTGTTCGATAGAAATCATCATAATTCTCTTCAAATGCTCTCAATGGAACTGCCTCATGAGTTACTGCTTTTGAAACAGTCTGTCCCAGAATTGGTGCTCCGAAAGCATTGCCAATGATAGATGAATCATACTTTGAGAGATTACCTCCAGAATATTGATACTGCATATCTGGAGTTCTGAAAAGCTTGTCAATTCGAAAGCTTGAATTAACCGAGATCTGTGGGCTTCCGCCAGTTCCTTTACCTCTTTTCGTTGTTACAACAATCGCTCCTGCTGCTGCTCGTGATCCATAAAGCGCCGTTGCTGCTGCTCCTTTTAGTATGCTCATACTCTCAACATCATCTGGGTTGATTACAGCTGCTCCGTTAAAGAAGTCTCTGTTTCCAGTGATATTCTGATCAGTACCAGTAGCATTCGGATCTCCAGTTACCGTCTGGCTGTTATCGATTGGCACTCCATCAACTACCCATAATGGGTTGTTGTTTCCTCCCAATGATGTAATCCCACGGATAATAACCTGGCTTGATCCTCCCAGGTTACCACCTGATTGGTTTATCAAAACGCCAGTGGTTTTTCCTTGAAGTGCATTTACAATGTTAGTTGACCTTGCAACAACAAGCTCGTCACCATCAACTTCATCAATACCATATCCAATGGATCTTCTCTCCTTCTCAATAGCCATTCCTGTAATGACCACTTCTTGAAGTTCTGTGACACCACCAAGTGTAACATCAATTACAGTTCGAGCACCTACTTCAACTTCCTGACGCTCGAATCCAACGTAAGAAAATTCTAGAATTGCTCCATCAGAAACTGCCAAACTAAATGAACCATCTAGATCTGTAGTAGTCCCCGTTGTTGTGCCTTTAATCACAACATTCACTCCAGGAAGGCCTTCACCATTGTCGTCGGTGACCTTTCCAGATACTGTTCTCTGTGCCAAAGCATTAAAAGCAAAAGCAGTCAAGAACACAAAACATAGTAGTAAAATCCTCTTCATACTTACTAGTTAAATGTTAAACAATAAATTTTGAACCTGAAATATATTACTTTTTTAAGATTTCTTAACAAATAGAAACACCTAAAAACTCACGGAGGGTCAGCACTTCTTCGTCACAAATGCATTTTAATCAAATAATTTTCTTCATAATCTACAATTACTCCAAATTATCATTGCTGACTTCAATGTTTTACATGAATTTTATTCCGTTATGTTAAACTGCTAAAAAATAACATGTAAAAGCAACTATTTCATGGCATTACACGTATGACCCGGAATTCTATCCTACGGTTGGACTTACGCCCTTCTTCAGTATCATTGGAATCAACAGGGCGTTCATCTCCAAATCCCCGGAAGGACAATCTCGATCTATCTATTTGACGGTTAACTATTTCCTGAAGTACTTTTTCAGCTCGTTTTTCCGATAACGTTTTGTTATAGGATTTGCTCCCTAAGTTGTCTGTATGGCCACTTATTTCCACAGTCATTCCAGGGTTTTCTCTTAGGATTTCAACCACATTAGTTAGTTCCGACAAAGATTTATCACCCAATTCATAAGAATTAAGCTCAAAGTAGATGTTTCGAAGTACTAAGAATTCGTTTATCGAGATAGGTTTTAGCCTTATCTCGATAGTGTCTGGAGCAATGTTAGAATTGGATTCTGTAAAGAAATTGCCTTCATAGAATAGATAGCCTTTTTTCTTCACATAAAAAGCAATATCAACATCTGAAGGTAATACCATTGTGTAATTACCAGAAATGGAGTCTGATTCTCCCTTGAACAAGATCGAGTTTTTATCTAGATCCACAATTTCGATCTTGGCCTTAAGTGGTTTTTCTGTCTTGTTATCAAGCACCCTACCTATGATATAGGTAGCTGGCTTTGCTTGATGAGTTTTTGGTAGTCTAAAACTGACAATTTTGCTATCTATGATTCGGCCGTCTTTTTGAGCTTCCTTCGCAAAATAGGCTGTTTTACCATCCCCTGCTATCAACAAGGCCACCTCATCATTGTGCGAATTAATGGGGTATCCAAGATTTTCAGGTTCAGACCATACTGAATCCGACTTGCCAGATCGCATCAAATCGAAGCCACCCATTCCCACGAAGCTATTTGACGAGAAATAGAGGGTTTCTCCATTTGGGTGTATAAAAGGAGTGGTTTCATCTTTGAAAGAATTGATGGTTTTACCAAGATTCACCGGTCTGGACCAGCTTTGATTTGAATACTCGGATACCCATAAATCTCTCCCACCTTGGCCACCTGGTCTATTTGAAGAGAAATAAATGGTTTTTCCATCCGCGGATAGTGAGGGTTGAGACTCCCAATATTGTGAATTGACCGATTTTCCAAGATTTCTCGGCTTTGACCACTGAGCTCCCGTTTTCCTCGAAATGTACAGATCACAACTCCCAAAGGAATCTCGTTTATCACATGAAGTGAAAATCATCACTTTTCCATCTGCAGAGATAGTACATGCTCCTTCATTCAACGGAGAGTTGATTCGCGGAGAAATGGATTGCGCTTCCGTCCAATTTCCATCTTGAAAATAGCTAACAACAATATCTTCATCACCATCAATAAAATCTCGCTTAGTATAAACAAGGGTTGAATTGTCAATGGTCAATGTTGGTAGATACTGAAGAGGGAATTTGTTTACCTGTACTGGAAGTGGGGTAATCTCCAGCTTCATCCCGACTGCCACTTGGTTTTTTGCGAAACTCAGGCTTTTCTCCAAAAGTGTCATTTCTCTAGCTGATCGAGCATCAGGCACAATATCAAAAAGACTGCTGAGGTATTTCTGAGATCTTGAATACTCACCTCTGGCAAAAGCCATGGAAGCCATTCTATTCAAAATGGTCGGGTTGGGAGTTGGAGTAAGTCGTATGTAGGAAATGAAATTGGAATAAACAGAATCTTCCATTCCCATCGCATTGTAGAGGCTTCCGATTCTCATATGTGCCTCGTAAAAGGAAGGATCTTGCTTTAAGGCAGATGAAAACAGGGTAATTGCAGATTCGAAATCTCGATCTTTGGCCTTGTTTTGACCTTTCTCATACAGTTTGAGTGCTTTTTTGCTAGTGCTAGAAAGTGTCTTTTGACTGTAACCGGAAAGGGAGATTGCAGTAAGAAGAAGTATGGTAATGAATCTTACTAGGGAATGTTCAGGTATTTGTGTGTCTGTAGGGAGATTTGCCATTTTGGATTTTGCTTCACAAACTCAACGATCAAAGGTGTCACTTCTTTTGATTTAGACCACTCTGGTTGTAAATATAATTTTGACCGTTTATTTATCTTCTCTGAATGCTCTTGAGCCCATTTCAGATCAGACTTATTGTAAATAATCACCTTGAGCTCATCTGAAGCAGTATAAAAATCCTCCTTCGGATTTTTGAACTTCTTTGGAGAAAAGCACACCCAATCCCAATCCCCTGAAAGTGGGTAGACCCCCGAGGTTTCTATATTGGTCTGTAGTCCGGTTTTGCGAATTTCAGAAGTTAATTCCGTCAAATCATACATCAGTGGTTCCCCACCAGTAATCACTACAATTTCGGCGCCTGAATTCTTAGCTGCAATGGCCAGGTTCTTCACCGGTACCAAATCGAATTGAGAGGCATCCCATGATTCTTTGACATCACACCAATGGCAGCCTACATCGCATCCACCCAGCCTAATAAAGTAAGCTGACTTGCCAGTATGAAATCCTTCACCTTGTATTGTATGAAAGGATTCCATCACAGGAAGAAAGGACGGATCAGATATTTCTGGCTTCATATGCTTTCAGCGTATTTACTAAAAGTGAGGCGATTGTCATTGGGCCTACGCCTCCAGGTACTGGGGTGATATAGCTTGCAATTGGTGCCACGTTTTCATAGTCCACGTCACCAGAAAGTCTAAAGCCAGATTTCTTGCTGCTGTCCTCAACTCTACTCGTGCCAACATCAATAACCACAACTCCTTCTTTGACCATCTCCTTAGTGATCAAGTTGGGTTTGCCAACAGCACTAATCAAAATATCAGCTTCTCTCGTGTGCTTCGCCAAGTCCTCAGTATGTTCATGGCAGACCGTGACCGTAGCTTTTCCATCTTGCAACAGCATCAAACTAAGAGGTGCCCCGACAAGTCGACTTGCTCCAACCATCACACATTCTTTCCCTTGCGTTTCAATTTCATATCTCTTAATCAGTTCCATCACTCCAAAAGGCGTGGCAGGTAGAAGAAGGTGATGGTTTGCCACGATACTGCCAAAATTTCTATTGGTAAAACCATCGACATCTTTTGAGGGCAAAATAGTGTCTGTTACATGCTCTACAGAGATGTGATCTGGCAGTGGAATCTGCACGATGAAACCATCAATATCATCGTCTTCATTCAGTTTTGCGACATGTTTAAGAAGTTTTTCTTCTGTCAGAGAACTGGCAAAAGTCAAAAGGGTATACTCAAACCCTACGGCTTTGCATGCATTGATCTTCCCATTTACATAAGTATGACTTGGTGCATCATCGCCAACAATAATGATGGCAAGATGTGGCACTCTCTGGCCTTTTGACTTTAGTGCATCGACCTTTACTTTGATCTCATCTTTGATCTCTGCTGCAGTTTTCCTTCCGTCAATAATTGTTGGCATAACTAATCCTTTTTAATCCAGTTTCAAAACAGCCATGAAAGCTTCCTGTGGAATCTCAACATTACCCACCTGTCGCATCCTTTTCTTACCTTTTTTCTGCTTCTCCAAAAGTTTCCTCTTTCGGCTAATATCTCCCCCATAGCACTTTGCAAGTACATTTTTACGCATAGCTCGCACCGATTCTCTTGCAATAATTTTTGTTCCAATTGCAGCCTGAACAGCAATCTCAAACATTTGCCTAGGAATCAATTCTCGCAGTTTTTCACACAATCTTTTTCCCCATTCATACGCCTTATCTCGATGTACAATAGCTGAAAGCGCATCTACTTTATCGCCGTTCAACATGATGTCAAGTTTCACCATGTTCGACTGTCGATATCCGATCAACTCATAGTCCAAAGAAGCGTATCCACGAGAGATAGTTTTAAGTTTATCGAAGAAGTCAAAAACGATCTCGGCAAGTGGCAATTCGAAGCTTAGCTCCACACGATCGGACGTGAGATAGACTTGGTTTTTTATCTCGCCTCTCTTGTCAACACAAAGCGCGATTACTGGCCCGATATATTCTGATTTCGTAATGATTTGCGCTCGGATAAATGGCTCTTCAATATGATCAATGAAGGTAGGCTCTGGGAGCTCTGAAGGTGCGCTAACTTTCAGTATATCTCCGTTGTTTTCAATGGCATGAAATTGCACGGAGGGGACAGTTGTAATTACCGTCATTCCGAATTCGCGTTCGAGCCTTTCCTGAACAATTTCCATATGCAGCATACCGAGGAATCCACATCGGAATCCAAACCCCAGAGCCATCGACGTTTCAGGCTCCCAAATGAGCGCTGCATCGTTCAACTGTAATTTCTCCATCGAAGCCCTCAGTTCCTCAAACTCGCTGGTCTCTACGGGGTAGATGCCTGCAAAGACCATAGGCTTAACATCCTCAAATCCCTTGATTAGCTCTTGTGTGGGATTATTTACATGTGTTATGGTATCCCCAACCTTTACTTCTTTTGCAACCTTAATTCCCGAAATTAGATATCCAACATTACCTGCTGAGACCGTTTTTTTGGCGTCGTGTTCTAGCTTTAACACTCCAATTTCATCCGCATCATATGTCTTCCCTGTATTGACAAATTTCACTTTGTCTCCCTGATTCAACTTTCCGTTAAAAACCCGAAAGAACACCTCAATTCCTCTATACGGATTGAAAACCGAGTCGAAAATCATGGCTTGCAAAGGCTCCTCTGGGTTGCCACTTGGGGCGGGTACTTTTTCCACTATGGCTTCTAGAATATCAGTTATTCCAATTCCTTCCTTCGCACTAGCATGTAAAATGTCTTCTTTTTCACAGCCGATCAAGTCAATGATCTGATCTGAAACTTCATCAGGCATGGCGCCCGGCAAGTCAATCTTGTTCAGGACAGGAATGACTTCAAGGTCATGTTCCAATGCAAGGTACAAGTTGGAGATGGTCTGAGCCTCTATCCCTTGGGACGCATCTACAATTAAAAGTGCTCCTTCACATGCAGCAATAGATCTTGAAACTTCATAGGAAAAATCAACGTGCCCAGGTGTATCAATCAGGTTGAGGGTGTACTCCTCACCTTCTTGCTCATAGTCCATTTGGATTGCATGACTTTTGATCGTGATTCCTCTCTCACGTTCCAAATCCATATTATCCAGCAATTGCGCTTGCATGTCCCTTGATGAGACGGTTTTGGTGCTTTCTAGCAAGCGATCTGCTAGTGTACTTTTCCCATGATCGATATGGGCGATAATACAGAAGTTTCTAATATTCTTCATAGATTTTAGCTCTTGGCTACAGCCATATGCTATTGGCTTAACTCATTTCCCTATCCTGAAAATGAGGCGCAAAGATAGGTTGATTGAATTGTTTGATTTACCCGATTTTCGGATTAATTCGAATTGACGGAAATGTTGGATTGTCTGAGCAAAAAAATCGGTCAATTCAATTTAAGAACTTTGAAAAATACTATTGTTTATTCTTTGTATCAATCAAGATTGTCACTGGCCCATCATTCACCAGAGCAACTTGCATATCCGCACCAAACTCACCAGTTTTTATCTCTGTTGAAATTTCTTTTTGAATAGTGGCTGTGAAAGATTCGTAAAGTGGGATAGCAACTTCCGGTTTGGCAGCTTTAATATATGAGGGTCGATTTCCCTTTTTTGTACTGGCCTGCAATGTAAACTGGCTTACCACCAGAACCTCTCCGTTGCAGTCAACAAGACTCTTGTTCATGACTTCTTGATGATCAGGGAAAATTCGAAGGTTTGCGATTTTTCTGGCTAGCCAGTCAATGTCAGATTGATCATCAGCATCTTCAATACCCAACAATACCAGCAAACCTTGCTGGATCTGCGACTTCATTGATCCATTTATCGAAACCGATGCTGAAGATACCCGCTGAAGAACAGCTACCATGCATAGATCATTTTTAGCATGTCATTCGGCTTATAGTACTTTAGACCTGATTCATTTTTCTTGGAAACCATATACATCGCTTCTGCAACTTCTTCTCCTTTTATCGCCCATAGTCTCTTTTTCGAACCTACGACAAAAAAGGAAAGTAACGCACTAAAGAACTTTCCAATCGCTTCCAGCAACCTGAATTCATCCCGACTACCTAAGAGTAGTGATGGCTGAAAAATGCTCAGTGATTTAATCTCCAGCGCAACCAAAGCCTCCTCTAATTTCCCCTTCGTTTCATTATAGAAGAGAGGCGATTGGGAATTGGCACCTAGTGATGTGACCACTAAGAACTGCTTAAAGTTTGGCTGATCTTTTGTGAGCCTGGCAAGCTCAAGCGGATACTCCAAATCTATTTTTATAAAATTTTCTTTCGAGCCAGCCTTCTTTCTGGTGGTTCCCAATGTACAATATATGTCATCAGTATTCATCTGCTTACTGTACTCAGACAGTTTGTCAAAATCACTAACCAACACTATCTTCAGTCGATCATCTTTAAACCCCAGATCTCTTCTGGTCAGGATTGTAATCTCCTCGTAGGAGTCCTTTTCTAAAAGATGTTTTACCAGCGCCTTTCCAACCAAACCGGTTGCCCCGACAATGAGTGCCTTTTTTGCTGACATAATTAATTAGTAGTCTTCAGTGATTCGCAATATATTCTAAACAACCTAATCCAATTGTTCCCACTTGAGGAATTTCGATACATCGCTATTTATTTGCTTCCAAACAAAATAGAGAATTGAAATATCATCCGTAAATCCAATAATGGGTAGAAAATCCGGGATGGCATCGGTTGGAATAATAAAGTACAAAAGCGCAAAGGTTATTAGTAGAATCGTACGAGTCGAGAAGGCAGTATACCGCCCAGAGAGATGTGCTTTTATCATTCTGATGAGCACCTGAATTTTGGTCGACAGGCCTTTCAGCTTATCTGAATTTCCCAAGGCGTAATCAAGCTTTTCTTTCGCCTGAGAAATGATCTCGCCTAACCTTGTCTTATCAGCCGAAGCTCTTTTAGCTCTATTCCAGATCTCTTCTTTTGTCAAGGCTAAAAAATTTCCTGTATTTCGTCTTTGATAAATCTAATTGCCTGCTGAGCAGTATCCATTTCCTCGCCTGCACAATTTTCCAGAATAGCTCTGGCTAAATCGATTCCCTTAGCTTTTTTATCAAGACCGTTTGTTGATGAATTGATCAAGGAGATAGTTTGTTCGACGGCAGTGTTGACATAAGTCCAAGCACTATCTGACATGTATAGCTGCTGAGAAAGATTATGATTTACTTCATTTCGTATTTCATGAATCAATATTTGTTGAAACTCCTCAGCTGAGTAGTCAGGACTACCAAGCCTAGACAACAAATTGCTGGGTGTAATTCTTTCCAGAAGTAGGATTACCCGTTCATAAGCCTGAAGTCGAATTGGCACCACAACCTCCTGAGATTTCTGCCTGACATTAAAAGCAATCTCATCTAACTGCTTCTGCAGAAATGATCGTACGAGCAGATATGCTACATACAAAACAATTACCGCAGGGAGGGTAATTTTTAATAGATCGTAAACCATTTCCATAAAAAAGAATTGTTAGAGATTTGATGAACGTCAAAAATAATACTTTTGATACATGAAGCCGCCAATAGAAATTACGGACTCAGCACTTAACGAGATAAAAAACATTCTCAAGAACAAAGGCATTCCCAAAGAATATGGCCTTAGGGTCGGTGTGCGAGGGGCTGGCTGTGGTGTGGCATTCAAATTAGGCTTTGACAAAAAGAAAGAAACCGACGATGAATATTTTATCGAAGATGTTCAAGTGCTAATTCAGAAAAAAGAAACGATGTTTCTGGTCGGGAAGAAGGTTGAATTCTATGATGAAAGTGATGGCAGAGGATTTGTGTTCGTATAGCTAACCTTCCAATGTTACCACTGCTCTTTCGCAAAGCCCCTTTATCGGTGGATTGTACTTACTAATTTTTACTTCTACTAATCGTATTTGCAGAAAATTTTCTTTCAGCGCCTTAATCATTTTCCCAGCCAGATGTTCCAGCAGTCTAGCCTCGGTGCTCATCACTTCTTGGACGATTTTGTACACTTGTTCATAGTCTACCGTTCCTTCGAGTTTATCATCTTCAGCAGCGTCCTCAAAATCCAGATTGAGCGTAACATCAACTCTGTATTTGTTACCAATGATACGCTCCTCTTCATAGTAGCCGTGGCGGGCATAAAACTCCATCCCTTCTAAGGAAACTTTACCCATGATTTTAAATTTTGAATGCGTGAATATTGAATGAATGAATGAATAAGGAAAGACTTAATCCTCGTCGTCAATTTCATCGAAGAATGAGACTGTTCGTGCAATTCTGGGGCCTGGCTTCTCTTCAGGCTCTGGTTCTTCTTCCTGTTCCTCTTTTGCATCAGTCACAGGCTCTTCAACGATTGCTTCGGGTTCTTCCGTAACAACTGGCTCTGGCTCTTCGGGGACTTCAGCAACCACAGGTTCTGGTTCTTCCTCAATTTCTTCTTCCGGTTCTTCAGCCTTAATAAGTTCTGGATCTTCTTCAGGTTGAGGCTTTTCGTCAATCACAGGCTCTGGTTCTTTTTCAATCTCAGCTTCGGGCTCCTCAGCAATCACTGGTTCTGGTTCTTCCTCTATTTCAGGGTCTTCAGCAACATCAGTCTCAGGCTCCTCGACCTTAGGCTCCAGTTTTTCCTCAGACTCGGTTTCCTTAGCTATGGGTTCTTCAGCAGCCGCGGGCTCCTCCTCATGATCGCTGGCAACAAACCCAACTGCGCCATTCTCAGGAACCTCCTCTAATTCTGGATCCTCCCCTGCTTCATCAAAGCTGGTTCGGGTGATCGGCTCTTCTTTCTGCGGCTCAGCCGGAGCCTCGATCTTTTTTTCTACAACTTCTTTAGGCTGCGTGGGTTCTTTTTCCTCCGCCTGCTGATCTTTAGCTCCAACCGACTCCTCAATTTTCGGAGTCTCCGGCATCACTAATTCAGTCTCTTCAGATTTTATTCTTTCTCCGCTTTCACGCGCTAATTCTTTTACTCTTTTCACATAGTCATCGAATCGGAATTCCTTTTGCTCTTTAGTTGTTCGCTCGACTTTCTCTATTAAGTCAACCGATAAATTCTTCAGCTCACCAATTGCATTTCGGCGGTGATTTTCTATGTCACGATGGTTTTGCTCGATGCTCTTAACCGCCTCCTGTAATTCTTCAATGATTTGTCGAGCTTCGACCTCAGCTTTTTCCATCATGGCCTTCGCCTTGGATTTTGCCTCGTTCATCAAACCCTCCGCACGCATTTGCGTCTCCTTCATATGAAGATCGGCAGCCTTGTTTGACTGATCGATCAAGTTTGCTCCAGTGTCTTCGGCTGTCTTGAGTGTTTTGTATAGCGAACTTTCTACCTCGCGGAGCTTGCTTACTTCTTTCTCGGCATGCTTAAGTTTGAGCGTCAGTTCTTTATTCTCATCCAAAACACGCTCCCACTCATTCGACAACGAAAGCAAAAAGGCTGTGACTTCATCTTTGTCATAACCTCTTAATTTCTTCTCAAAATCCTTTTGGCGTATTTCCAGCGGTGTGATCTTCATTCGTCCAAATTTATGTCCCAAACTGAAATTGTGCGATCATCGCTACAAGATACTAACAAGTCTTGATATTTCATCCAGAGCAGCTTATTAACGCTGTTTCCATGCCCAGCGTGTCTATGTTTATCTAACACTTTTAACAATTTAAAGTTGTGCGCATTCCAAAGCTTTATCGACTTATCCATGCTGCACGTAACAAAGTATTTACCGTCTTCACTAAATGTGAGATGATTGATTGTATAAAGATGCGCAGCCAGCGATTCTCTCAAAATGTAGTTTTCGATAACATCCCAGACCAAGAGTTGTGCATCTCTGCCTCCCGAAATAATGTATTTCCCAGACGGATGATACTTGCCTGTGAAAACTGAATTTCTGTGTCCTTTCAACTCATGGGAAAATTCCAACGTATCAACATTTAGAATTTTCACAATATTGTCACTGCAGCTTGCGGCAACACACGTTCCATAAAAATCTAAACCTCGCACTCTATCAGAACTTATCTTTTCTCGACGCAACACCTCCAAGTTTTGGGAAAGTCTAACGATCTCTCCGGACTCAAGTGCTGCCCAAAGGTTTCCGTCATTCATCTTTAGATCAAAAATCTGATGATTCCCCAATTGGACAGAACCAACTTCCTTTTGCTCGTCAAGGTCAATTTTATGAATGCCCTGATGATTTTCTCCAACAAATAAAACATTTGCATTTGCATCGTAGGCCATTGCATATATTGATCCCTCTACTTTTGCAACCACTTCGCCCTCATTCGGAGATCTTAGATTCCATAGCACAACCATGCCTTCTGAGCCGGCAGAGAAAAAGCGATGGTCATCTAAAGCTTCCAAACTGTAGAGACTATCGTTGTGACCTAGAAATGTATGGAGCTTTTTTATCTGGATGTTGCTCATTTGGGCCACAAAATTATTACAATTGCTCCATGCCTTTGTTATTAAATAAAAAGATTGATGAGCATTCTGCCTACGCGGTGTGGAATATTCAGGAAACGTTTTTGGAGATTCCCTATTTGGCACCTGAGCCCTTCCCTGCAGACCTTAATCCGGTGAGACAAGCGGAATGGATTATTGGGAGAGTTCTTGTGAAAAGCCTATGTGATACTTTCAGTATTGAGTACAAAGGAATTAGCAAGCATGACAATGGCAAACCATATTTAGTGGACAGCCATGCTAACATCTCAATTTCGCATTCTTTTCCGATTGCTGCAGCAATGATTCACCTTAAGAGGCCCTGCGGAATTGACATGGAAAGGCCTCGAGAAAAGCACAAAATAGTTCAAAATAAATTTCTGCATACCTCTGAGGAACAATACAGAGATGACCTTGAAAAGCTCTGCACGATTTGGGGTGCTAAGGAGGTAGTTTATAAGATCTTTGGACGACGCTTTCTGAGTCTAAAAGATGAAATTAAAACTGAATTTAAATCAGAAAATTTGATCACTGGCAAAATTCTAAAGCCAGGATATGAAGATACGTTTGAGATACACTACGAGTGGGTTAAGGAGTATCTGCTGGCATTTGGGACGTAGTAGCTGCTCCACTATCTTACGTCAACGACAAAAATTAAACCTATGCTAAGATTTCCCCTACTTCTTACCACACTACTTCTAGGCGCGCTATGTGCTTCTTCTCAAGAAAAGAAAGACCCCACATTCGAGGAGATTATTTCCACCACCGGAATTGGAACTCCACAGCTCTCGCCAGACGGAACAACAATCATCTTCCAAAAAGGATCTACTGATTGGGAAAATAATCGGTTCGACACAGAAATTTGGATGTCACGAGAAGGTCAAACTCCATTCCAACTGACAAATAATTCGGAAAACAGCAGCAATAGTCCGCGATGGTCTCCGAATGGGAAATGGATTGCGTACTTGTCGGATCGTGGCAATAAGAGGCAGATTCAAATAATGCGAACTGCGGGCGGTGAGTCATTCGAATTGACGAAAACAAAAAATGGCGTTTCAGTCTTCAGGTGGTCTCCAGATGGAGGAAAGATTGCATTCACCCAAAGCGAAGATCGGTCAAAGGAGAAAAAATCACGTGAGGAGAAATATGGTGCATTTAGTATTGAGGACAATGAATACAGTCTGCGCCAACTATGGCTAATGGACTTCAAGCCTGATTTACTGGGGCGTAACTGGACGCCGCAGGAAAAAGAAGACTCCACACTTATGGCCTCTCTTAAACCTATGCAGTTGATGGACAGTGCCCAGTTCTCCATTAATAGTTTTGAATGGAGTCCGAATGGAAAAATGATTGCCTTTGGACATCAGCCTGACCCAATCCTCATCTCTTTCATGAAGAGCGACATTTCCATATATGATATCGAGAAAAAGGAATACCGCTCGTTGGTAGCGAACCGAAGTGTGGATGGGCTGGAAGCCTGGTCTCCGGATAGCAAATCAATTTTGTACTCTACCAATCTGGATGATTCGATTTCCAATTTCTATAAAAACGACAAGTTGTATCGAATCAATGTCAATGGAAAGAACAACGTCCAACTAGCTACGAGTTTCGATGAGAACATAGGTTCGCTAACCTGGAATGAAAAGGGCATATTTGGAATTGCCTGGCAAAAAACCCTACGACCTATGGTACAGGTTGACCCTAAGAATGGTGATGTAACAACACTAACCACCAATCCAGCACGAGTTTACAATTACAGTTTTTCCAAAGATGCATCTCAACTCGTGATAAGGGGAGCCAACGATGATACTTACAGCGAACTGTACACTACGGAGTATCCCATTTCCACCTTGGAGCAAATCACCAGAAGCACGGATCAGATAAGTTCTTGGAAGGTTTCCAATAGTGAAGTCATTTCCTGGCCAAGTGAGGACGGCGCAATGATCGAAGGAGTTTTGCACAAACCGCAAGATTACGATCCTAACAAAAAATATCCGCTACTTGTTGTGATCCACGGCGGCCCGACTGGAATTTCGACACCTGCCCCAACACCTGCCTATGTTTATCCAATGGTTCAGTGGCTCAACAAAGGCGCGCTGGTTCTGCAACCTAACTACAGAGGTTCTGCTGGATATGGAGAAGATTTCAGATCATTAAATGTCGAAAATTTGGGTGTCGGTGACGCTTGGGACGTGCTGTCTGGAGTTAAATACCTGGAAGATCAAGGAATTATTGATGGCGACAAGGTTGGTTCAATGGGCTGGAGTCAAGGTGGTTACATCTCAGCATTTCTTACCACAAATTCAGACAAGTTCAAAGCAATATCAGTTGGAGCGGGAATTTCCAATTGGATGACCTACTATGTCAACACTGACATCCATCCTTTTACGCGTCAGTATCTAAAAGCAACGCCGTGGTCAGACAAGGAGATTTACGAAAAGACTTCTCCTATGACCAACATTAATAACGCCAAAACTCCCACTCTTATCCAGCACGGTGAATTTGACCGAAGAGTCCCAACACCAAATGGATATGAACTATTTCAGGGTTTGCAAGATGTTGGTGTGGAAACCAAACTGATCATTTACAAAGGTTTTGGTCATGGTATTACCAAACCAAAGGAAAGACTTGCTGCAATGTGGCACAACTGGCAATGGTTTGGCAGATACATTTGGGGAGAAGAGATTGAGATGCCGGAAAAGAAGTAGGGATGGGTGAATTGGCAGTCGCCAATTCACCCATCCATTTAACCAAATCAAATTAACCAAATCAAACCTTACTCATCCTTTAATGAGCTGGTAGGATTAACTGTCGCAGCCTGATAGGATTTCGCACTGACCGTAAGAACGCCAACCAAAAAGGTCAAAATACCAGCCGTGATAAAAACGATCGGGTCAAGAGTTGTCCTAAATTCGAAATCATCTAGCCACTGTTGTGTAAAGTAGTATCCAAAAGGAATCGCAAGGATGAATGCCAACAACATCAATTTTGAGTAGTCCTTAGACAGGAGAATCAAAATTTGAGCAACGCTCGCACCATGTACTTTTCTGACCCCAATCTCGCGAGATCTTCTTTCTGCGGTGAAGGCGGAAAGTCCAAAGAGGCCGAGACAGGAAATCACAAATGATATTACTGCGAAAATCCCAGCCTGTACACCGATGGTTCTCTCGGCATCATAGTTTTCTGCAAATGCCTGATCCACGAATTGGTAGTCAAATTCAGCTGCGGGATTAAGTGTGGTTGTCACTTTTTCAATTGCTTTTATGGCTGTATTCGCATCTCCCTTAATTCTCACTAAAGCAATCACTGATCTGTTTGGTGCTATGCAGGTTATAATCAATGGTGCAATTGGCTCATACATATCGCTCATGTGGAAATTTTTCACCACTCCAACTATTTTCCCGTCGATACCCCAGAATGACAGGTCTTTTTCGAGTGGATCATCAAAGCCCATGAGCTCAGCTGCGACTTCATTTATTAAGAAGTTTGTAGAGTCCGTGAATTGTTCCGAAAAGTCTCGCCCTTCTTTGATTTCCATACCCATCGTCTCTACAAAGTCCTCGTCGGTCAATAATATGTTAACCTCATATCCTGCCTCCGGACTTTTTCCTTCCCAATTGGCAGAGCTGGTTGATCGTCCATAGTTGATTGGATTTCCGGAAGAGCCGGTTACACCGATCACTTCAGGGATATTTAGGAGCTCGTTTTTATAGGTCTCGAGTCTTTGTCCCAGATCACCTTCCATTCTCACTGCAACCAGATTTTCCTTGTCCAGGCCGATATCTTTTGTAAGGATGTAGTTGATCTGTTTATACACTACGGACATTCCGATAATCAACAGCGTGGAAATTGCGAACTGAAAAACAACCAAACTTTTTCGAAAAAATGCAGCTCCTGAGGATTGTTTTACAGAGCCTTTCAAGGATTGAATGATGTTGAAAGTTGGTAACAGCAAGGCCGGATAACTACCAGAAAGAACTCCAACTGCCAAGATTGTTCCAACGAGAAAGCCCCAGGTTTTAAGTTGTGTGAAATCAACAAAGAGCGATTTCTCAACCAATATATTGTAGTAAGGCAACACCAAAAGCACAACTCCAACCGACAAAATCACGGCAATGGTAGTCAGCAAAAATGCTTCAACATAAAATTGAGTACTAATAGCATTCTTGTACGCACCCATCACTTTCCGCAAACCGATTTCTTTTGACCTTCTACCAGAACGAGCCGTAGCCAGGTTCATAAAGTTTATGCATGCAACAACGAGGATAAAAATAGCAATGACGAACATGATCCTTACATAGTCAATTCTACCTCCATTTATCACACCGTTGTCCCACTTAGAATACAAGTAATAATCTTGAAACTTGTGTATCACCAACTGTTCATCCCCGGCATTACTTTGTCCAGCTGCATGAACATTGATTTCATTTAACACACGATCCGCAACTGCTTTCGCGGCAACATCGTTTTCAACAGTGAAGTATACTCCGAAACTTCCATTTCCCCAGTCATCAACCCAGTCGTTGCGACCGTAAAATTCCTGCGCTGGTAGGAGGTAATCAAATTGAAGAGAGGACTCCACGCCAATGTCCTTTAGTATCGCACTGACCTTGGCATCTCTTTGATCATCAAGCCGAAGCGTCTTCCCAATAGCATCTTTCCATTCATCTCCAAAGAATTTTTTTGCAAGCGTTTTTGAAATAATAATGGAACTCAAATCATCCAGAGCCGTATTTCTATCGCCAACCTCTAATGGAAAAGAGAACATATCGAGAAACTCAGGTGTCGCATAACGCCCCTCCTCATCCGACTTTTTCTCTCCCAAGCTGAATCTAAACTCCACCTCCCAGCTCACTTGCGCCAACTGCTTAACCTCAGGATACTCGTTTCTCATCAAATCGCCAGCAGGTTTTGGAACCGTAAAAGTGGTGTTTACAATGCCGGCAGACTGACGCACATTCCTAAACAGTTGATAGATTTTGTCTCCATTTGTATGAAATTTATCCTTGCTCACCTCATCATCTACCCATAGCAGAATGAGGATTGTCGTAGCTATGCCAATAACTAATCCAAGTAGATTGAGTGCAGTAAAACCCTTATATCTCAGGGCGTTTCTTTTTGCGATCTTTAAGTAGTTTCCGATCATAGTACAATTGATTATTCTGTTAATCGGCTCAAAGTTTCTTATCATCCCAGGACGGAAAAGAAGGAGTACGTCCAAAGCGAAAAGAAGCTTAGCCTTTATTTTATTTTGTTTTGACCTTTTTGAAAATAATTCGGAAATATCTCCCTCCACATCCTCGATCATATCGGGATTGCAAAACCATTTGAGGAATTTCCTCGGTAGCTCAGGGGGTGATATTTCTATGAAATCATTCAAGCGAATTTGAAATCAAAAGCTATTGATGGGATTGCATCCCACATTTTCTTTCTGGTTTCCATGACTTTCTCAAGACACGTCTTACCATAAGGCGTTACTTTAAAAAACCGTTTTCGTTTCCCGCCACGCATCTTAGTTGCTTCGCCAAACTCCGAAACCAATAGTCCCTTCTTTTCGAGTCTGTTTAGTGCTGTACGCATTGCACCAACACTGACTTTGCGCTGCAGTCGATTCTCTATCTCTTCCTTAATAGAGATTCCATATGCATTTTGATAAAGGATAGCGACTGTCAGCAGCACCACCTCTTCAAACTCACCTATTGAATATTTACCCATAAGATTCCAATTAAAGTCCTAAAAGTAACAAAAATATTAAAGTCCTAAACGAAGTTTTAATAATCGGGTTGTATCAAGGATGGTTAGAAAGTAAAAAAAGTTGCTTGGGAACGGAGATTTTCTTGAAACTTCTCTGTCGAAGAAAGATCAGAAACTGAAGTACTGATCGTCCATCTTCTGAAGGATTAGCTTGATTTCATCAGACCGCTGGTAATCACCTAACTTTTCAAAAGACACAATTAAATTTCTGAGTGCTCTAAGAATAATATCCAGATTAGAGCACGGCTCGTAGAAGATATCCTGCTTGTTCAGTTGCAGATTCTCCAGATAATTGTCAATGTCTGTTTTCGTGAAAATTAGTCCACGATTAAACACATTAATGTAAAAGGATTCCTCTCCCAACTTGTAGGTCAGGATAAACAGGTTTGGCAGATTTACTCCGTAAATCGGCAGTTCCATTTTTTGAGCCAGAAGAAGATAGATCGAACAGAGCGTTATCGGATTTCCCTTTTTTGATTCCAAGACAGCATTAATCATCGAGTTAGCTGGCGAATGAAAATTCTTGGTGTTTGCCCTGAATTTGAACTGATTGAAAAAAACTTCATTGAAGATCTTGATTTGATCGTACGGAGACATTTCGTCCTGAAATTGTCGCCATAACTCGTGATAGAGCTGTTCAATCTCCTTTATCAATTCGTCCATTTCAAGATCAGGATACTGATATGTGGCAACAATCCAAAGTCCTTCCAATAGACTTTCCGCGCCGCTTTCCTTCCAATCCAGAAATCGTTCTTTGAGTAGCTCAAATTGCAATTCGTGCACTAAGTCCTCTATGCGTTCCTGAATGATTGGGTTGAAAATGCTTTCCCATTCCTCTTCAAGAAATGGAATGATATCGGTTCCCAACGAACGAATTTTGTCTTCAACGTGATTGATTACTTCCAGATCTTCGTCATCAAGGAGCTGGACAAGAGCCTTTATTTCTTTCCTCTTTAACAATGAGTGAATGAATGAATGAGTAAATGAGTGAATGAGGTTTTCATTTCGTATTCTTTCTTGCAATTGCCAAAATAAAAACTATTTGAGTTACCTCATCCTTCAATCCTGACAAATCAGCTTTTACAAGTTCCGACTCCTCCAAGATTTCCGGCCAATATAAAACTTCGTCGGCTTCCTCTACTGTGATACTAAGTTTCGCGAAATATTCAGCTTGAGATCTCCCTCGACATGCAGCTCGGTAGTTTGCCCCTACAGAGGTAGCGGATCTAATTAGCTGTCTAAGAATAATTTTCCCCTCCTCAGTTTTAGGGATTTCTTTAGAAAGTCTGATTGAATCTAATGCAATTTGTTTGGTCCTTCTATTCAGGTCCTCAATGAATCTGGTTTTTTCTTCCAGCGAATAGTTGCTCACTGTAATTCAATCATTCAAAATCCAAAATTCACTCATTGACGCTTAGGTCTGGATTACACCAACATTCATTCGCTCCTCAATCGGGGCATGATTGGCCATTTCGATACCTCTTGAAATTACTTTTCGCGTCTCGAGGGGATCAATTATCCCATCCACCCATAGTCTGGAAGCTGCGTAATACGGACTTAACTTTTCGCTATAGGAATCTTCGATCTTTTTTAATTGAGCTTTTTTTTCGTCTTCAGTGAGTTCCTTACCCTTCGCTTTTGCAGATGCAATTTCAATTTGCAATAGTGTTTTCGCCGCTGAGCCGCCACTCATTACGGCAATTTCAGCTGTCGGCCAGGCATAAATCAATCTTGGGTCGTACGCTTTCCCACACATCGCATAATTCCCAGCTCCATAGGAACTACCCATGACAATGCTGAATTTTGGCACTACTGAGTTGGAGACGGCATTGACCATCTTGGCGCCATCCTTAATAATGCCTCCATGCTCTGACCTAGATCCAACCATAAATCCATTCACATCATGTAAGAAAACTAGCGGGATTTTTCTTTGATTGCAATTCATTATGAACCTTGCTGCTTTGTCTGCGGAATCAGAATAAATCACTCCGCCTATCTGCATTTCCCCCTTTTTCGACTTGACCGTCTTTCGCTGATTTGCTACAATCCCGACGCTCCATCCATCAATTCGACCATATCCGCAAAGGATCGATTTGCCATATAACTCCTTATACTGATCAAATTCAGAATCATCAACCAGGCACTTTATCACCTCCTCCATGTCGTACTGGATATTCCTGCTTGCAGGGAATTTTCCGTAGATATCCTCTAGTTTCTCCTTAGGTGCTACAGGCTCACTCCTGTTAAAACCGGCATTATCTGCGGCTCCGATTTTGTCAAAAATCTTCTTAATAGAGTCAAGGCAGTCTTTATCGTCTTTGCTTTTATTATCTGTCACTCCTGAAATTTCGCAATGTGTTGTTGCTCCTCCCAGCGTTTCATTGTCTATGTCCTCCCCTACGGCTGACTTTACCAGATAACTGCCGGCTAAAAAGACGGAACCTGTGCCGTCAACAATCAATGCTTCGTCAGCCATTATCGGTAAGTACGCTCCACCGGCCACGCAACTACCCATAATCGCAGCAATCTGAATGATGCCCATGGAGGACATGATTGCATTGTTTCTAAACTGCCTTCCAAAATGTTCCTTATCCGGGAAAATTTCGTCTTGCATGGGGAGGAAAACTCCGGCACTATCAACCAGGTAAATGATGGGCAGTTTGTTCTCAATCGATATTTCCTGAGCTCGCAGGTTCTTTTTTGCTGTCATGGGAAACCAGGCACCTGCCTTCACGGTGGCATCATTTGCAACAATCATGCACAGCCTTCCTGAAACCTTTCCAGTCCCGGTGACAACACCAGCTGACGGACAGCCTCCCACATCTTCATACATTCCGTCAGCAGCAAATGCACCTACTTCCAGAAATTCGTTCGGATCATCCAGCAAGTATTCAATTCGCTCCCGAGCGGTTAATTTTCCTTTCTTGTGATGTGATTCGATTTTCTTTTCACCGCCTCCCAACTGCACTTTTTTCAAACGCTCGTTTAGCTTGAAGACCAGCTGTTTGTTAGCGTCTTCATTTTTATTGAATTGGATGTCCATTAAAATTGATGGTTATTTCCCCTCTTGGCTTACTCCTTTTAGCTTCTTATTTTTTCTACCGAGTGGCTTCATGAAGTCTTTAGGGTAATTATTGAAATGGATAGCTAGTTCATCCAAGTCAACGAGTAGTTTATTTAGACTGTTGTATACAGAGTCATTGTTCATCAGCTTGCCTATGGTTCCCTTATCCGACTGAAGTGATGCCATTAGCTCATTAATGGATTCCATCGATTTGTTCATGGACGCTAAGGTTTCATCCAGAGGTAAGGAATTCAGAGAGTCCATAAGCGATTTCGAACTCGCAAGCACCCCATCCAATTGTTCAGATCGAGCTTTAAAACTTTCCAAGAGTTCATTTAGGTTGTCCACCGGCCCCTTCAAGTCAAGCCTTCTAACCTTGTTTGTAACAGTTCCAATTGAATACTTCAGTGTGTCGACGACTCCGCTAATATCTGTTGAGTTTAACTTATCAAGTAAGGTGTTGATCTTGATTATTGTGGAATTTAAGTTGGTAGCTACTGGTTCAAATTGTTCAAACAAATCCCCTGCAATATCAGAATCTAGTGTATCCCCAGGCTGCAGGCGTGTCTTGGAAACTCCCACGTCAAGTAAAATAGCTTTTCCTCCCAGCAGGCCATCGTTTGCTAACGTTGCGGTGCCATCCTCACCCACAAATACATCTTCATCTATATCGAGCGAGACCACAATTCTGTTTTTACTCTGTTCCAGTTTGAACCCGCTCACCCTTCCTACAGGAAGGCCGTTGAAGTAGACTGGATTTGAAACATTCAATCCAGTAACATTAGGATAGGTGATAAAGTATGTTTCTGCCGGCGAAAACAAGTTTGTTCCCCGGAGAAAGTTGAAGCCATAATAGAGCAAAGCTCCTGCTACTATCGTAAGTAATCCTATCTTAAATTCTTTGGACACAGGTTAAATTTTAGTTTTGAGAGTCAAATGCTTCCTTGTATTCCTTCACTGCGCGATAAATTCCAGATGCAATATACGACTGCACTTCCGGATCATTTAGTTCTTTTTCCTCGGTTGCATTGGAAAGGTAGCCCATTTCCACTAACACACTAGGCATTGCCGTACTCCACAATACATACAAACTAGACTGCTTTACTCCATAACTTTTCCTGCCAGCTCGTTTGGTGAGCTGATTATCAATTAGACTTGCTAATAGTAAGCTGTTATCCTGATAAGAAGCTTGAGTCAACGAGTAGAGAATAAACGACTCCTCTGATTGCGGATCAAAATCGTAATTTTTTTCATAATCTTCTTCTTGCAGTATTACCGAGTTTTCTCGCTGAGCTACTTCTAAGGCTCTTTCAGTATTTTGAGCTCCCATCACATAAACCTCAGCACCATGTATTTGCATTTTTCTTGCTGCAGGCGTTTTTTCTGGTAGGGAATTTGCGTGGATCGAAATGAACAAATCCGCATTATGTTTATTTGCAATTTCCGAGCGTTTGTAAAGAGTAGGAAAAGTGTCGTCTTTCCGTGTGTAGATAACTTCAACATCCGGCATATTTTCTTCAATGTATTTGCCCACCTGCATTGCAACTTTAAGACTGACATCCTTCTCTTTGGTATACGACCCCAGAGTGCCGGGATCCCTTCCTCCGTGACCAGGATCGATGACAATTTTTGTCACTCTGAAATTCCTTGGACCAACTGGCTGAAAGGAGACCAGAATAAAAAAAATAGATAGTATGGATGGAACGAAAATTTTTCTCATATCACTTCTAATGGGATATTCCAATTTGAGATACTTTTACACAAAAATTAATAAACATCTCATGTTTGGCAATAATCTGAATGTAAAATCAGCAAAAAATTTGCCATTTAATCTTATTTCAAATTCTCAATTGTTTCAGAACAGTTAAATATCTATAAAGGGTTCAGGTTTTGCGAGTAATTTTTCTTCTTACATGTCTACTGACCTCGACCATTTTATTTGGTCAGGACATTGCTGAAAATGACTCCCTCAAGAGCTCGCTCCCTGCTCCCATCGTTTCCCTTGACACAGTAGGTCTAGATGTTCCTCAGCAACAAGACTCAGTAAAAACTAGTGCCAAAAAAGATATAGAAACGACAATCAATTACGACGCTCAAGATTCTATGTTCTTCGATGTCATTAGCAAAAAACTTTACATGTACGGGGATACCCACATAGATTACGGCGAAATTACGCTTGAGGCTGACAGAACAAGCATGGATTGGGATACTCGAACGATAGAGTCTGACTATACCTTAGATTCCTTGGGGAAAAAAATTGGAAGACCGATCTATTCTGACGGACCCGATGTTTATCAGACCGATGATATCATTTACAATTTTGACACCAAACGAGCACTTATCAAAGGCGTGGTCACTGAACAGGATGGGGCTTTTATGCATGGAGACGATGTAAAGAAAAATTCTAAGGACGAGATGTTCATCAGAGGTGCCCGCTATACAACCTGCAACTTAGAGCATCCACATTTTTTCATTGAATCCACCAAATTGAAAGTGATTCCGAACAAAAAGGTAGTCTCTGGCCCATTTAATCTAAAGTTTCGCGATCTTCCTACTCCACTCTTTTTCCCATTTGGTATGTTTCCCCAGCCAAAGGAAAAGGCTTCTGGGATAATTGTGCCGTCCTACGGCGAAGAGCAACGTAGAGGTTTTTTTCTACGTGATGGAGGCTACTATTTTGCGATAAGCGATTACGCTGATCTACGAGTCACCGGCGATATCTACTCCAAGGGAGGTAATGGTTTGAATGCTACTTCAAACTACTTCAAGAGGTATTCCTTTAGAGGCACTTTTAACTTCTCATACAACAAGTCTGTTTCAGATGATTTAGAAAATCCGCTTGAGACAAAAGATTACTGGGTGCGGTGGAATCATCGACCAGAAACAAGAGGCAATTCCTCGTTTTCAGCTTCGGTGTCGGCTGGTACGTCAACCTACAGCTCGAATAACAATCTCGTGAACCAGGATTTTACACGAAGTATCAGTTCACAGTTTACTTCTAATATTAGCTACACAAAGAAGTTTCAGGGAACTCCGTTCAATATCTCAACAAATCTTAGGCATAATCAAAACATTCAAACCGGGATTGTAAATCTTACTCTTCCAGATTTTACCCTCAATACGAACAGACAGTATCCGCTGAAGAACCTTGTTAAATCTTCAAAATCACTACTGGCCAAATTGAACTTTAGCCATAATTTCGTTGCAAAAAATGAGCTAACAAATAGAGCAAGAACCTCTTTCCCCTTTAATGTGGCAAACGAAGATCCCAATGGGGATGAAGTGATACCATTTAACGGCAGTAATCTCAGCCAAATTCTCGACCGATCTCAGATTGGTGGAAAGCACAATATTCCCATATCAACATCAGTGAGTTTGTTGAAATTTTTTACACTGAGTCCAAGTTTTACCTATCAGGAACTTTGGTATACAAAGGAGTTGGAATACACGTTTCTTAGCTCCGAAAACGCTGTTCAGGTGGACACAGTACAAGGTTTTAGTAGGGCTGGAAGTTGGTCAGCAAGCACTTCGCTTAACACGCGTATTTACGGCACTAAATTTTTCAGCAAAGGAAAGATTCAGGCAATCAGGCATGTAATGACTCCGAGTCTTTCATTCTCTTTTAGACCGGATTTTACGGATCCGAAATATGGAGTTTATAGCGACATCCAGACCGATACCACTGGAACAACAACCACTGTTAGTAAGTATGAGGGTTTTGCATACGGCTCTCCACCCGGCGGGGAAAGTAAGACATTGGGTTTTTCGCTTTCTAACAACATTGAAATGAAGGTGGCTAGTAAAAAAGATACCGTTACAGGCTTCAAAAAAATAAAAGTGTTTGACAACATTGGGTTAAGTACCGGATACAATCTAGCAGCAGATTCATTCAATCTGAGCAATATTTCTCTTAACGCCAGAACCAGTTTTCTTAACAATTTGATTTCGTTGAATTTTACTGGCATCATCGACCCGTACATTAGAAATGAAACAACCAATGAGCGCATAAATGAATTCGCATGGAACAGCGGCCAAGGAATTGGCCAACTGACGTCTATGACAACGGCCATTGGATTGAACTTAAGTCCTGCTGGTTTAAAGGGGAAGGGCAATCGAAATAATGCTCAAGATGCAAATAACTTGGACGCCAATAATCCATTGGGAGGTGTGGGAGACCCACTAAATTCCGATGAAGGGTTAACCTTCGAAGAACAGCAACAATTGCAGCAGGTCAGAGACAACCCTGACCTATACGTGGACTTTACAGTTCCCTGGACTCTACGGGCAAACTACTCCATCAATAGGACAAAACGTGGATTTGACGATGCCAACATCCGGCAAAGTCTGAACTTCAGTGGCACATTAGGTCTCACAGACAAAACTCAAATTACGTTCAATTCGGGGTATGATTTTGAGGAAAAAGATTTCACAACCACCAGAATGGGCCTCACGCGGGATTTGCACTGTTGGACGATGAGTTTCAATTGGGTTCCGTTTGGGAATTTTCAATCTTACTTTGTATCCATTCGAGTAAAATCAACGCTTCTCCAAGATTTGAAAGTGGAAAAGAGAAGGAGTTTCCTTGACTTATTCAATTAGAAAATAATTGTAGAAGTATAATCTAGTCCTTAAATTGTACAATCCAATAGTACCCTAATCCAACAATGCCATGATTAAGCACATTGATTTTACACCGAAGGTTACCAAAAAAGGAGGACTGTTTAAGTCTACGGAAATTGAGAAATTCCAGGATATCGTGGACATAATGAATGAATGGAGAAATTCCAATAGTGTAGATATTATTAACATCGAAACCGTTGTTCTTCCAAATATTCACGAAGCAGACGAAGAAGGAAGCGAAGATACTATGTTGGGAACAGGCAGGGAAAGTTCATCTCATTGGTATCAACTCATAAGAGTTTGGTATACAGAACAAAGCTAATTCAAGATAGCAGACACATAAAAGCCTCAAATCGTTCAAGTTTTTGAGGCTTTCTTTTTTACAATTTTTCATCCATCTGTAGGCATATAATTGTGAGTTAATCAAATATTTAACTAACAATTTATGCTTATGAAAAAGATTTTCTTTTCATTAATTGTCAGCTTTTTGGCCATAACTTTTGTTTTGGCCCAAAAGCAGGTATCCGGACGAATCACTGATGAATCAGGTGAAGGTCTTCCGGGTGTGAACGTTCTGATCAAAGGAACGACCACGGGTACGACTACCGATCTAGATGGTAATTACCGTCTTTCGGTTGGCGAGGACGACATCCTGGTTTTTTCCTTTGTGGGATTTAGCTCTCAGGAGGTTACGGTGGGGACTCGTTCGGTAATTGACGTTGCATTGGGCGGTCTCACTGAGCTTCAGGAAGTTGTAATTACTGGCTATGGAGTGATACAAAAATCGGATTTGACTGGTTCTATTGGCCAGATCGATGGAGATGATTTGCAAGGACTGCCGGTGCCGGGCATTGATCAAGCCCTTCAAGGAAGAGTAGCTGGGGTCAATGTGATTTCATCAAATGGTCAGCCAGGTGGTGGTATTTCGGTTCGAGTGCGAGGTGCTTCTTCCATTAATTCCAACAATCAGCCTCTGTATGTAATCGACGGAATTCCGGTAGAAAGTTTTGACACATTCTCATCCGATCTTACAGGAGGCACAGCAGGTCAGGGGTCTTTTGGAGGTTTTGGTGGACAGCAAGGAAACTCATTGAATCAAATAAATTTCAATGATGTAGAGTCAATTGAAGTTCTTAAGGATGCATCAGCCACAGCCATTTATGGAAGTAGAGCGGCAAATGGAGTAGTGTTGATCACAACAAAAAGAGGAAAAACGGGTCAAGCTAAGATTGATGTCTCGCTTACAAGAGGAGTATCGGAGGTATTTGAACTTCCAGAAGTCCTGAATGCAGCTCAGTATAGAGAATTGCACAGCGAGTCTGTCACAAACTCTGGGGCTACTCCAGATCCAACTTTTTATGGAACCGAAGAAACTGATTGGCTGGACGCAATATTCAGAACAGCGAACCTCACTCAGTTCAACTTGTCAGCCTCAGGAGGTAACGACGTATTAAATTATTTCACCTCCTTACAGTATGATGATCAGGAAGGTACCATGCTTGGTACTTCATTTAGAAGGGTAACTGCTAGAGTTAATCTTGATGCAAAAGTTAGTGAAAAAGTCACGTTTGGAACTTCCCTGCTATTTGGAAATACCAAGGATCAAATTCAGTCAGGTGATAACTTTATTATAGGGCCATATTTCAGTGCACTGAGAACTCGTCCTGATCTGGGGATCCGAAATCCGGATGGAACATTCACCGGCACAAACCAGTTTGACAATGCCGTTGCTGCCACTTTATATGAAAACATATTCAAGAGCAGTCGATTTTTAGGGAATTTCTATGGTCAATATGAAGTCATAGATAACCTCACATTTAAGGGAGTAATTTCTATGGATTACGTGGGTACAAATCGAGAGTTGTACTGGCCAAACACTACTTTGGGTGGAAATATTTTTGGTAATGTATTTATTGAGCGAGGGCTTGATGAACAATATACCTTCAACAATACTTTTACACTAAACTACCAGTTTGATATCAACTCTGACCATAGATTTAACGCCTTATTAGGTGCAGAATGGCAACTTATCCAACGTGACCAATTTTCCGCCTCGGCATCTGGGCTACCTAACGACATTTTGAGGACGTTGAATTCAGCTTCAACTCCAAACAATGTGGATGGCTTGAAGACTGCCTGGGGGCTTCAATCCTATTTCGGTCGAATCGGATATGTCTATGATGACAGATTCCTGGCCACTGCCACTATCCGAACGGATGGAAGTTCAAGGTTTGGTGAGGATAATCAATTTGGGATTTTTCCTTCAGTAGCAGTTGGATGGAATATCATGAACGAAAGCTTCTTCACATTTGAGAACGTAGTGGACAACTTGAAACTGAGAGCTAGCTATGGTGTCACTGGTAATCATCGAGTTGGGAACTTTGCTTCAAGGGGACTATACCAAGGTGGATTTGCCTATGGAGGTAATCCAGGAACTGTTCCAAGCCAAATTGCAAACCCAAGTCTACAATGGGAAGAAACAACGCAGTTTGACGTTGGTATTGACTTTGGTTTGTTTGGGTCCAGGGTACAGGGAGCTATCGACTACTATATCAAAACTTCTAAAGACCTGTTACTCCTTGCACCTCTACCAAGATCCTCAGGTTTCAATAATGTGAATCGAAACATTGGAGAAGTCGAAAACAAGGGGTTAGAGATAGAACTAAGTGGTGATGTTATTAACAGCAATGGATTCAGATGGAACCTTGCAGGAAACATTGCATTTAATGACAACGAGATTGTAGCTCTAGTTGACGGAAATGATATTGCAGCTACTGGTTTTGGACAAAGTATCATTCGAGTTGGGGAAGACCTTGGAGCATTCCTTGGACATTCGGTCGAGGGAATATTTCAAACGCAAGCTGAAATTGATGCACTTGATGCTGCTGCTCCTAGTGGTCTTTATCAGGCACCTGGAACTGCTCCAGGAGACTTCAGGTTTCGGGATATAGATGGAGATGGTGAAATCACTGCGGACGACAGAATAATAACTGGTTCTCCACAAGCCGATTACGTTGGTGGTCTCACAAGTACTACTTCCTGGAAAGGCATTAGTTTATCAGCATTCTTTCAATTCTCGCAAGGAAATGATGTAATAAGTCTGCTGAATCAGGCTCATCTATTCCTTAGAGATGCTAACAATGTGTCAACAAGAGTATTGGATAGGTGGACTCCGGAAAACACGAATGGCACCATTCCAAGGGTAGTTCAAGGTGATCCAAACAACAATCGCCGGCAATCAGATTTCCTTGTTGAAGATGGCTCTTATATCAGGTTGAAAACTTTAAGATTGGCCTACAACCTTCCTGAAAGTTTGTTAACAAATGTATTCCTAACGAATGCAACCTTTTTCGCTCAGGGAACCAACCTTTTAACCATTACTGATTACTCAGGGGTTGATCCTGAAATCAATACGTTCGGAATAAATAATAGCAGTGCCATGGGAGTAGATGGTAGCACATACCCTGGTAGTAAAACCTACACATTTGGCGTGAAACTTGGCTTTTAAAATAAAAAATGATGAAAAATATAATTTCAAAATTCACATATTTAGTAGCGTTGGTTTTTTCGATAACCTCGTGTGACTTGTATGACAACTTGGATCAAGTACCTGCGCAGAGCTTGTCGAACGAGACAGCAATAACAACGCCTGGCGATGCAGAAGCGGCGTTGCTAGGAACTTATTCTTCTATGAATCAGACCAGTTATTATGGCCGGATGCATGTGGTATGGGGTCCAAATCAATTTATCTATTTAGGGTCTACCACTTCAACAACACGAGCGTCAACGTTCGATTCTGAGAACAATAACGTAAACCCTGTTGATAATACCCTGCTTAACACATGGGACAATATCTACGAGTTGGCAAATAGAGCCACTAATGTTATTGATGCCGTTCCTTTAATTGAGGATAGTGCTCCATTTTCAAGTGCTACCCGAAAAAATGAAATCATTGCTGAAGCACGATTTCTAAGAGGACTTGCACATTTTGATGCTCTTCGCTTTTTCGGCAGATTTTGGGATCAAACCTCCGATGCTGGAGTACCTCTTAGAATAGTTCCCGGAAATACAGCAAATGCGGAATTGCCAAGATCGACTGTGGCAGAAGTGTATGCTTCGATTACTGCCGATCTTGATTTTGCTGTTGCGAATGCACCAGATTTCAGTGCAAGCCATTTAGTTTCCAAAGATGCAGCAAGAGCAATACGGGCTCGCGTAGCACTATATATGGAAGACTATACAACGGCCATTTCCCTGGTTGATCAAGTAGTAGGCAACTTTGCTCTGGAAACAAACTATGGTGATATCTTCACGAATAGGTTAGGCTCATCAGAGGTGATATTCGGAATGTTCGCAAATGGTACCATTGAACAATCCAGTCATGCATTCTTCTTTTTAAGTGCTGCCACTGGAGGTCGCCAGGACTATGTCCCAACTGCACAGTTCTTGTCGCTCATTTCAGGAGATCCGCGTGAAGCGGCAAGTGTAAGTCTTGCTCCATTGGAAGTGATTAAATATCCTAGTATTACTGCACAAGACGATCCAACATATATCATCCGTCTTGCAGAACTGCATTTTATCAAAGCTGAAGCGCTTGCTCGTCAGGCAGCTCCGGATCTGAGTGCGGCTCAGGATGAATTGTTCATCGTTAGTAACAGGGTAGGATTGCTAAGATCTACTGCAACAACTGTTGCAGCTTTCCTTGACGAGCTACAGAGTGAAAAGGTAAAAGAATTGGCCTTCGAAGGAAGTCATTCTTGGTTTGACGCAATCCGTCTCGGAAATGCAAGAACTATAAAACCATCTATCACTAGTGATGATCGTTTGACTTTGCCAATTCCACAAGTGGAATTGGACGCGAATCCAGCAATTCTTCAGAGCGATGGATACTAATTTTGATTAAACTTAGAAAAAGGGGCACATGCCCCTTTTCTTTTTCCTTCATTTTGCAATGATATCATCTCTATGCAGTTGTGAAATCATAGTGGTTTTAAAAGAAATTTATCATCAGTCTTACTGGAATCTTCTTATTTGAGCACCTGATCCAAGGGACAAACATCCTTGACCCACAAACTCTTCCGATAGAAATCTTTCCTGCCATACACTCCACACAAAAAATACAGCAATTGAAACAAACAAAAATATCAAACAATGAAAATCATCAAAACAACAATCCTACTACTACTTTCAGTCATCACTTTTGCACAGGAACAAACGGACATGGAAAGTTTTGTCAATACCTTGTCGACTCAAAGTGCAATTGCTGAAACAAACGCCATACGAACGTTCGATAATCGATATCAGGGAGTTGATGGGCATCCATATCTACTTGATCAATTGAAGGTCTTAGAAGTGGTAACAAGCAATGATAGCAACCATAGCGTTTACGGAAACTACAACTTGCAAGACAGATTGCTTGTTCTGCTCACAAAAACTAACGTCTTGCAAAATGTTCCCATCGATAACATAAAGTCATTTTCCTACACAGAAGGGGGTATCAAATCCTTGTTCATAAAAATGGATGGTACTTTCGTTGAAGCTTTTTTTGAAGGAAATAACTTCTCTATTTTTCGGAGCTACTCCAAAGAGTTAACTAAAGCAGATTTTAAGGGGGCTTACTCTAGCGGTAAAAATCAGGATTCCTTTAAAACCGAAATCGACTACCGCCTTTCCATGAATAACACTACTCAAAAGGTAAAACTCAATTTTAGCTCTTTAGCGGAAGTCCTGGAAAAAGAAGAAAAAAAATTGAAGATTTTAGCAAAAGAAAACAAGCTTAAAATAAAAAAAAGTGAAGATCTAATCTCTATTCTGAAGCTTTTCGATGAAACTCTCTAATACTAGTTCAAATCTATGGCGATGGTCCCAACGATTAAGAGTAGTCCCCAAGGAGCAAGTAGGACTATTGCAGGCATAGCAGATGGTGAAAAGAATGGAGAGTTCCATTGATCTACTCCACCGCAAAAAAGCCTATAGTCTTGCAAGCTGTTGATTATCCCTCATATACAATCATCACGTAGAGCCACAAGTTGCTTGATACCTTTTGAAGAAGCACAATACTCCAATCTCCACTCCATTCCAGCTGTAATCATGAAGCACTGACTCTAACACGCTATATTGGCTGACTTCTTGAAGAGAATTCCGCTAACTCCTCTTCTCCGACGCAAAAAATTTTTTGGGGCTTACATCCAGAAAGTAGCGAAAGTCCTTTATCAAATGAGATTGATCGTAATACCCACATTTGTAAGTGAGTTCAGTTAGGTTTTGCTCTTGGTCCTGCAAATATGAATTGATGAAGTAGTTGATCTTCTCGATCTTACAGAATTCTTTTGGAGTCAGTCCGATTTCTCTATTAAAGTGCTGTTCCAGCTTTGATTTGCTAACGTTTAATGCGTGATAGATATCACTTACCTTGATCGATCCGCTGTGATGCTGTATTTGCTCAATTGACGCTGCCACAGTATCGCTTAAGGTGGACGCAGAATCATCAATTACAGATTCTCGACGCAAAATATCCTCCAATTCATTGGTACCCACTTTCTTATCAATTTTCAACTTTCGTAGCGAATCTAATCTGATATCCATCGAATGAATACCTCTAGATATCTCTTTGAGATCATGACAAATATCCCCCACGTACATCGGGTGGATCTTGACAATTAGAAATTTTGCATTTGCATTGCAGGTAATCACCATTCCCCTCCTCCTTGGACGTAGGAAATAGCACCTATCTGCGTTCAATTTCGTTGACTTCGCATTACCAATCAACTTTAGGATTATTTGATTCGATAAAGGCACGATTAATTCCCCCATATTGTCGGGGACCAACAGCAGTTCACTGGGTTCCTCGCCCATGTTGTACAGAATCGAACTTTTCACGATTCCGTCTTTGTTCTGTTTAGAAGTATTCTTTACTAGCATTTTTGATCCTTTCCATCAAAATGCTTACTAAGGAGCAAGACCTTACGAATTTCAAGAGGTAGCTGTAAAGAATCCCGATTCTTTCCGACAAAGAACCAGATTCTTAACTTTTATATCAAAAAGCTATAGGGAAGCTACTTAGCCGGGTGTTTTAACGCTCGGAATTGCTTAGGGGACATCCCAGTGTCACTTTTGAAGGCATTGTAAAAAGAGACTTTGTTTGCAAAACCGCATTCCTCAGCAATTGCTTCTATTGTGTAGTGATCCAATCTCCCACTTTCAAGAAGTTCCTTCGAGTACTGAACCCTAAAAGAATTTATAAAAGTATTAAAATTTCTGTTGCTATGTTTATTAATAGCTCGCGAGATTGTTTTCTCTTTTTGATTCAGTTTTGAAGCAAGATCTGCAACTTTTATGCTCTTGTTCAAGAAGATCTGATCCTCCTCCAACAAAAGGACAAGTTTGTTGTAAGTTGACTGTAGCACTTTATCTAACTGCTGATCATTCTGATCTTTAGATTTTTTGAACTTCACAAATGGAAATTTGGAACGGACCCAAATCAGGAGAATGCCTGATAATGTAAATGCAACGGCTGGTACTGTCCAATCCACTTTGATCATATTTAAAAAACAGTGTTAAAGCTAATGTCCCTCACGACTCTATGAAATCTTCTTTTTTACAGTTAGAAGGTTTCAATCTTTTTTACAATTATGAAGCACCATCTTGCAATAAGATTGCAGTCCTCTTCATACTAAAAGAGGGGCATGCCTAAGTTTTTAGGAAGTCCCTCTTTTTTTATGTGTATTCTTATCGCATATAAGTATTTCTTTTACAAATTGAAATATTTTAAGAAAAACATTCTTAAGTCATACAATTTTCCGGTATACTATTGTACGTTCTAAGATATTTCAAGTTTTCAATGTACATTTATACTGTTGTCCAGCTAATTAGTCCATAATGAAAAAGCAAAATAATTGGGAGAATATTAAGAATATTATCCACTATGCCTTAGATGATTTAGTGAATGGAATGTGGAAATTTTTGTTACGGAGACAAAATAGATTTAGGCATCATCACACCGAAAATAACGATTGAGAAAGAATATAAGGTCGGCATCTAGCCGACCTTTTTTATTTTTAGATATATTTTGCATCAGCACGCAACCAATGCGACCTCAACTGCATCAAGTTTATGAAGGTCAAAACCATGCTACGTATTAACAAGTCAATCACAGAAGAGGAACTTATAGCGGACTGTCGGAAAGGAAAGGCGTCTGCGCAACGTAGCATTTATGATCGACTAGCTCCTAAAATGTTAGGAGTATGCCTCAGGTACATAAAGGATCGGGAAGAAGCCGAGCATGTAATGATCGGAGGCATTGTGAAAGTTTTTGAAAAATTGGATCAGTTTAAAGGCGAAGGAAGTTTCGAAGGATGGGTACGAAGAATTGTAGTGAATGACTGCTTAATGTACATCCGTAAAAATCGAAACATGTCACTGCAGACAGACATCGATTCCATTGTAGAATCTCCAAATTTTGGTGCCATCGACGATTTGCTTCAGGTGGAAGATTTACTAAAACTGATTGATGAACTGCCTGTCGGATATAGGACTGTTTTTAACCTCTACGCGATAGAAGGTTATAATCATGCAGAGATTTCAAAGATGCTGGAGATTAACGAAAACACCTCGAAATCTCAGTTAAGCAGAGCTAGGAAATGGCTGCAGAAAAGATTGTCAGAAATTGAAAGTGAACTAGAAAAAGAAATTACCAATGGATCAGCAAAAAATTGATCGATTATTTAGGGAAAAGCTAGATAGCTTCGAAGTAGCCCCTTCAGCCAAATCTTGGTCTGAGGTGGAGAAAAAAATTGGAGCTAATCGTAATCCTATCAAGTTTTACTGGATAGCAGCAGCAGTTTCCACCATTGTGATTAGTTGGGTCGTTTGGCCTCAAGAAAATGGAATGGAGTTTACTCCAATTGCTTCTGACGTAGATCATCCTGTTCTCGAGACAACTCCAGATTTAACGCTTCCGATTTTGGAAAGGAAAACACAAGAAAAACTCATCCAGCCAAAAGTAAAAAGTCAGGTAAATGCTCAATTGGTGGCACAGACGCCTGTGAAAATGCAAGTGAAAGATGTTCTTAGTGAAAAAATTGAAGGTCTTCCATTAGTTGAGTTAGAATCAAAAACAGCTATTGCCGTGGTTGAAACAGAGGAGATTGAAACGACTCCAATGGGGGTTAAAAATGCAGTAGAGACAGTTGAAGAACAGGTTGATAACAAAATAAAAGTTGATCTATCCAAAGTCAAGATCACTTACATAGCTGCTGCAGTAGAAGAAACTAAACAAGAAAAGGACAGTGTAGGTACATTTAAGAAGTTTATTGCCTTTGCTGGCAAGATTTCTCCAGGAGACGTTCTGGCAGATATTAAAACAGCCAAAGATGATTTCATAAATGGTGGTTTTAAATCCAAACAGAAAGACAGAGGAAGTCTATAAAATCGAAGGATCAGGTAATAACTCAAACGAATTAGAAGATGAAAGCGATCACATATATAGCAACAATAATACTCATGATACCTCTAATGGCATTTGCCGGAGAGGTTTCAAAAGGGGATACAGTAATTATCGAGTTAAATGGTAATAGTAAGATTGTAATAATCACAAAAGACAAAGCCGACTTAGCTCAAATTCAAAATTACGATATCAACCAAATGATTAAAGACTTGAATGATCAACTACAAGATACAGTAGCATACTTGGTGATCGATGGTGATGAGCAAGGAAAGGAGTACGCAAGTAAGAGAGATATCACTCGACGAAACAATGACGGGGTTTCGATTGATCTTGGAGGACTTGATGTGGAAGTAGATCCAGACGAACTTGAAGACTTTGATGAAGATGATTGGCGTTCAAGAAGAAAAGTTACATATGATGTGAAAAGAACAGACCGGACCACACACCATTTTAACATGGATCTTGGTCTAAACAATTGGCTTGAAGATGGGACTTTTCCTGACGTTGACAATGCTCCATATACTGTCAAACCTTTTGGTTCATGGTATGTTGCGTTTAATAGCATCAATAGAACATGGGTAGGTGGGCCGCTGTTCATCGAGTGGGGATTAGGTATTAGTTGGTATAATTGGAAATTTCAAGATTCAGATTTTAGACTAATAGAGACAGACGATATGGTTGAATTCGTGGAGGATCCCAACATTAACGGAATAAAAAGTAAACTAACAGCTTCCTATTTGAATGCTCAGTTTGTTCCAATGTTCGATTTTTCACGAGGAAGAAAAAGACTTACAAGTGTTGAGGCCAGTGGAATAAAAATTCGAAGATACTCGAGAAGAGGAATTCGGTTCGGATTGGGAGGGTATGTAGGATATCGATTGGGAAGCCATACTAAGTTCAAATTCAAAGAGGGTGGCAGTCGAGAAAAAGACAAAGAACATGACAATTTCTTTCTTGAAAACTTCCGATACGGTCTAAGAGGACAAATTGGATGGAAGGGAGTTGAATTTTTTGGAACCTACGATTTGAATGAGGTTTTCTCCGCGGGCAATGGACCAGAACTAAATGCCATTACTTTCGGAATAACTTTTTAAAAGCAACAGCACTAGGTAAGAAGCGCCAAGTGGACCAACAATTGGCGCTTTGTTATAACTCATCTCCCCGCAGCTTCTCACGCTCTTCTTTGCTGAATTCCAAATCGCGAATCACTTTATCCTGAGAAGGCCTTAGCAAAGAAAATTGGACAAGAATCAATAAATAGCTTACTACAAATACGTAGTTGGTGGTCAGCCACAGACCAACCATACTAATTAGAGCTCCAGCCTCAAGCTGCAGATATCTCTTTATTTGAAAATTAAAATAGACAATCAATTTTTTCTTTATTCCCCAGCCAGAATCAATTGTCCCCAATCTCTTCTTAATTCCTCTCCATACCGGAAAGCAAATGGTGCATACTGTCAACAGTAGAATGAAAATTAGAATCCATCCATCTCCCTCAATCTGAGAAGTAGTCACTTTTCCTGAGTCTATATCTAGAAAAACTAAAGCAAAAGGAACAAGAGACACTGCTATTAAGGCATGATAAACCATATTGATGCGGTGGTGAAAGTCGGGCCAAGATTTCAGTTTGCTTTTCATGCGAGTGCAAAGAAATGGTAAAAAACATAACCTCTTAGAAATTTTCAACGTATATTATTTTGATATCATTTTAATATCACTTCTAATTAGCGTTTTCGTTTAAACCTTAAACATGATAGATATGAAAACACAGGAATCAATAAACCAGCCCATGTCGGGGTATTTGATGTTGACAATAGACTTCCTTTTATTGGCAGCTACAGCTACCGGGATGGCGCTACTAAAATCTCCTCTAGCTCTAATCCCCTTAGGTTTATTTCTATTTACACTCCCTGGATTCTTTTTCGTCAATCCAAATGGATCTAGAGTATTGGTCCTTTTCGGAGAATACATTGGTACCGTTAAGAAAAATGGGTTCTTCTGGGTAAATCCTTTCTATGCCAAGCAGAAAATTTCATTAAGAGCACGCAACTTTGACAGCGAAAGAATTAAAGTAAACGATCAACTAGGAAATCCAATCCTTATTTCCGTCATCTTAGTTTGGAGGGTTCGAGACACATTTGCCGCCGCTTTTGAAGTTAATGATTATGAAAATTTCGTTCGTGTCCAGACAGACGCAGCAGTTCGAAAACTAGCAGGATCCTACCCTTATGATAACTTCGATGATGCGCAAGTAGAAATAACACTCCGATCAGGAATTAAAAAGGTAAATGAGGATCTGGAGAAAGAACTCGATGATCGGCTGGTGATCGCAGGAATAGAAATTCTTGAGGCAAGGATTGGTTATCTCGCCTACGCTTCAGAAATTGCCAGTGCCATGCTTAGAAGACAGCAAGCCACAGCGATTGTTTCAGCCAGACATAAGATTGTTGAAGGAGCAGTAAGCATGGTAGAAATGGCTTTGGAGCAGCTGAAGGAAAAAGATGTAGTGGATCTGGATGAAGATAAAAAAGCGGCAATGGTCAGTAACCTCATGGTGGTCCTTTGCGCGGATAAAGATGTTGCACCTGTAGTTAACTCCGGCACGTTGAATCATTAGCAAATGAAGGGGAAAATCATTTTTGAGGAGGTACAAAGCTTTGTTGGAACCTGGATGTGGTATCTCATTATTGGCTTAACTACTCTCATATTAGCAGGCCTCCTGGTGGGCACTTTTCTCTACCCGGTGGATCCACCTGAAGCGTTGATTGGTAGTCACTTGGCTGCTATAGTGATGGCAGGGATAGTTTTTCTGTTTGCCACCTCAAAACTTTACGTTTCGATTGATAACGCAAGAATTTACTATCGTTTTCCACCTTTTGTAAGTAAAGAAAAGTTCTATTCCAAAGACGATGTGCAGCAGATGCAGGTAAGAAAATACCGTCCAATTCTCGAATATGGGGGATACGGATACAGGCGTCGATTTCGATCAGGAAGAGCCATGAATATCACAGGAAATATGGGTCTCCAACTCGTGCTAAAAAACGGAAAAAAGGTTCTTATTGGCACTCAGAAGCCTGATTTAATGAAAACAGTTGTGAAGCGGCTACAGGAAAATTGGAACATGAATGGCTAAGAAAAAACCTTTTGCACTAAGACTCAACGAGGACACGATGAAGGCCCTTGAAAAGTGGGCCGCTGATGAGTTTCGAAGCACAAACGGTCAAATCGAGTGGATCATTCACAGAGCATTGAGGGAAGACGGCAGACTGAAGCAGGAGGACTGAATATGTTAATCAATTAAGTATGCAGGGTTAGCTTTCGCTGATTTAATGTAGTCCAATTGTGTATGACTACTGACAATTGCGGTTGTTGTAAGCCCCATTATAAAGGGTCTTATCTCTTCTAGTCGTTACTTAACTATTATGCAGAGGGTCCTGATAGCTTTCGTGTTAGTTTTACCGGCTCAATTGTTTGCTCAATGTTGTTCAGGGGGAGTTCCGATGTCTAACAACATTGGTTTGCCAGGAGCTGATGATGGCACCCTTCAAATAAATCTCAATTATGACTGGAACGATCTACAGAACTTGAG
>JBDVJN010000002.1:0-94177 GCA_039961455.1 Cyclobacteriaceae bacterium | reverse complement strand
AGGTTGGATACTTTGGCTTTAGAAGAGCATCACTTATAGAGCCCTTTTGGAATGCATATTATTTAGCGCTTGTTTTATCTATTGCAGATAAAATTGAAAAGGAGCGACTTCCTAATAAAGATAAACGTGTTTTTAGTTACCGATTTAAGTGGAATAAGGAAAAATCCTCTTGTTTTGATGAAGTTCATTGGTATGATTATCGGAAATACTGTGTAGAGCTTTCTAAGAAATTTAAGTATATAGTTCAAACCGATATAGCTGATTTCTATGATAGAATATATCATCATAGACTTGAAAATGAGTTAAAACCGATATCAGCTAACGTTTCCAATAAACTTATCAAATTACTAAAGTTTTTCTCTAATGGAACTTCGTATGGATTACCTGTTGGTGGGCCTGCTTCCAGAATACTTGCGGAACTTGCATTAAATCGGACTGATCATCACTTGGTAGCACGCGGTCTTACTTTTTGCAGGTATGCTGACGATTATACAATTTTTTGTAACTCAGAGGCAGAAGCGTATAATATACTTTTGTTTCTAGCTGATAAGCTTTCCAATGATGGTTTAGGGTTGCAAAAATCAAAAACCCGGATAATGAGCACTACTGAATTTCAGGAAATTCATTCTTACCTTGACCCAGCTCCCAGTAGCTCTTCATCAGCTGATGAGGAACAAAAACTTCTTAACATATCCGTGCAATACGATCCATATTCTGATAGCGCATTGGAAGATTACAGGGAACTCAAAAAAGCAGTAAGAGAAATTGATATAATTGGTATTCTTTCTAGAGAGGTAGCAAAAACAAGGATTGATCAAACTGTTACTAAGCAAGCAATCAATTCAATTAAAGTACTAAAATCTAAAGATAAAACGCATGCCTTAAGAATACTTCTAGATCAAAACAACCTGATGACTTTAAGCCCAGTATTTATTAGTGTGATGAGAGCTATTAGAAAAATTTACATGGATCAAGAAAAACACAACCAAAACCTAATTGATAGGGCTCTTATTAGCCTATTTGATCAGCAAAGTCATCTTATTAGTATAGAGATTAATCTATGCTACGTTATTCAAGTATTGGCTTTTAATCATTCAAAAGAAAAAGAAAAATTGTTAATTTCTATATATGAAAAAACCAATGATGTATTGATCAGGAGACTAATTATTACCGCAATGGCAAACTGGAAAACAAAGTATTGGTTGTCAGATATTAGAAAAACTTTTAATGCACTCACAGTTTGGGAACGAAGAGCTTTTATATATGCCTCTTACTCAATGGGTGATGAAGGATCACACTGGAGGAAGCAAAATAAAGGATTGTTAAGCCGTAAGGAAATTCTAATGAAAGATTGGTTTTCAGAAAGGCATCAAGCTAAAAAACCAGTTTTAGTATGATCTCTGAAAGAAATGTAGCTGAGAAGTTTAGTCCTATTTGGAAAGAAGTTCTTCCCATGCTTACTCCAAATTTCATGAAGGTTTTTAATGAGTCTCATGTTGTTAAAGTGGATTCTAAAAAAGTGAGACATTCAAACTCCTATCAAGCTGATATTATTTCTGAGATTGCATTTCTCTCAAGCAAGAATGTGTTTAATAATGAAATCTCGCTTGATGATTTATTGAAGGGCTCAGCAGTTTTGTCAAAAAACATCGAACTCGCGAATATGAAAGCAGCGGAGTATCATTCAGACGTGATACCATTATCGAACCTCACTAAAGCAGAAGTAAACGAATTGCGTCAATTGATCGGAAATCTCTTGAGGTTCATCAAAAGTAGAAATGGAGTTGAAGTAGAATTTTCACCCTCATTAAAAGGGTTTGGTTTTTTGAAAAGCTGTATGGCTGATCTTTCGGTTGATAACGCACTTTTTGAAATTAAGACAGTCAATAGAAAGTTTAGGTCAAAAGATTTGAAACAGCTATTTATTTACCTCGCATTACATCAAGCAATGGGGGAGAATAAATGGCTTAAAGCTGGTCTTTACAATCCTAGAATGAATGTCTATTGTGAATTTAATGTGGATGGGATGATTAAGAATTTAAGCGGTGGTAAAAGTTCGAAAATGGCTCTTCGTGAATTATTAGAGTCATTGACCAGAGATGTCGAAATTGAAAAGCATTTTTAGATACTTACTTAACCTTTTGAAGCTGGAAAAAAGTCAACCTAGTCCCTTCATGTAAATCATATCCAATTTCATTGGTAATAGGACTGAACCAAATCTCTTTCATGACTTTATCATCGCATTCAATCACATAATCCCATTGATTCTCTTTGTAGAAGGATTTCATTTTATAGGTGAAGTTTTTCCATTTTTCCTCCACCTCACTGTAAGATTGCATAGTGACTTTCATGTTCTCATAATCGAAAGTGTGATAACTAATTTCCTGATTTGTGTGAACTGGACCACCGCTCATATTTTCTACCGTGTTTAGAGAGCTTTTGAATTTATGAATTAACTCTTGCTGAATTGACTTTGATTTGTAGATCGAGGTCATTCCAGAAGAATTTCTATTACTGTTTCTAGCACTTTTCTCCCATTCGATTATTGATTTATCATTTAAGAGAAAAAGAGTTGCTAGAAGGATTGAAATGTGCTTTATCATTTTTGGAAATATTTAACATAGATCCCTTGAATAGGCTTGAGAGAATTTATCTCTAACCATTGCTCCTTTGTATCTATCGTGATTTCGTGAGTCATTTTATGACCTTGTAGTTCCTTTCCAATTATGTAATGACGTCCATCGGATAAGTATTTGTAGCTAATGACCTTTACTAATTGATTTCCCCTTGGGTGGCTCATAACTAAATAGGTGTTGACACTGTAATAGTCTATGTACCAATCAGCTGGTAGGTCATGATAAGTTTCTTCTGGTAGAGAAAGTTTCTTTATTGTATAGCTCGAGGTAGAGAGTAGATATCTCTTTTCTTGGCTTATTCCTAATGAAGGAAGAATGATGAGAATGTAAGCTATAGGCCATTTCATATGGTAAAAATATACAAATGTGACTTATTGGCATCATTCTAATGTGACTTATTGGCGGTTGAATCAGGTGGGACTTATTGGCTTCTTTACTTTGTGGATATTCTTAACAAGTTTGGTGCGAGAGTTCGTGATTTGAGAAAGGAGAAGGGTTGGAGTCAAGAAAGAATGGCTCAACTATGCCGGTTTGATCGAACTTATATTGGTAGGGTGGAGAGGGGAGAAAGAAACCCTGCACTCAAGAATATTGAAAAGATTGCAAAGGTGTTCGATGTTCCAATTTCTGAGTTAATGAAGGGGCTTTGATGAGCGCAATAAAAGTTGTGGTAATATCAGACTCGACTGGTCTCAAAAATGGGGAAAGCAATGCTGAGAAGATTGGGGGATGAATTATCCAGGAGTAAACATTTTCAATTCTTTCTTGAAATCTTCCGAGAAGTGATTTCTGAAACTAAACCATGAATCTTTATTGCTATTCAATTCATTTTTAAAGCATTTGATAAATGCCTTCGTTATGTCTATCAGGTAATTCACATTCACAATAGCAATTCCATTCTCTTCTTGAATGAGGTTAAAATTGGAATTGCTTGTGAATAGATATCCATTTCTAAGCAGTCCCTCATGTACTAATCCATGCCTTAACTCATGAATGTTTATACTTCTCAAGAACTGATCTTTCACTGAACTACTTATACTAAGTTCCTCATCAGGGGTTAACTCAAATAATTTGTTTATTCTTTCTTTGACGCCTTTGAATGATGTGATTGATCTACCCATTGCATCCATTGCGCATAGTAGAAGAGAGCCACATGCAAATGAATATTTTGATGGATCAATTTTTAATAATTCCTCCGCTGGATCTAAGTAATAGCCAATAATTCGATCTATATAGCATTCTATTAGATGTTCCTTACTATCAATATCTATCGACTGCCAAGAACACTTAGGAGAAAAGAAAATTTCGTCTTCTATTTTCACTCTTTTAATGCTTCTTAGTGTACCCGAAGTACCAATTTCTTCGACCTGATTTCGTAGGTCTTTTGTGTACCTGAGGTATTAGATAGAGTTCTTCTTGATCATCTAGTTTTCTTAATAATGCTCTAAGAGATTTAGCAGAGTAGCCAAATTCAATATGAATGAAATCAATCACCATTCCAATTCTAACATTCTTGTATTCTTCTTTTTTTAGATACCACTGTAATCGATTGCTTAGGCTATTAATTTTTTTGTATGTGGAATCACGTATATCAACCATTTTTATCAAGGTCTAACTCTGGGAACAAGGTAAGCTTTAAAACAGCTTTTTACCAAAATAAGAATGCTGATTTTACGGTAGCTTAAGAGTTACATTCTATATTGGAATCTACTTACATTAATTAAGTAATTCTTTTTCAGATAGTTATAAGCTAGGTCATTAGGAAAACGAACAAGGAGGGTGCAGTCATCACACTTTATTGAGCTTTAACCTAATTAATGCCTGTTTTACTTCTCGTTTTATTTCAACCTCTCCTTCGGATTCTTTCCAGATTTTATTGTTCTTGTAGGCTTCTTGAATTTTTCTATTTGTATTAACAATTTGATTCTCTTCCACATTGAGAGATTTCATGAAATCAATCACAGAATCTCTGCCAATTAATGTTCTTGATCCCTCGACAATAAGGAGGTCTAGTAAATCTGCTTTCTTTAACTTTTTCTTTTTATTTATTTCCTTCTTCATTTCAATTTCATTTAATCGTTGTAAAAAGAATTGGGGCAAAAAATTCTCAGTCTTACTAAGGGGGTTGATAAGATCAATCAAGTCCTTTACTAAGAATTGCTTTCCCATTTCTCTAAGGCCAATTCCTGCTTCTTTCCAAGCTGGAACAAGGTGCTTTTCTAGTGCTCTAAAAATATCTCTACGGAGACTGTATTCAAGTCTTAATATTCCTTCACTTCCAAAGATATCTGATGGGTTATTTCTTAAGTAATGTAGATCGGGTATACCCGATACTAAAGGGGGAGTTTCTTCAGAATGATTCACCTTGTCATAAATCTTCCAGAAACGATCTACTTTAAATCTGATATCGGAATATTTCTTTTGTTTATTTGGCTTACTCCAGAAATACAATGTTCCATTTGATTCTTTAAAGTCGTCTCGAATGTAATTTGGCAGGTACTCAAACAATTGTAGGTATGATTTTGCTTCTCTTGAAACCGGGATGTTAACACCTAAATCTAACTGAGTGATTTTGAATTTAGTAAAATCAATACCGAGCTTTTTATTCAACCTGACTACACTGAGTTTAGTTGATAAATTGTTTGTTTGATGGAAGTTTTGGCCAAACGCAAATGACGCCGGGCTTCCATCAATACTGACTTTATAAAAGCCTTTTGAATACTCTTTTACCCAAATATTGATATTGTTTATTCCATACTGCCACCATTCTCTTCCATATTCATCAATATCGTGGCGATATTGTCTTAGGCTCTTGATTTTCCCTAAATCATGGGTGTCAATGTATGCTTTGATCCAATCAACCATACCACAAAATAGTAATGCCATTGTTGTAGCAGAAACAAACACGGAAAAATGGAAGGAAAAAGAAAGAAGGGGGGAAGGAACAATTACAAGAAGAATAATTTAAAGCAAGAAAATCAGCATCGATCCAACCTTATTATAGAAATGAAAAAACTTAGGAGGAAAAAGAAGGAAGAAGGCTGGCTGCTTTAGCCTTGTTCTTATCTAATACCTTTAGATAGATTGAAGTAGTCTTTACTTCACGATGGCCTAACATTTTGGAAACCGTATAGATATCAACTCCTTTATCTAGCAATAGGCAAGCATGAGTATGACGACTGCTGTGAAAGGTGATGTGTTTCTTGATGCCCGCATCCTTAACCCAAGATAGAAGAATATGATTATTGTGAGCTGAATACTTTACGCCTTTGAAGATCCGCTCATCATCAAGGCCTTTATCACCAAGTAAGTCTATTACCTGATCATTGAGTGGGAGGGTTTCATGGTTCTTGGTTTTCTGTTGTTTGAATCGTACAAACCAACCAGACTCTGAACTGTATTGAAGATCAGACCATAGGAGCTGTGTAGTATCCGAAAATCTCATTCCGGTAAGAATCCCAAAGAGAAAGACTTTCTTGATCCTGGGGTCCCTACAATCCGCCTGAAAGAGAAGTTTGATTTCATCCTCAGTAAGGAACTCTCTTTTAGTTTCCCCTGGCTTAATTGATTTCACTCTGGTAGATGGGTTATCCAAAATCATCTTGTTATTGTATGCCTCATTCATTGCAGCTTTAAATTTGTTGAAATAAGAAGAAGCCGCATTTTGAGAGAGCTTTCTAACACTTCTATTGAGATTTTCAGTCAATAGAAATTCTCGAAAGGAAGTGATCCATTCTTCGTCAATATCTGTGAGTTTTAGATCATCTCTAGTAAAATGTCTTAAATGCTTGAAGGTAGACTTCCAGTTTGAAAAATTTGATTCGCTAGTTGTTAGCTGTTTTTTCTCTAAAAGTGATTCGAAGTAGGATAGGAGAGTAATCTCCAATTTATGCTTGGGTATGAAGCCAAATTTACCTTCCTGTATTTCCAATACCTTTTTAGCATATATACTATTGGCCAGCCTATTGATTTCAGAGTTGTGTTCTTTCTGAAATTCATCTTTAGGCTTTGAAAATAAGTAAAGACCTAAATATTCTTTTCGTCTTTTTCGTGTTGCTGGGTTGTAGAAATGGAGGTAATAACTGAGACGCTTATCTTTTAGCAGTTTGGTTCTCAGATTTACTTGAATACTTTTTGAACTCATGTATAAATTTAAAAACCGTTATCTTTAAAACGAAGGTATCCTGTAAAAAGCTTGTATGGACTTGCAGTACATACTGATTTCGAAAAGAGAAATTTCACGTAATGTATGGATTGAGATTTTCACCACCTCGTTTACCCAGTTGGAAGTTGTAGCTTTAGTGTTTAGGGATAAAGTGCCCGATGAAAATTCATCATTTTTCACCTGTTTCGAACACCTCATAAAACTTTAGGCTATTGGCATTTTCATTGATGATTTTTTGTACTGAGGAAAGCAAGAGCATTATTCCAAAATCACTCAATTTATGGATCTCATTCATATAATTCCATAATTCTTGATCCAAATTTTCAAAAAAGGGTGCTCTTGCTATTTCCATTGATCCATGTACGAAATTGCTTCTAAAGTCATACAGTTCTCCAATTTTTTTTCGCAGCTCTTTACTATGCGAATCTGGGGTGCCCAAGAATAGAAAAATTCTATTTTTTAAGCTGGTTACGATTCCTTCCTTTGGTGTATCATATAAAGCTTCTAGTGAGTGAGTTATCCAAATGAAATCAGCAGGTGAAAAACCGTTGCCTTGGCAGTAGTTGATAAGTGCGTTGAAGCATCTTTCTATGTTGGAAGAAGCTCTTTGTTTAAATAAAATTTTGAGCTTTCTATACCAGCTTACCACTTCATTAAGAGGCAAGAACTGCACTTTAGGCCAATTACGCAAATCACCGGAGGTTTCCCAAAACGTCTCAAAGGGGCTTGAACCTAGTGAAATTTTCCAATTCTTATTATATGGATCAGAGTCTTGATTCAGATTTTTGAGCTCCGTATCGTACATATTTATGGATCCAGGTGTTGAAATGTTCATTGTGATGAACATCATTTCCAGAAATCTTATAGTAAAAAAATCTGATAATTCATCCAAACATTCATGGTTTCCAACGACTGATATCAATAGCTCTCCTGGCGCTTCAATTGAATCCTTGAATTGATTTTTAATTTTCCTCCAATCCGTTTTAATCGTGATTTTCCGATTTTCATAAGTAGAATCAAAACTTTGGAAAACCTTACTTGCCATAATCCAACAATTCAATAACTCCTTTTCATAATCTTCAAATGGCTGATATGTAAAAAAACTTGGTGGTGAGATCATGATAGAATATCTTCTGGTGGAAGGCAAAGGATTTTTCATTAATATAGAATCTACATACCCAATAAATTTTTTGCTAACTCAACTCCTAATCTTAAAACAACGTGTTCTCCTAATTTTGCACTAAGCTTCTTTATTCTAGCTACAATCTTTGAAACTCTTTTCAAAATTTCTTTTCTTGAAATAATACTAAGTTTAGTTTGAACCTTTCTAGTGTCTTCCTGAATTTCTCCGATTATTTTTTTGTTTTCTAAATTTTTATTCTCCTCTAGCAATCTTAAAACTGATTCTAAGAAGAGGTGGACTTCTCGTTGTTTTTCAATATCCATTTGAAGGTCTTCATCTTCCTCATTAATCTGAAATTTTGAATAGAAATCTTGGGCATATTCTTGGATTACAGGATCATCATCCAAAAGTGAATCTGTTGAGTCATATTCTGAAATCAATTCACACCATGTCCTAAAGTCTTCAACCATGGATTCTTTCGAAGTAAAGTAAGTAGTCAACGTGGTATCATTGGCATCTGTGGGACTAATGCTTACTTCACATTCATTATGAGTTAGTGATTTGTTTACTCGCGCATAGAAAAATTGATCATCTGAATTTGTAACCTCAACACCAAATATCCATTGAAATTCACGTTTTTCTTTACTAAAAGATCTTACAATAGCTATTCCGGGATGTTCATCTTGTATTATTTTTATTTTTCCTTGTTTGAGGTATTTTCTAGCGATTTTAAGAATATTGATGGGAAGTTTTGTTTCCATTGCAATTGATGAACACCCAAAAGGTACAAACTTTTGATAGTCCATCCTATCAAAGTCTCAATCAACGGTCGTATAAGTCCATCTGTGATCCTTCTAGTGAATCAAATCCTCATTCAAATCAAATAGGAGATGATTTATTCTCGTCTCACTTCCCGATACAAAACTTGCTAAAAATATTCTCCAGCAAATCATCGGTCGTTACCTCGCCTGTGATCTCACCTAAATAGAATAGGGCAGAACGGATGTCCTGCGCAACCAGATCATTGGACATTTGATGGTTGATTCCCTCGGCTACTCTATTCAAGGCCTCATCGGTTTGCTGTAGACTTTGCAAATGACGAGCATTCGTCACCACTACATCTGATTGTGATGGCAGCGTTATGAATTGTTTTAGTCTTTCCTTTAACTCCTCGAGGTTATGTTTTTCCTTAGCTGAAATGAGAATTGCGTCATTCTCATCAGTTAACAACTCAACCAATTCAGTTTTACCAGAATCTGACTTGTTGCCGATAATGAGAAAAGGAACCTCGGAGTCCTTTAACCCCACGATCTGCTTTTTAACGGAATCAGTGGAGTCATTCATTAAATCAACAATGTAGAGTACAAGGCTAGCCTCCTTCATCTTTTCAAGAGTCTTCGCAACTCCAATCGACTCAACCTTATCAGTGGTTTCACGAATGCCTGCTGTGTCAATGAAGCGAAAAGTAATTCCATCAATGTGAATCTGATCTTCGATAAGATCTCGCGTTGTCCCCGGAATGTCAGAAACGATTGCTCGCTCTTCATTCAAAAGCGCATTTAAAAGTGTTGACTTACCTGCGTTTGGCTTTCCAGCGATCACGGTAGGAATTCCATTCTTGATCACATTCCCGTACTCAAAACTCGCAATGAGAGATTTGATTAACGTTTTAATCTTTTCAATAAGATCAATTAAGCCTTTCCGATCTGCAAACTCCACATCCTCTTCGGCAAAGTCAAGCTCCAGCTCAATCATTGAGGCAAAATGAACGAGCTGCTCCCGAAGGCTCTTAATTTCGTTCGAGAACCCACCACGCATTTGATTCATAGCTGTCTGCTGCATAGAGACATTCTCTGAAGCGATTAAATCAGCAACTGCTTCTGCTTGAGCCAAATCAAAACGACCATTTAAAAACGCTCGCTGCGTAAATTCTCCAGGCTTGGCGAGTCGAGCTCCTTTGGAAACCAAAACGGTCAGTACTTTTTGAAGGATAAACTGTGAACCATGACTGGAAATCTCGACTACATCTTCTTTGGTGTAGGAGTGAGGACCTCTAAAAATGGAAACTAGTACTTCATCTAAGATTACACCTTCATCTCTCAGTGTACCAAGATGAATGGTGTGCGAAGGCACTTCACTCAAATCCTTAGCAGGAAACAAGGCATTAATTAGATCTATTGCTTTGGGTCCGGAGATTCGTATGATACCAATGGCGCCAACCCCCGGTGGAGTGGCAAGTGCGGTTATGGTGTCGAGATTCGGCATGTGTCACAAAGATGTTGAAAAAGCAGATGCAAAGGTCGACCTCGTTTGCAATTATTCCTTACAATATGAAACCTTTTGGTTTTATTTTGTATATTTGAAACCAAATGGTTTCCTATTATGTCTAAGAGCGTATTTCAAGCGATTGCCGATCCCACTCGTCGAAAGATCATTGGTTTGGTATCCAATCAGTCTTGCAACTTAAATGAATTGGTTAGCAATTTTTCCATGACTAGACCTGCTGTTGCGAAGCATGTCAAAATTCTTGAAGATTGCGGATTGCTCCGGATTGAGAAAAGGGGTAGAGAAAGATATTGTCATGCTCAATTGCACAACCTTGGTGAGATAGCCCTGTGGGTTCACCAGTACAGGCGCTTTTGGAACGATAATCTCGATCGCCTTGAAGACATACTCAGGAACAATAAGGATAACTAAAAGCAGAATACTACTATGAGTAAACACGGAAAACTAATCGAACCAAACACATTACAATTTGAACGCTTGCTCCCAGGGCCAATTGATCGTGTATGGGAAATGATCGTGGACGAAGAAAAGCGAAGCCTTTGGTTTGCCGGAGGTGCAACAGATCTAAAACCTGGTGGAGTCATGAAACTGATTTTTAACAACTCACAGTTTTCGCCACCAGACCCGGCTCCCGAAAAGTATAAGGACTATGCCGATGGTTTCGTTTCGCAAGCAATCGTTGAGAAGTGTGAAGCACCAACTCTATTATCCATCAATTGGGAAAATGGTATTGTCACTTTTGCACTAGAAGAGCAAGGCAGTGAGGTGAAACTCACATTAACTCATGAAAAATTGCCAGATGTAAAAGAACAGCGAATTGGTACCCTGGCAGGGTGGCATACACATTTAGGAGTGCTGAAAGCTCGACTACTGGGTGTAGCCCCAGAGAAATTCTGGCCAAAACACGATCGTTTAGAAAAAGAATATGATCAGCTAATTTACTGAGTGGGTTTTTTCGCAGCTACGTAGAGCCATGTTATGAATAACATAGTAAATGCTGCCGCATTTGCAATAGAAAGTGGTTCAGGAAGTAAAAACAGCAGAAGTGAAGCGGAGACAAGCAGACGTAGATACTCAGCCACAATCCATTTTCGTCGGTCTTCCATCAGAAGGCCCAGCTGAATCACGGACCAAATGATGAATCCCGCAAATAGCAGTTTTTGATTTAGATCAAAATTGGAATGCGTGAACAGAAAGAGTGAAGTGAAGACCAGAACAACAAGAAACTGAACAAATAGAAAGCGAATTAACTTGGCGTTCGGATGAACATCATATTTAACATAGTGGGATTTCTGCACTTCGGGAACTGGCTGATAGCCGCCAAGCTCTGCAGGTTGCCAACCTGGCTTATAGAACAGCACTTTTAGTTTATTAAGCAGCCCTGGGGTTGAAAAAACTTGCTTTGTCATATCCACAATGGGGAGAACATTAGCCCATACTGGATTCCATGTATTTGTTGGTTTTGTTACACCGTATATGGGTTTCTCCTCTTCAATCTGAAAAGTGCCAAACATCCGATCCCACAGCATCAATGTTCCAGCATGATTTCGATCGATGTATTTAGGGTTTTTACCATGGTGCACCCGATGATGTGAGGGCGTGTTGAATAGCCACTCGAACCATCGAGGCAGTTTGTTTATTGCCTCCGTATGAATCCAAAATTGGTAGATCAAGTTGAGCCCTTTTACTGTTACAAAAGCGTAGGCATTGAATCCCAGGAGGGCAAGCGGTAGATAAAAGAGCATAGAGAACACACCTCCAAAAGACGACTGCCTCAAGGCAACGGACAAGTTATAGTCTTCGCTTTGATGGTGGACGACATGTGCTGTGTTCCATAGAAAATTGATTTCGTGACATGCACGATGAAACCAGTAGTAGAAGAAATCGACTAGGATGAAAAGGAGAATACCCGTCCATAGAGTCATTTCAACTTCCGCTATTGCGAAATACTGATAGACAAACTGGTACATGCCAATAGAGATAATACCCCATAGAGCGTTCGAAACTTGTGAAGTTATGCCACAGCTAATATTTGTAATTGCATCATTGGTTCGATACGTTTTGATCCTGGTAACCGCTTGATGCAGAAGCTCCAATCCGATCAAAAGAAAGTAAAGTGGGATTGATAAAATAACTGGGTTGAAATCCATTTAGATCAAATTTAAATAGTCGCTAGTAAATATGATTTGACTTCCTAGTTTTGCCGCATGATAAAAGCTGTCAAAGTACTCAATGTAACTTCCGTTCTATTTTTCACGGTCGTCCTACTTTTGATCTACGGGTACCTTCCAATTAGCGTCGACGTAAACATACAAGGAATCGGGAACCTTCATAAGCATAGGTTCTTCTATTACAGCCTCTTAGCTTTTTTAGGTATTAATATCATCATTCGGCTAATCCTAAATTTTGGATTCAAGTCAGCAAGTGAGAATGTGTTTGCATGGATGACCTCATTGATCTTCATTTTGAATTTGTATCTGACCTTCATTGTTGGGTTCGTAGGAGTCTGGAATAACTCCAATAGTATCAGTGCATCAAGCTATGCTTATCTGAACTATCTCGGTCCATTTTTCATCCTGATTTGGGTAGGAGGACTAATTTTTTTAGTAGTAAAAAAAAGGTAACAACTCCTTAATAATCAGTTTTTTAAATTGACTTATTTGAAGTAAAAATCCGCAAAAACGATAGGTTGTTACGTATGCTTATTGGATATTTATACTTATTTTCAAAATTGGGTAATTATATAGCTTATAACGAATTTATTAATGTCAGAGGCGATTTATACAGAGGATAGCATTAAGTCACTTGATTGGAAGGAGCATATCCGGCTGAGACCGGGAATGTATATTGGCAAACTTGGAGATGGTTCATCTCCGGACGATGGAATCTATGTGTTAGTCAAGGAAATTCTGGACAACAGTATTGACGAACATATGATGGGGCATGGACGGACGATAGAAATCAAAGTGACGGACCATCGGGTGCGAGTCAGAGATTATGGTCGGGGAATCCCATTAGGAAAAGTAGTGGATTGTGTCTCGAAAATTAATACGGGAGGCAAGTATGACTCCGGCGCTTTTCAGAAATCAGTTGGACTAAATGGTGTTGGTACAAAAGCCGTAAATGCATTATCTACCTATTTCAAGGTTCAAAGCTTCAGGGATGGAGAGACAAAGATGGCGGAGTTTGAGAGAGGAGAGGTCAAACTAGATGATAAGATTAAAAAGATGGAATCCAGAAATGGAACAGAGATCATCTTTGAACCAGATGGAGATGTATTCAAGAATTACCACTTCATCCCAGAGTATCTGGAAAATTTGATGTGGAATTATGCTTACCTAAATGCCGGCCTCACGATTTCGCTAAACGGGAAGAAGTTTCATTCTGAAAATGGGCTGCTTGACTTGCTTTCTAGAAAGGCAGATCCAGAGAGCATGCGATATCCGATCATTCATCTCAAGGGTGAGGACATCGAGATAGCACTTACACATTCAAATCAGTACGGAGAGGAGTATTACTCATTTGTAAATGGACAATTCACAACACAGGGAGGAACACACCTGGCAGCCTTTAGGGAAGCAATGGTGAAAACGATCCGAGAATTCTATGGCAAGAATTTCGATGCAGCCGATGTGCGATCGTCTGTGGTGGCATCTATAGCTGTGAGAGTGCAGGAACCCGTATTCGAAAGTCAGACGAAGACTAAGTTGGGATCTCAGAACGTAGGACCTGATGGACCCACTATGCGAACGTTTGTCAATGATTTCATAAAGAAAGAATTAGATAATTTTCTACATCGTGAAACAGCTACAGCGGATGCCTTACTCAAACGTATTCAGCAATCAGAAAGAGAGCGAAAGGAAATTGCCGGTATTAAGAAACTAGCCAACGATCGAGCAAAGAAGGCGAACCTTCACAACAAGAAATTGAGGGATTGTAGGATTCACTACAATGACAAAAAGGGAACAGACGATCAGAGGAATGGAACGATGGTTTTCATTACAGAGGGAGATAGCGCAAGCGGGTCTATCACTAAGACTAGAGACGTTCAAACCCAAGCGGTTTTTTCACTAAGAGGAAAGCCCTTCAACTGTTTCGGACACACCAAGAAGGTAGTATACGAGAACGAAGAGTTTAATCTACTACAGCATGCACTGAATATTGAGGATGGACTAGAGGGCCTTAGGTACCGCAAGATTGTTATTGCAACCGATGCCGACGTTGATGGAATGCACATACGTTTGTTATTGCTTACCTACTTCCTGCAATTCTTTCCAGAACTGGTACGAAATAATCACATTTTCATTTTGGAAACGCCGCTCTTCAGAGTGCGAAATAAAAAGGAGACGATCTACTGTTACTCAGAAGAAGAGCGTGTGGCCGCGATCGAAAAATTAGGTAATAAGCCTGAGATCACGCGGTTTAAAGGCCTTGGAGAGATTTCACCAAATGAGTTCTCAGGCTTCATCGGAGAAGACATCCGACTTGAACCCGTAATCCTTCAAAAGGATACGAAAATCAATGACCTGCTTGGTTTCTATATGGGTAAGAATACGCCGGACCGCCAGCAGTTTATTATTGATAAACTCAGAGTAGAAAAAGATTTAGTAGAAGGAGAAGCAGCTTAAAATGGGAGAAGAACACGAAGAAGAAAAAGAACTACATGATGTCATCCCAATTTCCGGGATGTATGAGAACTGGTTTCTAGATTATGCATCCTATGTGATTCTGGAACGTGCTGTTCCAGCTATTAACGATGGATTGAAGCCCGTGCAAAGACGAATTCTCCATGCAATGAAGGAGATGGATGATGGACGTTACAACAAAGTAGCTAACATCATAGGTAGTACAATGCAGTACCATCCACATGGAGATGCCTCGATCGCAGACGCCATCGTCAATATTGGGCAGAAGGACTTGCTTATTGATATGCAGGGAAACTGGGGAGATGTGCGAACGGGAGACTCGGCTGCAGCTTCACGTTACATTGAAGCAAGACTTTCGAAGTTTGCGCTGGACGTCATATACAATCCGCAGACCACAGATTGGCAGTTGTCTTATGACGGTCGGAAAAAGGAGCCAGTAACATTTCCTGCTAAGTTCCCCTTGCTGCTTGCTCAAGGAGTTGAAGGAATTGCGGTAGGTCTTTCCACAAAAATGCTTCCGCATAATTTCTGCGAGATTATCCAGGGCGCCATTGCAATTTTGAAAGGCAAGAAGGTGAAATTGATGCCTGACTTCCAGACTGCAGGAAAAATCGACGTCACTGACTACAATGACGGAAAAAGAGGAGGTAAAGTCCGAGTCCGTGCCACTATAGTTGAAGCGGATTCTAAGACATTGTTAATCAAAGACATCCCATACGGAACCACAACAACTTCCCTGATTGAATCCATTGTAAAAGCCAATGACAAAGGGAAGATCAAGATAAAACAGGTGGTCGATAATACTGCTCAGGATGTGGAAATAGCTATCTCTCTGGCTTCCGGGATTTCTCCAGACATAACAATAGATGCGTTATATGCTTTTACTGATTGTGAAGTTTCGATTTCGCCAAACGCTTGTGTGATTGTAGAAGACAAACCCCACTTTCTAACCGTATCTGAGATTTTGAAGCAGTCGGTTGATCAAACTGTCGAATTGCTGAGAAGAGAGCTGGAGATAAGGAAAGGAGAGCTTCTTGAAAAAATGCTTTTCAGCTCGTTAGAGAAGATCTTTATTGAGAATAGAATCTATCGTGACATTGAAGAGTGCGAGACCTGGGAGGCAGTCATTGAAACCATTGATAGAGGACTTGAGCCTTTCAAGAAGCAGTTCTATCGCACAATAACGGAAGAGGATATTGTTAGACTGACGGAGATCAAGATCAAACGAATTTCACGTTTTGATGCATTTAAAGCAGACGAATTGATGAAGAAGCTCGAAGAAGAGCTTATGGAAACAGAGCATCATCTGGCAAATCTTACTGAGTATGCAATCGCCTACTACCAAAATCTGTTGAACAAATACGGTAAAGGAAAAGAGCGTAAAACTGAGATCACCAACTTTGATACAATCAAGGCTGCAGTGGTAGCAGCAAACAATGCCAAACTCTACGTGAATCGTGAAGACGGCTTTGTTGGTTATGGACTGAAGAAAGACGAGTATGTCTGTGAGTGCTCTGACATCGATGACATCATCGCGTTCACCAAAGATGGTAAGTGTGTTGTTACTAGAATTCAGGACAAGACTTTTGTTGGTAAAAACATTCTGCACGCTGGTGTCTTCAAAAAGAATGACGAAAGGATGGTGTACAATATGATCTACGCAGACGGGAAATCTGGAAAATCCTTCGTGAAGCGATTTCAGGTGCTGTCTGTAACGCGCGATAGGGCGTATGAATTGACCAAGGGAGACAAAGGTAAAGTCCATTACTTCTCTGCCAACCCGAATGGTGAAGCGGAAGTAGTTACCGTCTCCTTGACGCAGAGCAGCACAGCGAGAAAGAAGATTTTTGATTACGATTTTTCAGAACTGGAGATCAAAGGACGGGGTGCAGGAGGAAATACGTTGACCAAGTATCCTGTTAGAAAAGTGGTTTTTAAGGAAGAAGGGAAATCTACGCTTGGTGGAGTTGACATCTGGTACGATCCAATCGTTGGAAGGCTTAACAGGGAAGAACGAGGCGATTTATTAGGAAATTTCAATAGTGGTGATATGGTGGTTGTTTTCTACAAGGATGGTAGCTATGAAACGACCAGTTTTGAATTGACGAATCACTATGATTTCGAAAAGGTGATGGGCATATATAAGCTTGAAACAGACGCAGCTTTTAATGCCATTCACTATGATGGGGAATCTAAAACACACTACGTGAAGCGCTTCATCATAGAAACCAATACATTAAATAAGAAGTTTTCGATTGTTACGGAGGCAAGTAGTTCCAAGCTTAATTTCATTTCAAAGGGTATTCAAGCAGATGTTGAGGTCACTTACAAGGATGGTCGTAAACACTCCACCAAAAACCTTGATTTGATTAACCTCATTGATATTAAAGGATGGAAGGCGATCGGAAACAAATTGCCTATTCAAAACGTGATCAAGGTTGAATTACAAAACAATGAAGCAACGAAAATACCCAAGGTAGCTCCGGAAGAAGTAGTCGATGGTACAAAGCAAGCAGACAATGTTGACTTGCCAGCAGAAGAGACGAAGGGATCAAAAGTAGATCTCGAAGCATTGAAAAATGAAATAATAACAGAGGTTGAAGACGAAGAAAATCAATTAGGTCTCTTTGGAGAAAATGGGAAAGAATAATGCTGAGGCTATTATATCCACGTTAGAAGAATTTGTTTCAGAGCATAAGAAAGATCTTGTTGATCAGGTGCTTGAAAACAGGACAAGGCATCTAACACTCGTTTTCGAAGATATTGACAAACCGCACAACATTAGTGCGGTGATTCGTACCGCGGAGTGCCTCGGTGTTCAGGATATTCACTTCATAAAGAACAAGAATGAATACTCGGTGAACCCTACTATCACGCAGGGAGCTTCCAAGTGGCTCACTTTCCACCATTATGAGGAAGAATCGAATAATATTGATGCCTGCTATTCATTCTTACGGGCCAATGGGTATAAAATATACGCGACAGCTTTGCATAAAGAAGCTAAGTCTGTAGATGAGTTGAATGTCAACGAAAAAATAGCCATTGTTTTTGGTACGGAATCAGATGGAATTAGTAAGGAAGCTGGGGAAAAAGCAGATGGACTTGTTCATATTCCAATGTTTGGATTTACCGAAAGTTTCAACCTGTCAGTGAGCGCAGCTCTCTGCCTAAATACAATAAGAGGAAAATTGAAAGGAGCTTTTCCTGGTATTACCACCAAAGAAAAGGTGGAACTCCGAGCTGAATGGTACCGCCGAATTGTTCGTGAGGCGGACCTTATCCTTAAAACGAAAGGAGTGAAGGTGTGAAGAAACTGCTACGATTTGTTCTTTGGGCTGGCGTTTCCGTCGTGCTGTTTATTTTGATTACCAATATTTGGGTAGTCAGTTCTACTAGTGGCTTGATTTACAGTTTGGAGAAAATACCTTCAAATGATGTCGCTCTTGTTTTGGGTACAAGTAAACGCACAATTGACGGTATTTCAAATCGGTTCTTTGTTGAGCGCATGAATGGCGCGGCAGACTTGTATGAAAATGATAAGATCAGACATTTGCTGGTGAGTGGAGATAATAGCTCCAAGTACTACAACGAACCACGTGATATGCTTAATGCATTAGGTGACCTAAATGTCCCGGAGCGAGATATCTCACTTGATTTTGCAGGCTTTAGAACCCTCGATTCTGTAGTAAGATCTAAGGAGGTTTTTGGACAAAATGCGATTACCATAGTTACCCAGAAGTTTCATTGCTATCGGTCACTATTTATAGCAAAGAAATTCGATATTGATGCCATTGCTTTCGCAGCTGATAAGGATAGTTCGATAGGCATCAATCTTGCTTTTAGAGAAATACTAGCCAGGTCCTTTGCCGTTGCTGACCTTTACATCTTTCAAAGGGAGCCGAAATTTCTCGGGGAAAAAATTGAATTGGAAATCCAGTAGCCCGCAAGTTTATGTTTAGGAAGCCATCTAAGAATTCGAGATGATCAAATTACTTATTCTATCTGGATTGCTGTCCATTAATGACAGCCACGATTTCAAATTGGCACATTACCAGCTTTCTAAAACTGAAAATAAAATTGAGTTGTTCATCAGATTGGACAGATTTGATTTGCTCAGTGCAGTATCAGTATGCAGTCAAAAAGAAGAGTTAGCTACTTGCATGACTTCCTATCTTCAGCAGCATTTCTCTTTGTCTCTTAATGGAGTCAAGGCAGATTTTGAGTATCGGAGCCACGAAATAAAGAAAGACTTTATTGAGATGAATTACTCCCTGGGCGAATTTGATAAAGAAGTGAAAGAGATAAGAGTCTACAATGATGTATTGCTTGAGCTTTACGACGGACAGGAAAACATCATAGTAAGCCTGCTTCATGGTCGCAAAAGATCCTTCCGGTTGAACAAGGGAAGATTTGAAACAACAATCAAGTACTAACTCAAAGTTCGAGAATCAGTCTGCGCAGGCTCGGCGAACCATCGGTGGTTTCAATATTACCGTCCAATGAAAACTCATCATATAATTAGTCGATTATCACTACTTTAGACGAGTACATTTTTTGTAACGCTAACCCATTGTAATCATGCGAAAACTTTCCTTTATAGCTTTGCTATTATTTGTCTTTGGAACAACTACAGAGGCTCAAAGAAGAAGAGGGCAAACAGCACCTTCAAGTAGTTCAAATGCTCTAAAATCTGAGCTGTTCAAGAATTACAAGTTTAGAAATATCGGACCAGCTTTCATGTCTGGAAGAATTGCTGACCTTGCTATCCACCCCACAAACGAGAATATCTGGTACGTGGCAGTTGCGTCAGGCGGGGTTTGGAAGACGACAAATGCTGGAGTAACATTCGAACCCATCTTTGACGATCAAGCTGTGTATGCCACAGGATGTATTACCATTGATCCCAACAACCCCAATGTTGTTTGGCTTGGAACTGGTGAGAACAATGGCGGAAGACATTTGAGTTTTGGCGATGGTGTGTATAAAAGTGAGGACGGAGGGGCATCATGGACTAACATGGGCCTGAAGAACTCTGAGCATGTTTCTCGGATAGATATTCACCCTGAAAACTCCAACGTGATCCGAGTTGCCTCACAAGGCCCTCTATGGAGTTCTGGAGGAGATCGTGGATTCTACCTAAGTACTGATGGTGGAAAAACCTGGAAGAAAACACTTGGTGATGAGGAGTTTACTGGTGTTACAGATTTTGCTGTGGACCCACGCGATCCAAACTGGATCTATGCAGCAACATGGCAACATCATCGAACGGTAGCTGCCTGGATGGGCGGCGGACCTAAAACCAAAATCTATCTTAGTGCAGATGGTGGTAGTACATGGAAAGAGTTGAAAAACGGTCTTCCGAAAGGAAACATGGGAAAGATCGGCCTAGCTATTTCCCCTCAGAATCCTGACGTTGTCTATGCTGCGATAGAACTTGATAGAACTACAGGTGGGATTTACAGATCAGAAGACAGAGGTGGTAGCTGGAAAAAAATGTCCAATCAGGTGGCTGGAGCGACTGGTCCACACTATTATCAGGAGCTTTATGCTTCTCCACACAAATTTGACCGTATTTACCTCATGGACAGTCCCTTCATGATGTCTGAGGATGGTGGTAAAACATGGACTCAAGTTAATACTACTGATAAGCACGTTGACAACCACGCCATGGCTTTCAAAAAGTCAGATCCAAACTACATTATGGTAGGAACAGATGGAGGAGTGTATGAGAGTTTTGATCTGGGAGCAAATTGGAGGTTTATGGAAAACATTCCAGTTACTCAGTTTTACAAAATTGCACTAGATGATGCTGAACCATTCTACAACATATATGGTGGTACTCAGGACAACAGTACACAAGGTGGACCTTCTCGTACAGACAATTTAAGTGGTATCCGAAACGCTGATTGGAGCGTAGTGTTAAACTGGGATGGACATCAACCTGCAACAGAACCAGGCAACCCAGATATCATTTATGCCGAGCGTCAGCAAGGAAACCTTTCAAGAATTGATATGCGGACTGGCGAGGCTACAGATATCCAGCCTCAACCGGATGCAGGTGAGCCTTTCGAGCGATTCAATTGGGATGCACCAATACTTGTAAGTCCTCATTCTCCCTCGACATTATATTTTGCTTCCCAGCGGGTCTGGAAGTCAGAAAATAGGGGCGACAGCTGGACAGCCATTTCTGGAGATCTTACTAAAAATCAGAACAGAATTGAGCTTCCAATTTTAGGTGGTAAACAAAGTTGGGATATGCCTTGGGATGTAGGCGCGATGTCCAACTACAATACCATTACTTCACTTGCAGAGTCACCTCAAAAGGCTGGATTGGTTTACGCGGGAACAGACGATGGCATCCTTCAGGTTACTGAGAATGGAGGCGATTCGTGGAGAAGAATTAATGTATCAGCAATGGGCGTTCCTGCAACAGCTTTTATTAATGATGTTAAGGCTGATATGTTTGACGAGAACACGGTCTACGTGGCGCTTGACAATCATAAGTATGGAGACTACAAACCGTATCTAGTAAAAAGTACTGACAAAGGAGCAACATGGACCTCAATTGCTAGGGGGCTAACTTCTAAGAATATGGTTTGGAGAATCGTGCAGGATCACGTTAGTGCAAGCCTTATGTTTCTTGCTACTGAGTTCGGAGTCTACTTCACCATAGATGGAGGAAGCAATTGGACGGAGCTATCAGGTGGAGTACCCACCATTTCCTTCCGTGATTTGGCTATACAGAAAAGAGAAAATGATTTGGTGGCTGGATCGTTCGGACGTGGGTTTTTTATATTGGATGATTACAGTGCTTTACGATCCATTAGCAATGCTACCGTCAATGAAGAAGCAGTACTTTTTGCACCAAGAAAAGCTCTTTGGTACATTCCAAGATCCATTGTTGATTTTGATGATAAGCGGGGATCTCAGGGATCACAGTTGTACATGGCACCAAATCCAGATTTCGGAGCGGTCTTTACCTATTATCTGAAAGATGATCTAAAAAGTGCTGAAGATGTTCGAAAAGAAGCTGAGAAACCATTTATAAGCCAAAACAGAGATGTGCCATTTGCAGGATGGGACGCGTTGGCTGAAGAGAAAAAAGAAGAAGGTCCATTTGCTTTTGTTGAGATAAAAAATGCTCAAGGTGAAGTAATAAATAGAGTGAAAACAAAAGGTGGTAAAGGGTTTAATAGGGTGGCTTGGAATCTTAGGTACGCATCAAACGATGTACTACAATTGAATGGAAACGTTGGAAATTCTAGTGGTCTACTTGCATCTCCAGGAACATATACCGGTACAATGTTTAAAATGGAAAAGGGCAAGATTACGCAACTGGGATCACCTGTTACTTTTGAGGTGGAGAAATTGCGTGAAGGAGCGTTACCCGGCTCTGATCCCGCAATTGCTTCAGCATTTTGGAGATCTTACGAGCGACTCAATAGAGATGTAAATTCATTTGACACCTCCTTAGGAAACTTACTAAAGGCTGCGGATCGCTTGCATGTTGCTGCTAGTCGATCAAATGTGAGTAATGATTTGATAGAAAGCGCAATAGCCTTAGAAAAACGTGTAAAGGATCTTAATTCCGAATATGGTGGCAATGCAGCTAAGCAAGATATTGGCGAAAAGACCAACCCAACTGTTGGTGCAAGAATGTTTGCGCTATGGAAGGGCCTTTCATGGTCCACATACGGTCCAACTGAGACACATGAGAAAAGTTTGTCTCTCGCTCAAAATGAGTTGAATGATCTCAATGCGAAACTAAGCAGTCTTACTAACGAAGCGAAATCGTTGGCAAACCAAATCTTGCAAGCTGGTGGCCCAAGCATCGAGGGTTTCTAGGAAGCTTATAGATTAAATGGAAAGAAAAAGGAGTTGATTATTCAACTCCTTTTTCTTTGGCCCAAATCTTCAATTCGCTGAAACCTTTTTGGCAATTGTCTTTTATGAAATTGAGCTGCTCTATTGTTGCAGTCTCAGGATTATTCTGAAAATTTTCGAGGTCTTCGGCACATTCCAGTCCCAACATTTTCACTGAGGGCTTGAGCTGATGAGCAGTCTTTCCAAGATTCACAAAATCACGTGAAGTAAACTCATCACTCATTTTCTTGTTAAGCGCAATGTATGTTTCCTCAAATGTCGAAAGGAATTCTTTGATGAATTCATGATCACCATCACTGATGGTTTCGAGGTATGTAAAATCGATTTTCATGTAAGGCCGAAGTTAATAATATTCTATTGTCTCATTCGGGAATATTTTTTGTATTTTCGTCCGAAATTTCCAAACAAATAAAGAATGATAGCTGAATTTGAACCTTTACGTGAGGACGAGATCGATGTAGTGATTAAGGCACCTGTCTATGTTGCAATTTTGATTGCTGGTGCAGATGGAAACATAGATAAGTCTGAGAGAAAAGAAGCAATTAATGTAGCAAGAAGCAAGCAAACCCGATCAAGGGAGCAACTGGGTGATTATTATAAGTTGGTAGGTGAAGGATTTGAAGATAACTTCAACAAGCTAATAGACGAACTTCCTTCTGGAACTGAAGAAAGAATTTCGGCGATAACAAAAGAACTCCGAAAGCTCAATTTCATCTTACCCAAGATTGATAAACACTTCTCTGTAAAGTTGATTGCTAGCTTGAAAGAACTGGCAAAGAAGATTGCGGAATCTTCTGGTGGAGTTTTGGGATACCTTTCTGTGGGGTATGAAGAGTCCAAATTAATGGATCTCAAAATGCTCAATGATCCCGCAGAGTAAAAAGAAACATTAACGTGCGGAGAACCCTGTCTTGAAGTACTTTCAGACAGGGTTTTTTGTTTTCCTTTACACCTATGCAGGCAAGTTCGATTGCACCTCTTAGGCTCGTATTTTTGATGTGGCTATTCTTTACCGTAGAATATTACCTGCATATGGATCTTGGTTTTATGGGAATCTATCCGCGGAGCGTAAGTGGATTATTAGGAATACTTACGGCGCCCATGATTCATGGAAATTTCAATCATCTGCTTTCGAACACAATTCCACTGCTTGCATTGGGAGGCTCTCTCTATTTCTTTTATCCATCAGTTGCATCTAGGGTATTCTTACATGCATACTTCTTTACCAATATTTTGGTGTGGACTTTCGGTCGTCCTTTTTATCACATTGGTGCCAGTGGTCTTGTTTACTCTCTTGCCTCGTTTCTAGTATTTTATGGGTTTTTTCATAGACATTTTAAATCTGTCATTATCAGCCTTGTAGTGGTAGTAGTGTACGGAGGTCTCGTATTCGGTATACTTCCATCCAATCAAGGAGTGAGTTGGGAATCTCATTTGATGGGTAGCCTGGTAGGAGGGGTTAGTGCTTTTCTTTTTGGGTATAAGAGATAGTATTACTAAAAATATTAGTAATATTAATCAATGGAATACCATAAGGGAAAAGGGGCTCAGATCAATGTCCCAAATAGGTTCATAAAGCAGTTCATTAGCACGGAAGACGTAGATGGACAGGACGAAGAATTGTTGTTATCAAAACCTAGAACAGAGATCTTCTACGAATCACCAAAGAAAATAATCTCCTACAATTCAAGTCCAGATATCGGGATGGCTGCATCTGTCAACCCGTATCAGGGGTGTGAGCATGGGTGCGTGTACTGCTATGCCAGGAATTCTCATGAATACTGGGGGTTTAGCGCCGGTTTGGATTTTGAGTCTAAGATTATCGTCAAAAAAGATGCTCCAAAGTTACTAGAAAAAGCTTTCCTTAGGCCATTATATAATCCACAGACAATCATGCTTAGTGGTAACACAGACTGCTATCAACCGCTAGAAAAGAGATTTGAAATCACAAGAGAAATACTTCGAACATGCTTGAAATTCATGCACCCAATTGCAATTGTTACCAAAAACTCACTGGTACTTCGTGATATTGATATTTTAAAGAAACTAGCGGATCAGAATTTGGTTCATGTAATATTCTCAATCACCTCTCAGAATGAGAAATTGAGACGGATTCTTGAACCTAGAACAGCAAGCGCAAAGAAGAAGTTTGAAGCGATCAAGATCCTTGCTTCGGAAGGTGTTCCAACTGGAATCATGAATGCACCAATCATTCCCTCTCTAAATCATCATGAGATTCCATCCATACTGGAAGCGGCTGCAGCAAACGGAGCTTCTTTTGCTGGATATACGGTTGTCAGATTGAATGGTGCAATAGGAAAGATATTTAGCGATTGGTTACATAAAAATTTTCCTGATAGGGCTGAGAAGGTATGGCATCAAATCCAGGAATTGCATGGAGGTGATGTAAATGACTCAGAATTTGGAAGAAGGATATCTGGAGATGGAAAAATTTCAGAGATAATCGATCAACTATTTAAAGTAGCCAGAAGGAAGCACTTCAGTCAAGTAGAGCCAGTAAAGTTGGATTGCTCAAAGTTTAGGAGAGGTGGTAACTACACGCTTTTCTAATAAAAAAACCTACTCTCATTTTCATGGAGTAGGTCCTCTTCATATATACTATTAACCGCTTGGGTTAATGGTTATTCTTCAATTGGGAGCTAATATACAGTGCTGCGCCCGCCAATGCAAAATTCTCAAAAAATTCAAATAGTTCTGCCTGATTGCCTTGTAAACCTGCAGGCAAATGAATCATAACGGCGAACAGCACAAGCATTAGGCCAAGTAACTGTGCTGCCAGCCTAGCCTTAATCCCAATGACAATAGCAATTGAGGACAAGACCAGACCCATACCTGTAATAATTACCCAAAGAACGGGCATTGGTAGGAAGTCAGGAACCAGGCTCGCCATCTCGTTAGTATTGGATAGATGTCCAAATCCAAAGTAGGCCATTGGAACAACGAACATTAGCTTGCCTATAAATTGTAAGTTTTTCACGCGAATTAGTTGGTAATTAAAAGTCAAAACTAGTTAAACGCTGGTAATGTTTAACAATCTGATTTTTATACTATCGGTTTTTAAGTTGTTTAATGAGGAATTCTTTTGTTTTTAAGCGGTCAATCTTTTGCGAATCGGTCAACACAAAGCGTTTCGTGAAATGAATACTTTTAGGCCTCTGATACTTTTCCAGGATTGAGAAGTCAATAGTAAGATCATACGAATCACCTTCAATTACCAAAACAACTTTGTCTCCCAATTTTTCGTCAGCCAGACCAGAAATGAAAAACCTTCTATCCAGAATTGCTGAGAGCTTTGCCTCAACTACTTCTGGATTAATTTTGATGCCACCTGAGTTGATCACAAAATCAGAGCGCCCAATCCATTTAAATTTTGTACTAGAAATGTATTCAATTAAATCATTGGTTTTTAGTGTTTTATGATCAGTCAAACTTCCATTAATGGCCAGTGTATTATCACTCTGTTTTTCTATCAAAGTATCTCCGATACATTCGTACTCAGCCTGTCCTAGGATTTTGAGCGCAAAATGTGAGACTGTCTCTGTCATACCGAAGGTTTCATAAACCATTGCTGACGAATGTATCACGTGGTCTGTGAGTGGTGCTCCACCAACAAGTATAGTCCTGAACATATTAAGCTGCTGCGACCGCGCCTGTTGGATTTGCATAGGCACCAGAGAGGTTAGATCAAACGTGGACTTTTCACTTAGTAGCTCCAGTGGGTTTGAAACTGGTTTAACGACTCGCAGGTCAAGACCTCTAACTAATGATCTGAATACAACCATTGCACCACCAATCATTTCTGGGCTAAGACAAAGTAGTGCTGAACCAAATTTGTGGTCCGGATCTATCTTATTCATAGTGCTTTCACAGCTATATTCTATTTTTTTCCGTTCAATTAATATAGTTTTAGCATCTCCAGTGGAACCTGAAGTTTTGAACCAAAAATTTGGTTCTTTTCTTAGCCATCCTTGGATTAACTCAATGACCTTTATTTCATGCTCGATAAAACTTTCTTTCGAAAATTCTTCTTTATGAATTTGATCTATCTTTAGTTCGCATTTTTCAAACTGTACAACCATTACTTAATTGGATAACGAAGAGATCATTGTCGGGAGACTTATAGGCAAAGATAAGAGCGCATTCGAACTTATTTTCTCGGAATATTATGGAACGATGGTTTTGTATGCAGCTCGCTTCATGGATACCCGTGAAGATGCCGAAGAAATTGCCCAAGAGGTGTTTGTTAAATTTTGGGAAAAGTGCGATACTTTATCGCCTGATTCTTCAGTAAAAAGCTACTTGTACAGATCTGTGCACAATTCTTGCTTGAATGCCCTAAAGCATGAGAAGGTGAAGGATTCATACCGTCAATATATGGTCCAGTTTATGGAATCATCAAGCGAAAACGTTTTTGATTCTGAAGACCCCGAAGTATTACGCAATAGAATTGTGGGAGAAATCGATAATCTGCCACCAAGGTGCTCTGAGATATTTAAATTGAGCAGATTTGAGGGGTTGAAATATCAGGAAATTGCTGAGCATTTGGGGATATCCGTTAAAACTGTAGAGGTCCAAATGGGAAAGGCGCTAAAAGTTCTTAGGGAAAAATTGGGAGACTTAAAACATAAAATAGGTGCGTCGTAGTCTCCTTTTGTTGCTCCTCCTTAATGTGATCATTGGGTTTTCTCAAAGCAAGAAGGAACGGATCACACTAAGTTTTGAAAACGAAGATCTATCTGTAATATTTGATTCACTTTCAGCCAGTACAGGCTACTTTTTCAGCTACAACTCTGATCTGTTGGCAAAGGGAAACAGATTCACTATTTCAACGGAAAATTTGTTAATCGATCAATTTCTATCAGAACTTTTGGTTGGAACGGGTCTCAAGTACTCTTTTTTCAAAGAACAAATAATCATTAATTACGAATCACCACAGCCTCAGGTGCAAAAAAGGAATTTGTTTAACGTGAGCGGAAGTGTGGTGGATGAAAATGGAGATCCTTTGACTGGAGTCAATATCTTTCTTGATGGGACAACGATTGGAACCTCTACGGATATTGACGGGAACTATTTCATCGATAAGATCCCACCCGGCTATTACAACCTGGTGTTCTCGTATGTGGGGTATGAAAATACTATTTTTAACCTTATTGAGTATAATGGAGGATCACGAATTCAAGAGCATCAAATGGTCCCCTCCATTAGTCAATTGGAAGAAGTTGAGATTGTATCGGATCGCATAACAGCAGAGTACGACGAATGGTTAACTTATTTTCAGATGTTTCAGGATGATTTATTCGGCACATCGGAAAATTCTCGGCACTGCGTGATTACTAATCCCGATGTAATAAATTTTACTTTTGATGATAGCACTGGGAAGTTGACAGCGCATGCTACCAAGCCAATCATCATAGTGAATGAAGCCATGTCCTACATGATTACCTATTATCTTGAATTTTTCGAACGATCAGGTAATGATTTGAGATACAGAGGTCAAATGAGGTTTCAAAATGATTTCCGATCGGATACATTTTCGAAGCGTGAGGTTCGAAATCAAAGAAGAAAAGGCTATTTGGGTTCTTGGAATCACTTCAAGAAATCGCTTCTAGGAAATAGGTTAGCAAAGGATGGGTTCAGGGTTTATGAGTCAAACGATGTTACTAATATCAATTTCAGGAAGCTTAAAGAATTGCATGAGGGAGATTTGGTAGCTTTCAAGGGGAAACACTGGGAATTGGATTTTAACAACTATCTGGTTGTCATCTACGGTAGAGAAAAAGAAAGTATTAATTTTTTGATAGAAAGACAGTATGCTACGGCGATCTACGGGGATTACATCGATGATCAGAATGTTTTAACCAGAACTCCGGGGAAGCAAGTTTCCGTTTTGAAACTGCTCCATGGACCAGCAAGATTAGATTTAAATGGACAAGTAATTGATAAATTTGCACTTTCGACTTTTGGTTATTGGTCTTGGGAACGGTTGGCGAATTTGGTGCCAATAAATTATGAACCAAAATTTGATAAATTTAGTAACTAAAGTAAGGGTTACGATGCATCTAAGTTGTTAGAAATCAGACAGAAAGAACAATATGAACGATAAGTTGGCAAAATATTTTTCGGGTGAATGCAGCCAAGACGAAATAGAATACATTGAATCTTGGAGAAGTGAGTCTCCTGATAGCTCTAAAGAGTTCTTCGAGGCAAAGAATATTTGGATTTCGATGCAGACAAAACCTAGCCAAAATACTGATCTACTTCAGGATATTTTGAAAGAATCAAAAGGCAAAGAAGTACATGTGAGATTCAATTGGATGAAGTATGCAGCAGCAGCAGTGGTGGTATTAGGCATTGCATTTGCAATCAACTTGTTTATGAATGCTGACAGTGGTGTACAGACATTGGCTGACGGTAGTGAAATATCACTACATGGAGAGTCAACGATCGAATCAATTAATATTACAAACGAAATTCGAGAAGTAAAGCTAACCGGGAAAGCTTATTTCGACATAGAGCGGGACGAGACAAGGCCTTTCGTTATTATTACCGACAATGCCAGAATTGAAGTCCTTGGAACCTCTTTTGTTATTGATGCTTCAGATAATAGAACTGAGGTCTGCGTAGAATCAGGTCTCGTAGCGCTGATTAAACCGGGAATTCAAGGAAACACAGATTTAAGTGTGAAGTTGAGTAAAGGGGAGATGGGTACTGTCAACAACGTGAACAAGGGGATCATCAAGAAAAACAATGATAACGCAAATTACCTCGCTTGGAAAACGAAAACACTTACGTTTGAAAAAGCCAGTATGTCGAGCGTAGAGACGGTACTAGAGGATGTTTACGGTATCGATATAGAATTCGAAAATGAAGCTCTGAAGAATTGCAATCTTACTGCGAAATTCAAGGAGCGTAGAGCAAAAGATGCAATTGAAATTATTGCGAAAACATTTAATCTGTCTTTCGACTTTAAGGATGGAAAAGTCTTACTAAAGGGGAGAGGCTGTTAGGGAAATTGAGGGAATTGCTTAAAATCAGGATCTCTCTTTTCTAGAAAGGCATTCTTTCCTTCTTGAGCCTCATCCATTAAGTAAAACATCAATGTAGCGTCCCCAGCAAATTCCATTAGGCCTCTTTGGCCATCTAACTCCGCATTCAATCCACGTTTGATCATCCTCACAGCCATTGGACTTCTTTTGGCAATTGTTTGACACCAGGAAACTGTTGTTTCTTCCAGTTCATCCAAACTCACCACCTTATTAACCATTCCCATTTTCTCAGCTTCGTGTGCTGTGTATTGCTCACATAGAAACCAAATCTCTCGTGCTTTCTTTTGCCCCACATGTCTGGCTAAATACGAAGAACCAAAGCCCCCATCGAAACTGCCAACCTTAGGGCCTGTTTGACCAAACTTGGCACTGTCAGAGGCTACAGTCAAGTCACAAACTACATGTAAGACATGCCCTCCTCCAATAGCATAACCATTAACCATTGCAATAACAGGTTTTGGGATCTCACGAATTCGTTTGTGTAAATCCAATACATTCAATCTAGGAACACCATCATCGCCAATGTAGCCGCCACTTCCCTTTACATTCTGATCTCCACCTGAACAGAAAGCCTTGTCACCCTCGCCGGTCAGGATCACTGTACGAACATCTTGCATTTCACGAGCAAGATCCATCGCTTCGATCATCTCCATATTTGTTTCAGGTCGAAATGCATTGTACACCTCAGGTCGATTAATGGTGATCTTCGCTATTGAATCGAACAATTCAAATCTGATGTCTTTGTATTCTTTTATTGGTTTCCAGTCAAAGGTTGATTTGCTCATGAATGTGTTTTTTTAGTTTCTTGAAAACGTTTTCGTTAGTTGATGGATCAGTAAAAATCTCCAAAAGTTTAGGAGTTTGCGAGGGTCTATAGAAATCTTTTAGATTCTGAACTAGTTCCTCCGAATTCATAACCGGGATGTATGAGATTTTGTTCTCGGCGCAAATATATTCAGCAGTTCGGTTATGACGGGTTTCGAAGTACTTTTCTAACTCTGGTAAACTCTTTGGACCATCTATCAGTCTAAATATTCCGCCACCTTGATTATTAAAAACGATCACCCTTAGGTTTGCTGTGTTGTAGCTATGAAAAAATGCATTACGATCGTACAAAAATGATACATCACCCGTTATCAAAACATTTAACTGCTGAGATACCAAACTAGTACCTAAAGCGGTGGACGTACACCCATCGATCCCACTGGTTCCACGGTTAGACCAGGTGTTGAGTGAATATGGTATGTTAAATAACTCCGAAAAGCGCACTGGCATGGAGTTCCCAAGATGGAGTTCTACATCATTTGGTAGCGTTTTGAGAACTAGATGAAAGGCTGTCGTTTCGCAATACTTTAAAGTTCGAATAACAGACTCAATAGCCTTGCTTGTCGACTCTGAAAGCTCCTTCCATACATGGAAATAATGTGGGTCTGAGGCAAAATCAATCGCGCTCAAGAAAGTACTCAGACTTGCTTTTATTGTTGTAGGGTTTGTTTCGTAGGTGTCAACAGGAACCCCCGATGGATCAAAATGAAAGTGCTCGCTTGGTTTATGACTACGCAAGTAGTTCTTCAGTTTTTTGGAGAGTACGGAAAGGCCGGCGGTAATAAGCACATCGGGTTTTAACCCAATCTGATCTTGAAGAAAGAAGTCAACGTGCCTAATACCCCGAACATCGAGATTACTAAGGGGCGATTTAAGAACAGGTACAGAAGTTTTATACTTACCAAGAGCTTTGGCTAACGTTGGATCCAAATTAGACTGCCCTATCAAAATGAGAACTTTTTTTCCAATGAAATCTTTTTGATTGGGAAATTCAACCTCAGTCGATTCTAGAGCTTCTGGTTCCCAACCTGGAGTATTGGAGAAGATCAGTTCTTGACCCACTGAAGGATAGAAAGGTTCTCGAAAAGGAATATTAAGATGAACAGGCCCTTTGGGTAACTTTTGTGATAGACGTACAGCATCTATCAAGCCCTTTTCATACACTTCTTGATCTTCAACCTCCTTCACGATCGGCAGCTGCATGGAAACCTTAACATGGTTTCGTAATGCCTCAAATTGCCTGATTGTTTGTCCATCACGTTGATCCACCAATTCCGGTGGTCGATCTGCTGACAAAACGATCAAAGGGATTTCTCTATAAAATGCCTCGGCAATGGCAGGGGAATAGTTCAAGAGAGCAGTTCCTGATGTGCAACAGAGTACAACTGGTTGTTGTAGTTTCTGTGCAATTCCTAGTGCTATAAACCCAGCTGTTCGTTCATCTGGAATCACCCACTTCTCTACTTTGTCATTTCTTGCGAAGGAAATAGTCAGAGGAGCGTTACGTGAACCTGGAGAAAGAACAACATGACGTACACCATTTGCCCAACAAATTTCCGATGTATTGTAAACAACAGGTTCAAGCATTCTTGGTAGGGAAGAGGCTCTTTAGCGTTTCCATTTTGAGATCGGTTTCCGCCTTCTCTTTTGCTGGATTGGAATCGGCTGTTATGCCTGCGCCGGCATAGAATCTTGCGTTCTTTCCCGTGATATTCAAACAGCGGAGATTGACAAACAAATCGGTGGACCCTTCGAAATTTACAGGTCCAAGGAATCCGGCATAGTAGTCACGGTTGTAGCCCTCATGACTTTCTATGAATGCTGCAGCTGCTTCAAGCGGCATGCCGCAGACAGCTGACGTGGGGTGCAGCAAGTCCAGCATTTGATCAGCGAGACCCTCAAATTGGACTTCACTGTAATCAACTTCAAATTCAGTTCTTAAATGCGCCAGGTTGCCAGCTTTCACAGTTTTTGGTCCATGCTCATCAAATTCTCTCAGACGGATTTTCTTGAAGCAATTAATAATGTATCTGCTAACGAGCGCCTGCTCTTCAATTTCTTTCTGTGTCCATGACAGTTCTGATAAAGGCTCCTTGTCCTGCAATTTACGGGTTCCGGCCAATGCTGCTGTTTTGAAGCAATTCTCATTATCTGAAATCAATAGCTCAGGACTAGCACCGATCCACATTCCCTCTCCCGGGATTTGAATTAAACTACAGAAAGCGTTCGGGTAGGCATCACATACTTTCTTGAAAAAGCTAGTCACCGAGAACCCCTCTGGAAGTTCAACATCCTTAAATCTGGATAGAACCACCTTCTCAAATGTGCCTTTTTCTATCTGAGAAACAGCTTGCTCGACCAGGTGCTCAAAATCGTGGTCTTTGGTACTAGGTTGGCTTGAAATATCAGCGTTGTCTGCGCTTGTCTCCGAATCAATCTGCTCAATGAATTTGCCGATTTTGGTGTCGTTGATTACTGGATTAACCCTTGGACTGCTGTTCTCTCGGAATATGATATCAGCTTTTATATGAAGTGAATTTTTCGGATGACTATCTTTAAATCGATTAAATAGAAAGCCCTGATCAATACTGTTAATGTCTTGATTTTCAGTAGCTTTAGATAAACTAACGATCAGTGTGGTTTCATCGGAATTGGGCATTTTCCAACATGCATAAGGAAACTTGTTGCCTGGAAGTTTTGGGAGAACTGCTCCCAGGTCCATCTCTAGCAAGGACTCTCTTATTTTGTCCATTAGGTCTTATTATTCAAGATTGCCATCGTAATTCTACTAATCGAAACAAGCTCATTATTCTCATTTCTAGACTCTATACTCCAGACGTGTGTTCCTTTGCCTACGTGAATAGGAGTCGCTCTTCCTATAACTTTACCGTTCTTAACAGCTTTTATGTGATTTGTGTTTATTTCAAGACCTACTGCATATTGTTTCCCCATTTCGAGAAGCAACGTAGCTCCGACACTTCCCAAAGTCTCAGCAAGTACAACAGAGGCGCCACCATGCAGCAATCCCAATGGTTGCTGTGTTCGGTGATCTACAGGCATCTCTGCCTCAATGTAATCTGGGCCAATTTCAGTAAATTCAATTCCTACGTATTCAACCATACATCCCTTTCCCATCTCGTTTAGGACATCTAATTGGACGTATTCAGGAAAAATTCTTTCTTTACTCATCTTATTTGCAAACCAACTCTAAACACATTTGAAAACCAAAAGGATTTATCTGCTTAGACATGGAGAGACAGACTTTAATAAAACCGGTCGTGTCCAGGGAAGAGGTGTAGATTCGTCTTTGAATGCCACTGGTAAACTCCAAGCAGAACGGGTGTTTAAGAAATTTGGAGCAAAATCGTTTGATACTTTGTATTCTTCCTCGTTGGTTCGAACAAAGGAAACGCTATCACCCTTTGGACTGCCAGCTATTCCCATGGTAGGTTTTGATGAAATTAGCTGGGGGAATCAAGAAGGTGTCGAACCCACGTTCGAAGCCAGAAAGCTCTATGCGGAGACGATTGGTAGTTGGAGGAAAGGCCAACTGGACATTGGTGTAGGCGGGGGTGAGAGCCCAATCAAAGTAATGGATAGACAAAGATCTGCAATGCAGGAAGTACTTAGCAATGACGGTAACAACATATTAATTTGCATGCATGGAAGGGCCATTAGAATATTGTTATGTTGGCTCCTGAATTATCCGCTCAACTACATGGACGGCTTTCCACATCAAAACTGTTCCTATTATTCTCTTCTTCACAATGGACATTCATTTTCGCTCGATCGATTCAATGAGACTAGTCACTTAGATGGCTAAGCAAAAAATTCATACTGAAGTTGGGAAGCGGGTGATTGAGCTTTCAAATCTGGATAAAGTCCTTTATCCTGATGATGGAATCGTAAAGGCTCAGATCATTGAGTACTATTTAAAACTTGCGCCTACAATTCTTAATCATATTCGAGGAAGAGCCTTGTCTCTGGTCAGATTCCCGGATGGAATTTATGGTGAGCAATTTTTTCAAAAACACCGCCCCGATTGGACTCCCGACTGGATTGACTACAAACGCCTCGGCCAGGAACGCCTCAAAGAATATGTGGTGGCCAAGGAAGATGCAACCCTCGTTTGGCTTGCAAATCTTGCTTGTTTGGAGCTGCATCAGATACATAGTATTGCAGAAAAAAGTGATAAACCGGACTATATCGTATATGACCTGGATCCACCCGAGGAAGGATATGACTTTGAGGATCTTAAACGAATTGCCTTCAACCTCAAGGAACATCTTGAACGATCAAATTATCATGTGTTCGTTAAGACCACGGGAGGGAAAGGACTTCATCTTATCACTCCGATTGAAGCTAATTATTCTTTTGATGAGTGCTTTCAATGTGCAAAGAAGTTGGCTTCAGACTTCATTGGCAAGCATGTGGAAACGACGCTGCATATCAAAAAAGATCACAGGAAAGGCCGTGTGCTAATTGATATTTATCGGAACAGGCCATCGCAGACCATAGTAAGCCCCTATAGCTTGAGAGGTAGGACTGGAGCCACAGCCTCAACCCCGATTACTTGGGAAGAACTTGAAGAGCTTAAAAAACTTTCGGATTGGAATATTCACACCACACTTGATCGGGTTTTAACGATCGGAGATGCTTGGGAGTCAATACGTGGATGGGCAGTGCCATTACACACCGACAAGAAAGCACATGCCGTAAAAAATCTTCCTCCAAACAAGCGACACAAGACACCGGAGCAATTGGAGGATTATGAAAAGAAGCGCGATTTTGAAAAAACCCCCGAACCCTTGATGTCTGAAAACGAAGCACCGGGAAGTCGATTTGTCATTCAACGACACCATGCCTCCCACTTGCACTACGACTTGAGGTTAGAGCAAGACGGGGTTCTCAAATCATGGGCAATTCCGCGAGGGATGCCTCCAAAGCCAGGCGTGAAAAGGTTGGCAGTTCAAACCGAAGATCATCCTCTCAAGTACCTGACGTTTGAGGGAGAAATACCTAAAGCAGAATATGGTGGTGGAATGATGTGGGTATACGCCACTGGCCGTTATGAGATTACGAAGACGAAGAAGGAAGGATTCTATTTTAGGCTTTCGGGAAAACAGATTTCAGCAGAATATCGAATTCATTTGATGAAGGATAAAGAATGGTTGCTGGAGCGAGTAGATACCCCGCAGCAGGATTTTCTTGGAAATGTCATGAAACCGATGTTGGCTGATTCTGCTAAAAAAGTCCCCATTGGCGATTATGAGTATGAAGTAAAATGGGATGGCATAAGAGCACTAATCTATCTCAATGAAGGTGAATTGAAGATTTACAGTCGAAATCTCAATGACATTACAGATCAATTTCCAGAGCTAAATGTTCCTGAGGAAGCGTTTCGCATCAACAATGCCATTTTTGACAGCGAGATTGTTTGTCTTGATTCGGAAGGACGAGCTGATTTTAAAAAAGTGATTAAACGATTAATGAGTAAGAAGAATTTCGATCGTGAATCAAAAAGAAGCCCTTCCTACTGCTACTTGTTCGACTGCCTCTATCTGGATGGTCGTTCTTTAACAAGCGACCCCTGGAATCGGAGGAGATGGTGGATGATAGACTCCCTTAGGCCAGGAGAAACAAACTTTAGAATCAGCGAAAGCATGGAAGATGGAAGAGCCCTGTTTGAAGCCACAAAGCAACATGGAGTAGAGGGCATCATTGCCAAGCGAACAGATGGGTCGTATACTTTTGGGAAGAGGAGCACAGATTGGATTAAGATAAAGGTGAAGGAGACAATGGACTGCTGGATAGTGGGTTATACGAAAGGAGAGGGCGAGCGAGAAAAGACGTTTGGATCACTTCAGTTGGCTGAGCAAGATGGAGAAAAACTAAGATATCGCGGGCGAGTTGGAACTGGATTTGATGATGAAGCGTTAAAGAATCTCTCGAAGAAATTTTCGGAAATAATCTCAGAAGAGAAACCGTTTCCTGAGGAAGCTCACGAGGAAAAAAGAACAGTTTGGATTAGCCTAGAATATAGGTGCGAAGTGGAGTATTCCATGATCACCAATAATGGCACATTTAGAGATCCAGTTTTCAAGAAACTGATCGATTAAGTGGAAACATGAATCCGCTGTTTTTGACTTTAACCAGTTTTCAGTAAATTTAAGATAACCACTACCGCTGTAATGTCACATATGAAGCGAATCGTATTGATTGACGATGATCAAACGACTAATGCTCTCAATAAACTTATTATTGAAAAGTCCAAATTAGTTGACGAGATAGTTCTGTTTGCGGAAGCAGGCAAGGCACTCGAATTCCTTAACTCTAAAAACGGTCAGAAAAAATCCCTAATTCTACTTGATATCAATATGCCAATAATGGATGGGTGGGAGTTTTTGGATGCATATACAAAACTGAATGATGTGGCAAGAGAGGATAAGATTGTACTGCTGACTTCTTCGATCGATCCTGCAGATATTAATAAAGCAGAAAAATATAAGCCAGTCTCTGACTACAAATCAAAACCATTATCGTTTGACTTGCTACAATCGCTTGTTGAGAAGTATCTCAATTGATTGGTAGATGAATTGTGAAAGTTGTTCCCGTTCCTACGGTTGAAGTAACTGATATCTCACCGTTTAAGGCATCTATTCTACTTTTGACAATGAAAAGCCCAACACCTCGTCCACGCGTGTCAGCATGAAACTTCTGGTACATCTTAAAAAGCTTTTCCTTCGTTCTTTCCAGATCTAGCCCGATCCCATTATCCTTAAATGCTATCACGGTTTCGCTATCCGTTTGTTTGACATTCACAATCACTGAGAGTGGCCTATCTCTTGCTCTAAAACGGATAGCATTAGAGATTAGGTGATGCAAAATGTCGTTGATAAAGGGTTGGTAGGAGCGAAACAAGATCTGCCCTTCGCTTCTGAATTCAATTTGTGTTGATACTTCGGTAAACGCCTCGTCAAAAGTCTCTGCAACGAAATGGATCGTTTGCTCTAAATCTATCTGTTTGTAGTCGCTCGGGTTTGGCTCTACGTCGGACAAAACTGTGTTCAGGTCACGAATTGTTTGATCAATTCTAAAGGAGGACTTTTTGATGTGATTGATTAGTTCGTCTGTAGAGATATCAGGATTTGAGTTCTCGTAAAACTTAGCGTAACCTATGATTTGCGTGAGTGGCTCCCTCAAATTGTGCGAAATCACACTATTAAATTCCCTAAGGTTCTTATTTCGAAGACTCAGTTTTCCAATTAGGATATCTTTCTCTAGCTGATGCTTTACCAGCCGCTTGCTCTCTCTGAAAAAGTAGATCAGACACAGAACTATAATTAGTAGAACAGAAAATGTAGACAGCAAGATTAACCGAGTCCTATTGGTTCTTTCTGTTGCTTTTTGAGACTGAATAAGTAATTGATTCTCCTTGGAACTGATCTCCGCCAACAGAGATGACTTAATTCTATCCACACTACTTGAGAACTCCAGCGTCACCAGGCTATCCTTGAGCACTTGATATGAATCAAGTACCTCAGCAGCTTTTTGATACTGATTTGTTGCAGTGAGAATCTGATACTCCAAGTAGTTGGCTTCAAGAAGTAGATCATTCGCATTGACACTACGTGATAAGATCCTTGACACGTTCATCTGAGCAGTACTTGAATCAATGGCATTGTCTGAGAGATAATATTCAGAAAGCTTCAAATGACTTTGAATCGCTCGCCTTACATCATCAATTTCCTCACCTAATCTTAACGATTGTTTTTGCTGCTCAATAGCTGTACGAAGACTCCCTTTTCTATAATTGATTTCTGATAGGCCGGAGAGTGCATTTGCAAGCCCTCGTTTATGATTAGATTGATTTGCGAGGTCTAAGCCTAAGTTGAAGTAATGGGTAGCAGAGTCGATCCTATTGGAAAGTAGGAAGGCCTCTGCGATATTACAGGTGATAATTACAGGTTTCTGGTCCGTCACTAAAGAAACAACTTGCCGTGCCTCATTGTAATACTTAAGCGCTGAATCATACAATTTCTTCTTTTTGAAAACCTCTCCAATGTTGTTGTTGAGCCTTGCATAATGCAAAGGAAAGTCCCGTGCGCCATGAGAAAGGGCAAGAAGATAGTTCGACAGTGCCTGATCCTGAAGACCAACTACCCAGAAGCTGTTACCCTTGTTGGTTGTTGCACGTATTAAACCTGATTTGTACTGAATAGAATCAGAAAGTCTGATAGCCTCATTTATATATGGTAGCGATTTAGATGGTTCAAACTTGATGTACTCAAAGGAAAGATCATTTAGAAGATTTATGTAGAGAGAATCGGGGGTAGGATATTCTTCTAATTCCTTGATTAGGCTATCTCGAAGTGATTTTTGGCAGAATGCGCCTGATAGAACTAGGTAAAAGACAATGAAATGAGTGGCTCTCATGCTAAAGCTAATCTAAAGGAAAAAAAATTCGACTATTAGAGATCTAATAAAGCACATGAAAAAGATACCTTTGAACTATGTCATCATATCCAGAAATAATCAAGGACATGGAGCAAGGAAAGTACGCACCTGTGTACTTCCTTCAAGGGGAAGAGACCTTCTTCATTGATAACATCATTGACTACGTTGAAGCAAATGCGCTGGACGAAACGCAGAAGAGCTTCAATCAGGTAATTCTTTACGGAAAAGACACCGACCTAACAACAGTTTTAGGTAGTGCTCGACGGTACCCAATGATGGGGGAAAGACAGGTCGTCATTGTAAAAGAAGCGCAGGAACTAAAAGGATGGACAAGAGAGGATTCGCAGACGCTAATGACAGGCTATCTCGAAAATCCGCTATCGAGTACAATACTTGTCTTTGGGTATAAGTACAAGAGCCTTGACAAGCGAACGAAGCTGGGAAAAAATATGGAAAAGCATGCTGTTTTTCTTAACTCGAAAAAACTGTATGATAATGAGGTGCCAAACTGGGTGCAGGGATATTGCAGCGCCAAGCAGGTCAAAATTGCCAGAGATGCAGTGATGATGCTAGCAGAAAATATAGGAAACAACCTTCAACGATTGGCTAATGAAATTGACAAGCTAACGCTCAATCTAAAGACAGGAGAGGAAATAACAGAGGGACTCGTTCAGCGGTATGTAGGAATCAGCAAAGAATACAACATCTTCGAACTGCAAAAGGCAATTGGTTTAGGAAACCAGGTAAAGGCTATAAAGATCATTAACTACTTTGCGTCAAACCCTTCCAATAACCCGATGGTGCTAACGATCTATAGCCTATTCACCTATTTCAGTAAACTACTGTTGGTCCATCATTCAAATAATCAAAACGAAAAGGCGCTTGCAAGCGTAATTGGAGTTAATCCTTATTTCGTAAAGGAGTATTTAGTTGCTGCCAGAAACTATCCATTAGGAAAAGTGGTAAACAACATTGCGTATTTGCAGAGAGCAGATTTGGATTCCAAAGGGATTGAGTCTGCGACGAAAAAGGATAAAGCTGTGTTAACAGAGCTAGTACATAAATTAATGAACTAGCACAATTTAACACTAGTTCTACGTTTCATTTCAAGGTCAAAAAACAAGATTAAGTGAGAGTTGGATGTTTCATATTTTTATACTGCCTACTTCTGACAGTTACCGCCCAAAGTCCACTGGGAACCAAGCAATCAAAAAAAAGTGAGTCACTGCACCTGTTTGAGGAAGGTGAGTTCGAGTCTGTTATCCAACTGATTGGGAAGGCTCCTAGCACTCTTGAAGGGAAATACCTCGCCAGAATGAGTGAAGTTCATTTGTCCCTGGAAGGACCAGATAACTTGAAGGATCTTGTTGATTCAAATCCCAAATATTACCTCAATACGCAAGCGAATTTTACTCTTGGACAATATTACTTCTACAAGGATGATATGGGAAGATCCGAACTTTCTCTCAAGGCAATTGACGTGAGCGTTTTGCCTGAAGGACGTAGAGGTGAATACTACTTCATGAGGGGATACATTTCCATGAAAAATGCACAATACAAAGCCTCCCAAAATTACTTCCAAAGAGGTGATAATTTACAAATAATTGAAGATGGTAAACTAGCTTATTATCAGGGGTTTGTGGCATATCATTTGAATCAAAAAGAAGTCTCGAAAACACAATTAGCTAAGGTGATCGAAGATCCTGAGTTTGGCACTTCCGCTAAGTTCTTCATCTCCAAAATGCACCTCGAAGATGAGGATTATGGTGAAGTCATTAGATTAGCTCAGTCCGAACTTTCCGATGATAGAAGTGTAACCAATTCCGCATTTAATCAGCTGGTGGGTGAGGCGTACGCACTGCAAGATCAGGCAAGTAAAGCATCCAACTATTTTGAAAAGGCGTTGGACCTGCATCCAGGAAAACCGTCAGCTGCGCTTTATTACCAAGCGGGGGTAGCAAATTTTAAGATAAACCTTCGAGAAAAGGCTATACGCTACTTAACCGAAGCAGGCATTAGGTCGGGAGACTATGCGCATTTAAGTGCCTTCCAGCTTGGTAGATTGTACGTAGCATCTAACAACAAGGAGAAAGCGGTTTCAGCATACATTGAAGCTTCTGTTTCTTCGGACGCAGACATTAAGGAAGAGTCGGTATTTATGGCTGGTAAGTTGCTGTTGGACAATCAGAACTATTCGGAGGGTATTAAATATTTACAAGACTACCGGAGGGATTTCTTGGATGGCAAATGGAAAAAGGAAACAGAAGACCTTCTTGCAGAAGCCTACTTGAGGACTTCCAATTATGATCAAGCCATTGATCATCTAAGGGATATTGGAGTGACTTCTGCAGTCAATAGGGCCATTTACCAAAAAGTGACATTTCAGAAGGCTTTTCTGCTTTTTAATGATGGAGGTTACGATGAGGCAATTGAGTGGTTTACTGAGAGTCTGAAGTACCCAGAAGATAGATCTCTGGAAGATGATGCATATTACAATAGAGCAGAAGCGTATTTTAATTTGTTACAATTTGATCAGGCAATTCAGTCGTACAAAGCTCAAAGCAGCCTGCAAGGAGAATCACTGTACGGCCTTGGCTATGCCTATTTCAATCTATTCAGGTACAACGATTGCATTGACTATTTCGAAAGATTTCTAAGGTCAAACCCCCAAGCTGAGATACGTCGAGATGCTGAACTCAGACTTGCCGACGCTTACTACGCCACAAAGGAGTACGAAAAGTCACTCCGCCTCTATAGCAAAATGGCTGGTAACCAGCGTTCGACCTATATCACCTACCAAATTGGCATTGTAAATCGAAACCTTAACAGGATGGAAGATGCAGTGGCTGCTTTTGAGCAGGTATTAAAAATGGAATCTGATACGTTGACAGACGATGCTATTTTGCAAATTGCTCAACTACGTTTCGAGAGCGCACAGTTCGAACAGGCTGAGTTTCGCTTTAGCTCACTTATAGCCAAATACCCATTGAGCAATCGTGTTCCAGAATCATACCTGAACAGAGCAATTAGTAGAACGAATCTTAAGAAGCTTCAGGAGGCGAAATCTGATTTTGAGTTTATCGTTAATAATCATCTTAGCTCGAAAGTTGCTTTTAATGCTATTTTGGGACTGCAGGAGCTTCAGAGCAAGGGTGTTGAGGTGAGTGATATTCAAGACCTTATTGCCAGGTATAAGGTTGTTAATCCTAATGATGAAAGTCTTGAGGTAGTGGAGTTTGAATACGCAAAATCTCAGTACTTCAATTTGAAATATAAAGATGCTGTTGGGACTTTTCAGAAATTCGTAAAGAACTACCCTAAAAGCTCGTACCTCTCTGAAGCAAGATATTACCTGGCGGATTCCTACTATCGAGACGGCGACCTCGAGCAAGCCAGAGAGCTCTTTATGGAGATAACCGAGATTAGAAATGAATTTTCCGGTCGAGTCTACACACGATTGGGGGATATTAATTTTCAGCTTGAACGATATGATGACGCACTGTCGGCCTATGGAGATCTTATCGAACTTGCACTTTCTCCAAAAGACAACTACAACGGACAAAATGGATTGATGAAATCATATTTTGCTAAAAAAGATTTTGAAGCTTGCCTTAGGGCTACTGATGTTATCATCAATGCGAACTGGAAGCCTTTAAATGCTGATCGCAACGCCTCATTGCTTAAAGGAAAATGCTATGTCGAGTTGGGAGACTTAGTTCAAGCAGAACAAAGCTTGCGTCTGCTCACAGAGCAATCTGACAGAATCAGTGCCGAAGCATCTTTCTTAATAGCTAAGATGCAATCGGATAAAGGTGAAAATCAAAACTCCTTAGATCTCTTTTTCGCTTTTAATTCAAAATTCGGTTCCTACCAAGATTTGATAGACCAGTCCTATCTACAAATTGCGAACAACTACATTCAAATGGGTGATCTCTTTCAGGCAAAAGCGACGCTCAGGTCCATTGTCCAGCATTCCGAAAACGAAGTAGTAAGAGAACAGGCATCAAGCCAGCTGAATCTTATTGAAAGCCAGCAACCAGAAGATTCCATCATTAACAAACAGTGAATTCATGCGAGGACTACTGATAACGTTTTTTGCTCTTTTCTCGATGACCATATTCGGCCAGGTCGATTCTACATCAACTGGTGAAGTGGTGGATGCTGAGATAGTGATTCAAAAGGATCGACAAATAATATTGCCAATTGCAGGTAAGATTAGTCCTACAGTTAGAAATGGAATAGGCGAGATACAACCACTCAATTTTTCATACCAACCTGTGAACCCTGAATTTTCGTGGCCAAGTTATAAGTCGGAAGTGAGTTTCAAAGAAATCAATAGTCAACTGCCAGTAGCACTATATCAAAATTCTGTGAAAGCTGGGTATGGCAACTTCAGATCTCCGCTTTTTGAGTTGAAGTATTTCAAAAATTGGGAGAACCTGAGGCTGCACACAGGCTTGTTTCATGAGAGTTTTGGGGAGGGCCCCGTTGAGTCGTCAAACAGTTCATTCTCCCAAACAGATATCTCAATAGGTGCTAGCTACAAAAACAAATCGATCGAATTTACGCCACGGTTAGAGGTGGCACGAAGTGGTTACAAGTTTTACGGCAACACTGATCGCTTCACTAGCGGATACACATCTGAGGATTTGGAGAAAATAGCCAGAACTGCTATTGATTTTGGGATAGGTATTCAAGGAAGCTTCAAGGATTTTAAATTTTTTATACACCCTGCGGTCAAGAATGCAAATCAGTCTTCAGATAATGGACCAGATATAAATAGTGAGTTTGGCTTTGAGTTACTTGGTGGACTAAACCTAAAAGTGGACAAAAAAATCACTGCTGGATTTGACATAGAAGGTAACAGTAGTAAATATAAAGGTGGCATCGAATATGACCGCTCCCTTTTTACAATCAAACCTTGGTTGAGTCACAAATCTGCAGAATTCTTAATTAAAGCAGGCTTCGGCCTTTCAAGCGGAAAAAGTAGTGGTCAGAGTAGCACGACTGCATTTTATCCCTTCATTGATACAGAGTGGAAATTTGATCCGAAATGGTCTATCTCTGGAAATCTGGGAAGTGGTATCAACTGGAATAGTCTGAGTAGTGTTCTTGAAGAAAATCAATTTCTGGATGATTCGCTTGCTATTCAAAATGCCGAACTTACTCTATCCATTGGTGGTGAGATCAAAGGATCGATTACCAATAATCTATTGGTTAGTTCAGGTGTTAAGTGGGAAAGCTATAATGAGCTTCCATTCTATCTTCCGTCAAACGATTCTAGCAGATTTATCCTAGCCTATGACGATGGAAAAACGAATGTTTTGACATTTAAAAGTGGAGTAACCTATTCACCCTCAACAAGTACTTCCGTTGGAGCTGAAATTGGTCTTTTCAATTACTCAACTGAGAGTCTCGACAAGGCCTGGCACTTGCCATCTTTTTCGTTCAAATTCTTCTTTATGAAAAATATTAAAGAGAAATTTTTCATAAGCTCTGAACTGATTTCGTTGGGAGGTATAGAAGCTCCGGGAAGCACAGCTGTGGAAATCATAGATCTGGATTCATTCTTAGACTTGAATCTAAACCTCGATTACAAGGCTACAGATAGGTTTTCTGTTTTCTTGAAATTGAACAACCTATTAGGCAAAGAATACGAAAGGTATGTTGGTTATCCAGTAAGAGGAGCATCCTTCAAGGTGGGGGCGAAGTACAGATTCTGAAGTAAAATTTCCTAATTCTTAATTTTATTCTATCTTGGTTCGGTCAATTAACAAACTATGGCTGACGAAGATAAAAAAGAGAACGAAGATCAGGACGATTTTTTCGGTGATGACGATGATTTCGGATTGCCGGATCTAGAATATGAGGCACTTGGCGATGATGATGACAAGGCTGATCAACCCGTGGAAGAGGAAGTTACGGCAGAGGCCGAACCCGAACCGGATCCAACCCCGGAACCTGAACCCGAACCAAGCCCTGAACCCGAACCTGAGCCTGAGCCAGAAATGGCAGACGACTCCATATTTGGAGACGATTCTTTCGAGACAGCTCCGGATTCTACCGAAAGCGCAGACAGTTCAACAGGTGATGATCTTGGTGGTGATTTAGGAGATGATATTTACTCTGAAGAAGATTTCGGAGATTTTGATGCAAGTGACATAGACTTGGATGCTGAGCTATCTGATTCCGTATTTGATGGAGATGATTTTGGCGGTGAGGAGTTTAAAGATTTTGAATCAGAGACTGAAACTGCCGAAGCAGCCAGTGATTTTGAGGATACGCCAGCGTTTTCAAATGATGATGCAAAGGCGTCCAAAGGGAAGTTTGCTCGAATTGTCATTTTTGGAACAATACTATTTGTTGGGCTAGGTCTGATTTTTTGGTTTGTATATAGCCCAGAGGGAGAGACTAAGAAAGTAGCCAAGAAAGAAGTGCCAAAGAAAGCACCGGCCAAAAAACCTGTTGCGAAAAGTCCAGCAGCAAGTACCCCTACTGAAACAAAACCAGCAGCTACTGCAGCAAACACACAGACTCAAAGACCTGCAGCGCAACCAGCTGTTGCTACGACTCCCGGAGCGATCAACAGATTGGAGGAAAGAACAGGAAATGCATACGTGATCATAGCAAGCTTTGTTGATGAGGACATTGCAATGGACTATGCCAATAAACTGGCAAGTGAAGGAAAAAGTCCCTCCATCATACCTCCATTTGGTAACGGACTCTTTAACAGAGTGGCAATCGCAGGGTTTCCAACAATTGCTGCTGCAACGCAGGGAATTGATAGTTTCAAAGGTGAGTACGGAGAAGATGTTTGGGTGTTAAAGTATTAGAGGTACTAATATTCAAGAATAACCGTTGAGTTAGCTGAATGAGTGTAAAAGCCTATTCGGCTAACTCAATTTTTTTTTAAAAAGAGACTATGTTTATAAGTGTTATGCAAGATCTTCCTTTGGAAGAAACGGACGAATCCATATCGGTTCTGGAACTACTCTTGAATGGAGGGTACATGATGATACCCATCCTGATCCTATGGATGGTATCAATCTATATTTTTGTGGAAAGGCAACGTACTTTGGGTGCTGCCGATAAGACTCCTGAGTCCTTTAAAGATCAAATTCGTTCCCTGGTAATTTCGGGAGACATCACTGGAGCTACTGTTCTTTGTGGCAAGACAGATACGCCGATTGCCCGCATGATTGAAAAAGGTATTAGCCGTATTGGTAATCCATTAAAGAACATTGAAGTAAGTATTGAAAATGTAGGCAAGCTTGAAATATATAGGCTGGAAAAGAACCTCAATTTGCTTGCAACCATAGCGGGAGCTGCACCAATGATTGGATTCCTTGGTACCGTGACCGGGATGATTCAAGCATTCATATCCATTGCGCAAGAGGAAGGGGCAGTCAGTCCAAAACTCCTTTCTTCTGGTATCTACGAAGCTATGATTACCACAGCAGCTGGCTTATTTGTGGGTATTTTGGCATACCTGGGCTACAACTTCCTTGTGGCCAAAGTCGGTAAGCTAATCCATACGATGGAATCGAACGTTATAGACTTCATAGACCTCTTACAAGAGCCGAAGAAATCATGAACTTAAAATCCAAACATAAGGTGCAGGCGACTTTTAGCATGTCCTCTATGACGGATGTGATATTCCTGCTATTGATCTTCTTTATGCTGACGGCCTCTTTCATTACACCATCAGGATTACCCGTCAATTTGCCGTCCTCAAAGTCATCTGAAATTGTGATGCAAAGGATTAGTGTGACGATTACGAAAGATCTGAAATACTTTGTGAACAATCAAAAGACTAGTAGAGGGAATGTAGAGGCACTTCTTAGGTCTAATCTTGGTGGTGATGAAGGTATTGTGGTTTTGCATTGTGACGCATCTGTGCCTGTGGAAAGATTAGTGGAGATTGCTGGGATTGCGACCAACCTGAAAGCCAAAGTTTCCATTGCAACTAAACCACAGTAATCGATGGAGTCAAGGAATTCGAAAGAGGAGAAAAATAAAAGAGTTGGTTGGTTAGTTTCAATTTTAATTCAGCTATTTCTGCTTATTTTATTCTACTTTTTGATTGCCTGGAAGGCTCCTTTTCCACCTATTCCAGAATATGGAATTGAATTGGGATTTGTAACATCGGCAGGATCAAGTCCTCCCGTTCCTTCAACGGCGAGCAGCCAATCTGTGGATGAAGTACCAGAACAACCTTCTGCGAACCTGGAAGAAACAACTCCTGTTGAAACTCCGGTGGAAAGTAGCGAGAGTGAAGTTGAAACAGAGGTTGCTCAAGTAGATGAAAGCGATACACCCGTCGAAACAGAAGAGGCTGCCAATGACGATCCGAACCAGGTTGAGGAACCATTAGACCAATCGGAAGAAAGGGTGGAAGAGGCTACACAAGAGGTCGAAGACCCTTCCAACACTGATGAAGAGCCAAATGAGGCAGATGAAGAAGTTGAAGAACCAAAGATCGATGACCGTGCTATTTACGGAAATAAGGGAACCGAGCAAGGTTCTTCAGACGGAGCAAGTTTGGCGCTTTCTGGCTGGATATGGGATTTCAAACCCATTCCCGATGATACTTCTGATGAAACTGGAAAGATTGTATACAAGATCGTTGTTGATCAAGACGGATATCTTGTTAAAATCGAGACTGTTACTAGCACTGTTTCACCGTCTGTTGAAAGGAAATATCGAGAGGCCGTTGAGAAATTGACATTCAGCAAAACCTCCGACTACAAACCTGCAGCTCTTTCAGACGGAACACTTACGTTCATCATAAAATCAAGATGACATACCAGGAAACGCTGGATTTCCTGTATCAGAAACTGCCCATGTACCAAAGGGTTGGGAAAGTTGCTTACAAGAAGGACCTAACAAATACATTAAAGTTGTTAGCCGCGCTGGACAACCCCCACCGAAAACTCAAGACAGTACATATTGCGGGTACAAATGGTAAAGGATCTAGTGCGCATGCAATCGCTGCTATTTTACAACAAGCTGGATACAAAACAGGACTATACACTTCACCCCACCTAAGGAACTTTACTGAGAGAGTCAAAATTAACGGTCTTGAAATTGAGCAGTCATTTGTAGTAGGCTTTGTAGGAAGAATTCGAACGCTAATTGATGAAATCAAACCGTCCTTTTTTGAGATTACCGTAGCGCTGGCATTTGACTATTTTTCTGCCCAAAACGTGGATATTGCTGTGGTGGAAACGGGCCTGGGAGGAAGATTAGACAGCACCAACGTACTAATTCCAGAGGTTTGTCTGATAACTAACATTGGCCTGGATCATACGGATTTACTGGGAGATACCTTAGAGAAGATAGCTGAGGAAAAGGCGGGTATAATCAAGCCTGGAGTTCCTGTGGTAATTGGAAAGCATCAGAAGGATGTAGTCCATGTATTCGAAGAGAAGGCAATTGCTGTCGGTGCGGATCTTATTATTGCCAATAATGAAATCCGCATGGATATCCCTTCTGATTTGCCCTATTACAAGACTGCGAATGGTCCCGGAATATTAGAATCTATCAGAGTCCTGCAACAAAAAGGATACAATATTCAGCAACGGCACATAGAGGAAGGCTTATTGCGTATGGAGTCAATAACGAATTTCAAAGGGAGGTTTCAAACACTCCAAAAGTCACCAAGAGTCATTGCCGATGTTAGCCACAATCCAGACGGCCTCAAAATTCTGTTTAGCAAAATTGAAGAGCTAACTCACGGTCAACTATTTATTGTATTTGGTTCAGTAAAAGACAAAGATCTGTCACCAATTTTTGATTTGTTTCCAGCAGCAGCGAAGCTCTTTTGGACAGAGTCCGAAGTTCCCAGATCTTTAGCGTCCTTAGACCTTCAACGACAGGCCAAAGATCACGGACTCGTGGGTGATTTCTATCCTAATGTAAATTATGCACTTGCTGCCGCAAAGGTTGAGGCTGGTATTGACGATCTAATCGTAGTGACAGGAAGCACCTTTGTTGTAGCGGATTTGGAAGGTTTGTAGTCAATATTCATAGGCCAATATTGTGGTAACTGTAGATACGCCTTTTAGAATATGGATGTAGCTTGCGGGTTGATCTTTGTAATGGCCAATTTTGTAACTGTGCCTTTCCAATTGATCGAATATTGATTTATTTTATCAAATGATACTATAAATTCACAATGTTCTATAGACCAACCCTATGATAACCAGCGTAATTAACCAAAAAGGAGGAACTGGGAAGACAACCACTGCAGTAAATCTCGCAAGTGCACTTGTTCGAAAGAAAAAGAAAGTGTTGGTGATAGACCTTGACCCTCAGGGAAATTTATCCTATTCGCTGGGGATCAACGATTTCGAGAATTCGATAAGTGATGCTCTCCTCCAAAAGAAAAAAATACAAGAAATCGTAGTTGAAAGGGAAGGGATTGAGATTGTACCTACCGACCGCCGGTTAAGTAAATTAGAATTTGGGACCAGGAACAAAATCTCTGAGTATCTACTGAGAGACGTCCTCAGGAAAGTGAAAAAATACGATTACATCATTATCGATTGTCCGCCATCGCTCTCAGCATTGACACTCAATGCATTGAGTGCGTCTGATAATGTGGTTATTCCCATTCAATTAGATGTGTTCAGTATTCAAGGACTGGAACAGATTATAGAGACCATCGATGAGGTGAAAGGCTCCTTCAACAAGAAACTCAAGGTAGCGGGTGTATTACCTGTTTTAGTAGATGGAAGAAAAAGATTAACCGTTGAAATAAAGGAGTATGTGAAGGGGAATTTTAAAGTTAATATGTTCAAAAGTGAGATTCGAACGAATGTGAAAGCCGCAGAGGCTCCTTCATTTGGCGAGTCGGTAATTGAATATTCACCATCCTCCAATAGTGCCAAAGACTATATGAAATTTTGTGGTGAGTATCTGAAAGCAGTAAAGAAAATAAGCTAGCATGGCAGCATTAGGAAACAACATGGGCAATAGAGTGAAGGCTGAGAATTCCTCAAAGGAGAAACCCAGGAAGAAGGTTGCAAAACCAACAGCTAAGGTGTCGGTTAAGAAGGTAGCAGTAAAACCTGCCAAGAATACTTCGAGAAGTAAGAAAGAGCCCGTTGCTACAGCTAAAAAGGCTGAAAGCAAACCTATCAAAGCACTAACCAAAGAGAAGAAGAGGGTATCCACTGCAAAAAAAGTATCAGCGCCAAAAAAGCAGAAAAAGATAGCAGCTGAGGTAAAGCCAGTTCCAAAGAAGGGTTCAGCGAAAAGCAGTGGAAAGAAGCCATCACTTAGAAACGCTAAGCTCATTCTCGAACCCTCCATGCGAAAGAAAATTAGAAAGACTAAAGTGATACTTGAAGGAGATCTCAACATAAACAACGTAGATGCTTTTATGTTAGAAATTGAGCCAATATTTGATGACTACGATTTTGTCGACTTCTTTCAAAGAGAGGTAACCTCTATTGACCTCAGTCACATTCAAATGTTGAACTATTTTAAAAACTATCCGGTCAAAAAAGGGAAGACGGTGACCATTAATTCGGATGTCTCCCCAGAAATGAAGAAAATGGTTATTACCGCAGGATTCAAGGAGCTATTGTTTATTCCAAAACTTGTTTAGATGAAAAAAAATATCCTTATAGTTGATGATTCAGAGAGCATCAGGGAACTCGTCGGCAATTCATTAGAAAATGCCGGTTATTTTGTATTGAAAGGAATAAATGGGAAGGATGGAGTCGAAGTGCTTAGGAATTTTGATGATAATGTATCCTTGATAATTACAGACCTCTTCATGCCTGAAATGGACGGCATTGACCTAATAAAGGAAGTTAGGAAAGATAGTATCTACAAATTTGTGCCTATCCTTATGCTGACAACTGAATCTCAGGCAGAGAAGAAATTGGAAGGCAAAAAGGCCGGTGCCACTGGTTGGATGGTCAAGCCATTTGAGGAAGGAAAGCTTCTACGAATTGTAAAGAAAGTGATAGGATAATGGAAAACCTCCACAACATATACCTTGAAGAGGCTGAGGATCTATTCAGCAAGATCGAGGAGAGCCTTCTCCTTTTGGAAAAGGCCCCAGACGACTCTTCACTAATAGCTGAGGTGTTTAGATCAATGCATACCCTGAAAGGGAGCAGTAGTATGTATGGTTCGAACAAAGTAGCCGACTTTGTTCACAACTTGGAGACGATATATGATCGGGTCAGAGGCCGTGAAATTGACCTGAGCCAGTCCATCATTGACGCAACCTTTAAGTCACTGGATCATCTAAAAAAGATTGTTCAGTCCCCTGATATTCCAGATCCGATTGATGCGATATATCATGAAAAACTGACAGCTGAAATCTTGGGATTACTTGACGAGTCCGAAGGTACCGACAAGATTACAACCCAAACACATAGTGCCAAAAGGAAGACTTTTCTCATTTCATTCACTCCTGATAAAGATGTATTCATCAATGGCACCAATCCAATATTGCTTATTGATGAGCTAACAGAGCTAGGAACAGCTCAGGTCTTTACATACATGGAAAAGAGCCTGAGTTCAAAAAAATACGATCCTAAGAAATGCTATACCTCTTGGGATGTTTTGCTGGTAGCCGATGAAGATGAAAATCCGATCAAGGATGTTTTCATTTTTGTTGAAGAAACAAGCAAGATTTCGGTGGATAAGGTTTTTGATGGCAACTTGCTTTCGCTTCCGGAATTTACTTCTCAGCTTCCACCTGTTGATTTACAAGGCAAAAGACTAACACTTGCAAGTGTTAAGAAATTCATTTCAAAGGTTCCAAAGGAAGTACTTGAGAGTAAGGAAGAGGAAAATGAATTGATGGAAATCGATGTTACAGAGGAAGTTACTGTCGAAGAGACTCAAAAATCTCAAGGCTCAGAGGAATCCATTACGAGCATTCGGGTTTCATCCGACAAACTGGATGAGTTGATGAATCAGGTTAGTGAACTTGTCACCACTCAGGCAGGATTGTCGATGTACTCTGAAAATAATTTCGACCCAGTTCTCAATGCTATAGCAGATAACGTAGAGAAACTATCTCGTCAATTAAGGGATATAGCCTTTGAAATGACGTTAATTCAGATCAGTAACTTGTTCCGTAGATTCAATCGTGTGACTCGTGACATTTCGAATCAACTCGGCAAGGCTGTGAAATTTGTGACTGAAGGGGGAGAGACCGAACTAGACAAAAAGATCATTGATAGTCTAGCAGACCCGCTCATGCACTTGATTCGAAACAGTCTTGATCATGGAATTGAGTCGCGAGAAGAAAGAATTAAGAATGGAAAACCTGAAAAAGGAACCATCAAGCTAAGCAGCTATTATTCAGGTGCCAAAGTGTACATTCAAATTGAAGACGATGGTAGAGGAATTGATGCTGAGAAAATAAGAGAAAAAGCGATTACAAATCGATTAATCTCGAAGGATGACAAACTCAGTGAAAAGGAAATCTTTGATCTGATTTTTGTTCCTGGGTTTAGTTTGGCAAAAAGTGTAACCGATATTTCTGGTAGAGGTGTTGGTATGGATGTCGTCAAGAAGAACATTCTTGACATTCGTGGAGATATTTCTGTGGAGTCAAAAATTGGTAAAGGAACAAAGATTACGTTAGGATTACCCCTCACGCTATCAGTGATAGATGGATTGCTTGTGAAAGTTCAAGAGACTTCCTTCATAGTGCCACTCGTTGATATCAAGAAGTGTTTCGAGATAAGAAGGGATGAGCTTTCAAATGACTTCAATGAATTAATTAAGCTGGAAGATGATAAAATTCCATACTTAGACCTAAGGAAAGAATTCCTTATCAAAAATGAAGACGCCCCAGAAAAAGCAAGTATTATCCTATTGGAGAATGAGAATAATCGAATTGCCGTCTGTGTTGATTCCATTGTTGGTGAGTATCAGGCAGTATTAAAACCAGTCGGAAAATATTATAGAAACCAAGAATTTGTTTCAGGAGCAACAATCCTTGGAGATGGAAGCATCGCGTTGGTGCTTGATGCCTACAAGATTATTGCCCGAAAAATAGTAAAACAGAAAAAATCAGCATGAGGAGCATAGAAGAAGAACAAGAGCATACTGAGGTTGTAGAGTCCTATTTGTCATTTAAGCTCGATGACGAATTTTTTGCCGTCGATGTGAAAAAGGTAATAGAGATTCTTGAGGTACCCGGGATAACTAGTATTCCCTTGTCGCCAGACTACATGGCAGGGATCATCAATCTCCGAGGCAAGGTCTTACCACTGATCGACACCAAAGTCAAATTTGGACTAGATCCCATTGAATTCTCAGTGGATACCTGCATCATCGTCATTGAGATAGAAGTTGAAGGTGAGACACTTCAGATCGGCACATTGGTCGATTCAGTATTAGAGGTATTAGATGTGCCAAATTCCAACATTCAACCTTCTCCAAGTATTGAAGCAAAATATCGTCTAGATTTCATACGAGGTATGATTAGAAGAGACGATGATTTTATCATGCTTTTGAATTTGGATGAAGTCTTTAGCATCCAGGATGTCATGTACATGCAGGAGGCTAACGAGAACATGTCTTCAGCCGAATTGACAGAGAAGTAATTTGAAAGATTAGCATGAAATTTACAATTCAATCGAAGATCACACTTTTAGTAATTATTGTTGGAATAATTGGGATTATAATAGGCGTCCAATTATATCTTCTGTACGGTGTCTTTGATGCTAATGGACCAGATTTGGCTAGCGATGGTCTTGGTTATATGAATTATCTGCTAATCACATTGACTGCTGGAGGAATTATTCTTGTAGCAATTTTTTACCTGCTTTACTCATATTTTAAAAAATCTTTAGGCACGGCCTTTAAGGCAGTTTCCAATATTTCAAAGGGAAATCTGGAGGTGGATATCGATGTTTCAAGTGATGATGAAGTAGGTAAACTACTAACGCAGTTGAAGATGATGGGCGGAAAGCTCCGAGATATTGTCTCTGCTGTAGTTACCAGCAGCGAAAGCATTGCCAATGCGAGCCTTGAAATGAGTAGATCCGCACAAGTAATGTCTGAAGGAGCTTCCGATCAAGCAAGTTCTGCGGAAGAGGTATCCTCTTCAATGGAGGAAATGGCCGCCAATATTGAGCAAAACACTGCTAACGCGAAAGAGACAGAGAACTTATCAAAATCGGGAGCCGCCAGCTTATCTGATAGTAGTGAAATGGTAAAGCGTACGCTCGACTCAATGACTACGATTACTAGCAAAATTTCCATTATTGGTGAGATCGCCAGACAAACAAACTTGCTAGCATTGAATGCAGCGGTTGAAGCTGCCAGAGCTGGCGAACATGGTAAAGGATTTGCCGTGGTTGCTGCTGAGATCAGAAGATTGGCAGAGAGAAGTCAAGTAGCAGCAAAAGAGATTGACGAAGAATCACTGCTGGGGATTGAAATTGCGCAAGCGTCCATGGACGTTCTTTCCAAGATTGTACCAGAAATCCAAAAGGCCTCTGAACTTGTGATGCAAATATCGACCGCCAGTATTGAACAAAATAGTGGCGCAGATCAGATCAATAATGCCATTCAGAACTTGAACAATGTAGTACAACAGAATGCTGCAGTTGCTGAAGAAATGGCTGCTAATTCTGAAGAACTTAACAATCAAGCCAATGTACTGAGTGATGCCATCTCTTTCTTCACAGTCGGAGGCAGCCAAAAGCACCCCCAAACAAGCAGCCAAAAGATAGATGAACCTACAAGCAGCCTGGAGATCAAAGAAGAACCAGACGTGAAACGAGAGTCAAATGGTGGAATTGAAATTGATCTTGGAGATGGATCAGATATTAGAGACTCTGAATTTGAGAAGTTCTGATGGAAGGGGCAATTCCAAATATCGTCGAAACAGCTGAAAGAATGAAGCTGTCGGAATTCCAGCAGATCAGCCAATTCATCACCTCTGAGTACGGAATAAAACTTCCTGATTTCAAGAAAACGATGGTCGAAGGGAGATTGCAGAAGAGGCTACGACAAACTGGAATTACATCATTTTCGCAGTACATCGATTTTGTCTTCAGCGTAGAAGGTAAAAGTGAATTGCTTGAAATGGTAGACGCTATTTCAACTAACAAGACGGATTTTTTTAGAGAATCCTCACATTTTGATTTTCTAAGCAACAGATTCTTACCAAAGTATTCTACTGAAAGTCCGCGTGAGCAATTGAAGATCTGGAGCTCTGCTGCATCCAGTGGAGAAGAGATATACACGATTGCAATGGTGGTAGAAGAATTCAATTCCAATCCAGACAATTCCCGAGTTAACTATTCTATTCTGGGCACAGACATATCTGTGGAAAAACTGAAGACTGCAATTTCGGCTATCTATCCGATTGATAGAATTAAGGATGTTCCGATTGCCCTTCGTGACAAATACCTTATGAAAAGTAAGGATAGCTCCAAGAAGATAGTTCGATTCGTTCCGCAGATTCGTTCAAAGGCTGAATTTCAACGCTTGAACCTGATGGATAGGAGTTACAACCTCAATCAGGACTTTGATATTGTTTTTTGTCGCAATGTCTTAATCTATTTTGACAAAGAGATGCAGGAGAAGGTAATAAACCGACTGTGTACCAAACTTAAGCCAGGTGGATACTTCTTTCTAGGTCATTCAGAGTCGATCATTGGGAAAAATGTACCACTAAAGCAGATTGAACCTACTATTTATCAAAAAATCTAAATCGCCAAATGGAGGACAAAAAGGTAGAAATTGAAGAATTGGAAGAACGCAATGCAAAGCTCGAACGAAGGATTGAACTTGTCAATGCCAAGCTGCTCAAATCAGAAGAGTTAAAAAGCGATTTCCTATCCAACATCAAGAATGAGATAAACAATCCAATGACCTCAATATTGGGTTTGTTAAATCAAATAGTACTTTCTCCAGATGACGCTAAGCGAACTGCAACAAATGCCGGACTGATATACACAGAGATGTACGCGTTGAATTTTCAAATTCGAAACATTTTCAACGCTGCTGAAATCGAGGCAGGGCAGTCATTTCCTGAATTGTCCAATGTCAACGTCAAAGCATTAATTGAGGAGTTAGTCAACTCTTTTCGGCATCTAGCAGAAAAAAAGAACATTGATTTTGATCTGATTTTAGAAGCTGAAGATTCCTTCGTTTCTGACCATGAAAAACTAGAGGTGGTGCTGGCAAACCTGATTTCGAACGCAATCAAGTTTAGCCACGAAAACTCGACCATTATCATAAAGACATACAATGAGGATGCTAAACTGCGTATAAATGTGCAGGATTTTGGTGTTGGAATTGAAACCAAAAACTTGGGGCAGATCTATGATCGGTTTCGACAATTGGACACAGGGACCAGAAAGGAGTTTGGTGGGCATGGCTTAGGGCTGTCAATTGTCCATTCACTCATTCACATTCTTGAAGGCAGCTTGGATATGAAAAGCAAATTCGAAGAAGGAACGCTCTTTGAGATTGAGTTGCCGCTAAAAAAAGCAGACGAGGATGGGTTGCAGGAAGACGAGATTTTTTTCAACGATAATAATCAAGAAGGAGAGGTGTTTTGATTGAAAGCGACGTGCAGATAGAAAAGTATTACCTCTACCCGTCAAATATTTTTGTGAGTGTGGAGCCATGTCTCATCACTACTGTCTTGGGGTCTTGTATTTCTGTTTGCCTGTTTGATGATAAAAAGATGATAGGAGGCATAAATCACTTTATGCTACCTCTGTGGAATGGTGAAGGCCTGGCTTCAGCCAAATATGGTAATGTTGCAATGGAAAGATTACTATCCGAAATGGTCAGAAGAGGAGCCTCCAAAGAAAACATAAAAGCCAAAATGTTTGGCGGAGCCAATCTCGTAAACCTTACAATGAATGTGGGAGAGAGAAATGCTGAGACAGCTGTCAGATTATTGAATAATGACAATATTAAGTTGCTCGCTCAAAGTGTAGGTGGGACGCAGGGGAGAAAAATTATTTTTGACACAAGCAATGGCAGCGTTCATATGAGATACATTCAACAAACTCACGACCTGAGACATAAGATTTGAGCAAGAAAATCAAAATATTGATTGTAGACGACTCATTGCTTGTGAGAAAATCCCTGGCATAGGTATTTACTAGCGATGATGAACTGGAAGTGATAGGTGAAGCTATCGACCCTTATATGGCAGCTCAAGAGTTAAGGAAAATGGCTCCAGATGTGATTACTTTGGATATTGAAATGCCGAAGATGGATGGCATCACCTTTTTGAAGAAGTTGATGTCTCAGCATCCTATTCCAGTCGTGGTAATATCTACACTAACCCAGAAAGGGACACGAGAAGCCCTCACGGCCTTAGAATATGGAGCAGTTGAAGTTGTGGCCAAACCCAAAATAAACACGAAGGAAGAATTACTTCAGCAGCGTGAAAGCTTAATCCGCATTGTGAAATCTGCCGCAAAAGCAAACCTCTCAAGGCTCTCATTAAGCAATAGCAAATTCAAGGGACAACAAGCAATTAAGCAGAGCAAGCAGAACTACGAAAAAATTCCGAGTAAAGATTTGGTTGCTATTGGAGCCTCTACAGGAGGTACTACCGCTTTGAAAATGATTTTAATGGGACTCTCAAGGCTAAGTCCAGCTGTGGTGGTTGTACAACACATGCCAGAGATGTTCACAAAACAATTCGCAGATCGGTTAGATTCCGAATGTGAAATAAGTATAAAGGAAGCGCAAGACGGTGATCGGCTCTATGCTGGTACCGCATTGATTGCACCCGGAAACAAGCACATGATGTTAAAGGGTAGGTCTCCTAACTTTTACGTGCAGATAATGGATGGTCCGAGGGTCAATCATCACAAGCCTTCAATTGATGTTTTATTTAAATCGGTAGCAAGATATGCCGCTGAAAATGCCGTTGGTGTCCTGCTCACTGGAATGGGGAAAGACGGCGCGAATGGGATGTTAGAAATGAAAAATAATGGAGCCTACAATATTGCTCAAAATGAGAGTACAAGCGTTGTTTTCGGAATGCCGAAGGAAGCAATTAGACTTGGAGCAGCTCACGAGGTTTTGCCGATTGAGAAGATTGGCAGTGCTATGCTAAATCAACGTCAAACAAAATGATAGTATATTTAAAAAAATGAATTTATTAGATAAGTTAAAGTTGCCAGCCTTTCGCTCTTCTATACGGATCAAGTTGCTGTTGAGCTTCCTAATTCTTGCGGGATTTTTTATCCTCAGTTTTGTCATAATTCTTGGATCTGTTAGCCAGTCTGAAAGGATTATGTCCGACATTTCCTCGCAGCAGGATGCTTCTGTGTCAAGCTTAGAGTCGCTCAAGGAACTAGTTTACGAAAGCAAATACCTTACTTCCATTTGGATATACAATAGGAGTGATGAAGAATCAAAGGAAAACCTACGGAACTACCATGCCGGATACCCCCAGTTAAGGGATTCGATCGCGTTGATGGCCGAGGATTGGTCAGAAGAAACTAAAGCACTCTCAGATTCGGTTATCGTACTGACAGATCTCTTGATTCAAGAGCAGAGTCTCGTTATGGCCTCCCTCGAAACATTCGATGATTACGAAGACATCATCAACATGATGGAGACGGAATCTTCCATTCAAAGTATTCAATTCATATCAAAGGATGTTGTGCCGGTTCTGGAAGACTTGATTTCAATCAAGACGACCGAAGATATGCGAGATCAGGTAAATAGCAATTTCTCCACAATGAGAAACACGATCTACATCATCGTTGCAATCATCATTATTCTGGGTATTTTCATTTACCTGTTTACGAGTCGAACAATTGTACATCCAATAATCAATGCTTCCAGGGTAGTCCAGAAAGTGGTTGAAGGCGATTTGACAGTTAAAATCAAAAAGACCAGCGACGACGAAGTTGGGCAGCTTATTTCCCAATTCGAATTGATGATAGAGAAGCTTCAGAGTGTGATGAGTTATATCACCCAATCTTCGTCTGATATTGAAAAGGCAAGTAGCCAAATGAAGGATTCTTCGGAGGTACTTTCTTCCGGTGCGGAGAATCAGACGTTTTCGGTGGAAAAAGTTGCTTCTTCAATGGAGGAGATGTCCGCAAGTATCGGTCTCAATGCGACAAACGCCGTAGAGACAGAAAAGATTGCAGTAAGCTCAGCCGAAGATGTTGAAGGGGGCAATGAATCAGTAGTTAAGACACTTGAGTCTATGAAACTGATAACCAATAAAATATCCATTATTGGAGAGATCGCCAGACAAACAAATCTACTAGCCTTGAATGCTGCGGTTGAGGCGGCACGAGCAGGTGAACATGGGAAGGGTTTTGCGGTAGTGGCCGCTGAAATCAGACGTCTTGCCGAGCGTAGTCAGGCTGCATCTGCAGAAATTGATTCAGTCTCATCGGGTGGAGTTGCTATCGCACAAACTTCCGGGGAGTTACTTCAAAACCTGGTTTCTAAAATTCAGAAGACCTCCGAACTGATTCAAGAAATTAGCAGCGCCAGCCAGGAGCAAAGTACAGGAGCAAATCAAGTGAACAATGCTATTCAAGATCTCAATGTAATCGTTAGCCAAAACGATGCCTCTGCAAAGCAGATAAGGGCGAATTCCGAAGAGTTAGATAAGCTTGCAATCGGATTAAAACAGGCTGTTTCCTTTTTCAAACTAAGATGAGAGCACATCCATCGAAAAATCTGGATAAATATCCCGATATAAAATAATTTACAGACTCTAGAAATTAACCAGCAACCGTAATTAACCAGTACCTAAATGCTAAATAACTTGAAAGAAAACGAAATTGAAGTAGCTACTAAGCTAATAAATGGCGGATTATCCATGGCAAAGTCATCGATGGAGCAAATCCTTCAAAGTCCCATTACACTAAAGAAGGTTGACTTCGGCATTGATAAAGAAGAGGTGTCAAAATTTCGTTCCGAAGCTGATAATGTCAACCTAATCAAGACAGAACTCATGGGAGAGCTCAAAGGATCTTGTTTCCTGGTATTTAGTGAAAGTGATGTTGAGAAAATCAATAAGGCATGTTTGCCAGCTGAACTGTTAAATGACAACTCAGCAGAAAGCAAAATGATGATCCTGGGTTTTCTAACAGAGATTGATAATATGGTGGCTGCCGCCGTTATAACAGAATTTGCAAATTTTCTTGGAGTTGATATATATGGCAATGTACCTTCATTGCATGTATTGGCTCAAAATAAAGTGAATGAGTTTCTTGCCAATGAGACCACATCCTTTGATTCTGTCATTCATTTTAAGGCAATATTCAAAGGAGAGGAACTTGATATATCACCAGATTTTATATGGATTTTCAACGAAAAGTTCATGGACAAAATCAAAGAAGTTTTATAATACAACCAACTAACAAAGACTATAAATATGAGTAAGGTATTAATCGTAGATGACTCAGTTTATATGCGTACACTAATTAAGACCGCATTGACTGATAATGGGCATGAGATCCTTGGAGAGGCCGCAGATGGAGAAACAGCAATTAATCTAGCTCTGGAATTGAATCCTGATCTAATTACATTGGATAACATATTGCCTGATATGATGGGCTTGGAGATACTCAAGGTGTTGAAAGAGGAGGGAGTTACATCGAAAGTGATCATGGTAAGTGCTGTTGGTCAACAAACGGTCGTCAACAAAGGAAAAGAACTAGGTGCTTCAGAATACATTGTAAAACCTTTCACTGCGGAGGCTCTTATTGAAGTAGTGAATAAAGTCCTTTAATCATGGGTAGTATTCATAACCTATCGGTGAAGAGCAAGTTTGCGCTAGCAATCTTGCCCCTCATCATCATCATAATTGTTTTTGATTACCTTCAAATTCAGGAACACTATAATGATTACACAGATTCTCAAAGACTCAACAAAGCAATTGTTGTTGGAATTGAAATCAATCACGCAGTTCACGAGCTACAAAAGGAGCGAAGTATAGCCACAGGTTTTCTTTCTCAGGAGGGCGATGAGTTCAGACAAGACTTGTTGGACCAGAGAGAGAGAACGGATAGCACGATTCAAGCATTCTATGATGAAATTGAGCGTGAGGAACTATCAGACCTGGTAGGTCTTCACACAGAGGAGTTGAGAGATTTAGGAACCTATTTTGATCGAATTCAAGAAATTCGGGACAACGTTGACTCACGATTTATCAGTGCCGATCAGGTGATCAATTACTTTTCGGATATCAACGAAGCTGCCTTGAAGACCGTGAATGGCTTAATTAGCGAATCACGAAACAGGGTTGCGGCAGAGCAAGTGCACGCCATCATCTATTTTTTGAAAGCAAAAGAGCGCGCAAGTATTGAGCGTGCAATTGGCACCCAAGCGTTTTCGAGAGGTTCTTTGGACGGGGCAGCTCACAGTCTGTTCACCTCGTTGATAGCCGAGCAGGATGCCTTTATGGACGCTTTTACTACGATAGCCGATCAGGCATCTCTGGTATATTTCAATAACACGGTTAGTGGTCAAGATGTGGTTGAAGTTGATAGACTTCGATTGCTCTTAATACAAAACGTGACGTTAGAGAATGATGCAAACTATTGGTACCAAATGAGTACCACTAAAATCAACCTGTTAAAGAAGGCAGAAGATTTTATGTCCGTTCGTATTCACGATTACACAGAGGGGATTTCTGCGGAAGCCAATAGGAGTTTATATACTGTTTTGATTGTGGACAGTAGCATTGCGCTACTAACCTTCATCATGATTGCCTTCATTGTTTCGCATCTTCTGAAGGATGTTGAAACACTAGAAGTATTTACTAAGAAAGTAATCTCAGGAGATCTTTCGCAAAAGGTCAATATCAAAACCCGCGATGAGATTGGCCACTACGCGGACACTTTTAACATTATGATCACTGAGATTAAGAAGTCTCAGTTGGCACTCAAAAAAGAGCGCGATAAGGCTAGATTCCTCTACGAGAATATCTACAAACAATCTCAGGTGGTATTTGAGAATGTCGAGCAAGGGATATTCCTATTAAATAGGGAACACAAAATTAGTAGGCTTTATTCCAAAGCCATGGAGACTATTTTCGGAACCAAGTCAATTGCTGGAGAGACACTGGTTAATTTCATGCGTACGCTATTGATTCCTAGAGATCTAGAGGCGCTTGAAATGTTTATGAAACACCTCTTCAATCCGGAAATTGACGAAGATGTGGTTAACCAACTCAATCCTGTTGAGCAAGTAAAAATATTTACAGAATCGGGTGGAATGGTAAATACCAAGTACATACGATTGGCTTTTACCAGGATTGAAAACAAAGCGGGAGCTATTCAGCAGATCATGGTAACCGTTACTGATGAAACGGAAGGAGTTTTGCTTCAGCACAAATTAGAAGAGGCTGATGAGAAGAAAAAGATGGAGATGGAGCAAATGCTCAGCATTCTGAAAATCGATCCTGCCTTACTAAGAGGTTTTATTGTGAACTCTCGAAAGGTATTGAAAAGCATATCTACCAAATACGAGGAGCACGACGGTGAGAATTTTGACGAACTCTTAACTTTCACTTTCCAAATCATTCACAACCTGAAGGGTAATTCGATCGTGATCGGCTTACAAATATTAACGGATAGGTTTCATAAGATCGAGGATGGTATTACTAAGCTTAAGGATAATCCGAAGGTTGTCGGTAATGACTTCTTGACGATTCTGTATGAAATAAACGAAGTAGATATCATCGTTGAGAATATGAGTGATATGCTTCGGAAGGTTGCCAACATCTACAATAAGTTTTCAGGTGAGGAACAGACCGACACGAACTACGATTTGATTGATTCCTTGAAAAGGGGTCTTTCTACCATGAGTGAGGATACGGGTAAGGCGATCAACTTCAGCTTTACGAATGATAAGAATCTAAATATTCCGAAAATTATTCAGGATCCAATTAAGGACATTGTAATTCAACTGATGCGTAACTCCATAGCTCATGGTATCGAGGCTCCCAATGTTCGGATTGCTCAACGGAAACTGATCAAAGGAAATATTGCGGTTACTCTCGATGACGACGAAGTTTCAGATGAAATTATTTTAACGTATCGCGATGATGGAAGTGGACTAAATACAGCTCAGATAATTGAAAAAGCAATCAATAAGAATATTCTGCAGGAGTCCGAAAGAGATAAGTTAGATGAGGCGCAAATTGTAGACTTGTTGTTTAGTGACGGCTTTTCTACTAATGAAAATGTAGATGAATACTCAGGAAGAGGTCATGGGCTCGGAGTGGTTAAAACTAAGATAAATGAGCTTCATGGTACGTTCAAAATCAATTTCGAGAAGGGTCACTATTTTGAGATAGTCTTGAGATTTCCAGCAACAGTTCAAAACCCAGTAGAAGAATAACCTATGAAACTATTAATTGTAGACGATTCTTCGATCATGCGGCGGACAATCGAAAAAAATCTTGGCAACTATAATCTCGAGATTATTGGTACAGCCTCTAACGGAAGTGCTGCCTTAGAAATAGTACGCGAGAAAAAACCAGACGTTATCACGCTCGATATTACCATGCCTGAGATGGATGGGATCACTTGTCTTGAAGGTATCATGGAAATTCACCCTGCTGCCAAAGTCATGATAATAACAGCGCTCTCGGACAAGCTAACAGGTCTTAAAGCACTAGACAAAGGTGCTAGGGGATTCATGTACAAGCCAGTAAATGGTGCCGATTTGAAAAAGGCTTTTGACAAACTATTGAAAAAGCCGGACTAGATGGATACCAAAAGAGAGGATTTTGAGACCACTTGCAACCTGTTCATTCAAGCGTTGGAAAACTATTTCAAGCACCTGACGGATGTTACTTCTGAAATAGGAGTACCATTCATAAAGGAGTCAGAGACACTTTCGCTTAAAAATTTCACGGGACTCATCGGGATATCGGGAAACAGGAAGGGCTTCGTTTACATTTCTGCGGACAAAAGCATGTATGCTGATTTGATCAATATCTTTATTGGTATTGAGGAGCCTACCACCGAAGATATCTTAGACATGGCGGGTGAAATATCAAATGTGATTGCCGGAAGCGTTCGAGCTAACTACGGAAACAATTTCAATATTTCTGTTCCAATCGTATTCGAGGGGATGCCGAAACAATTGAAATTTCCGGCAGAAGTAGCGGTCTTTGTGATTCCCATGAAATGGAAAGGGCACGAAGCATTTCTTGTCGTAGGCCTGGAGTAATTTAGATTCAAGCTGCTAGCGATTGCACTCATACTTGACAAGGAATCACTTTGACATCACCTATCAATTAGTGCAGAACGGTTTAAAACCTACAGACCTAAATTCATGATTAACTGAATAATTGAGCATTACCTTGGGCTTTACTGATGTAAATCAGTCCCGTTGGTCGAAAAGTTGGTATTAAATTTGTCAATTGTTCTCAGTTGCTAAACTTTTACCTATCGTGCGAATGCCACTTCGGAAAAATACGATCGCTGTACTTGTAATCTTGGTTCAACTACCATTTTTACTATCAGCCCAACTTCGGGGCGATACATATGCGAAAGCTAGACAAACCAAGTCTGCTAAATTCTACTACGTTTACGATGGTGTTCCCGGATTTGTGGATAAGGATGCCAGCGGCGAGGTCAAAGGATTACTAGTAGACATAATGAGGAACTTCGAATCCCATATTCAGAATACCAAAGGAATTTCTGTGTCGGTGGAATTTGTCCAAGTCCCAGATAAAGATTTCAAAATTTTTATGTCTGAAGTCAAAAACGGCTCGGGAGGGGTTTTTGGCTTGAGTAATGTTAGTATCAAAGAGGACAGGAAAAAGGACTATCAATTTAGTCCTGCTTACATGAATAACGTTTCAGTTCTGATCTCCAATGCCAGAACTCCAACCCTGACAAATCTTGGTGATATGAGCACACGGTTTGCAGGGAAAAAGGCTTACTCAGTCGCATCGTCAACTTACTACGAGAGATTGGACGATCTTCGAAAAGCGCATTTTCCATCTATGGAGATTGTATCCTTACCCTCTGTGAACGAGGTAATGGCGATGGTTACGGGAAACAATGATGCGTTTGCAGTGATTGATCTGAACTACTACCTGGAGGCTCTTAAAAGTAAGAAGTCCATTAAGAGGCACTCTGTGGGAGATAAGGGAGAGGACAAGTTTGGGGTAATAATGCCCCACGCAAATGATTGGGAGCCCTTGATAAGGGAATTTTTCGATGACGGATTCATAGGTGGGTCCGATTACCGTTTACTTATTACTGAAAATTTGGGCAAAGGGGCCCTTAGATTGATTGAAGGAACTAACTAGTTATATTACTATGAGATTTACCAAAAACACTTTATGCATGGCGCTTCTTGTAGGAGGCACTATTGCTTTTGCTCAGCAGACTGGAGATAGTTTTGCTGCTGCAAAAAATTCAAAATCAGCAAATTTAGTTTACATCCACGCTGGTGTAAATGGATTTGCAAGCACTAACTCCGGAAATACCACAGGACTACTTGTGGATGTGATGAAGGAGTTTGAAGGTTTCGTAAGCCAGAAATATGGAATAACGATTTCCAGTAGGTATGTGGAGGCACAGAACAAAGATTTCAAATTGTATTTGGAAGAAGTACGAAACAGTAGTGGAGGTGTGTTTGGATTGAGCAACACCAGTGTGAAAGAAGAAAGGAAGAAATTTCTAAAGTACAGTCCTACCTTTCTAAATAACATTTCAGTTTTAATATCACATAGAAGTTTCCCAACGCTCACAAACATGAGCAATATCAGTACTGCTTTCAGCGGTAAAGTGGGTTTTGGGGTTCCATCCACGACCAATTATGATCGGATGACTGCTGTTAAATCAGGAAACTTTGCTTCTATGCAAATCACTGATGTGACTTCTAGTAGAGAAATTCTAGAAAACATATCGACCAATCAAAATGCTTTTGGATTTTCTGATATCCATTATTACTTAGAATACCTGGAACAAGGTAAACCAGTGAAAAGGCATCCGGTAGGCGATCAGGTCGGTGATGAATTTGGAATAATCATGCCACTTAACAATGATTGGGATACAGTGATGGCTGAATTTCTTTCTGGTTATGTTAAAACAGCTAAGTACCGGGAAGTGGTTACTCGTAATCTAGGCAAAGGAGCTTTGCGAATGATCGCAAATTAATTCCCAATTTTCAAGTGCTAACTCAGCCTTTAATTATTGCCTTTCATAGGCTCCAGGTTTTAATGGATTGGCTGCTTAAACAGCATCAGGATTCTATCGTAGCTGAGTTCCTAAATTCTGGTTTTCTGAAACCCGTCGCATATTGCCAAATTGTTATCAATAACCTAGGTAGGGGATCTCTTCGAATGTTGGAAGGCAATTAAAAGTGCATCTAATGGAAGTCTGCGTTGACTTCCATTTGCTGTAGATTCTCTGTAGACTTTCAGAATTAGCGATCCTCAGTATCGAGATCAATTTTTGTCGAATGACTAATTTGACAAGAAAATTCGCTTGGGGGTTGATACTTCTTCTACCAGCACTTATCACCAACGCTCAGTTAATAGGCAGCACTTTTGAATCCGCTTTAAAGACTGGCAAAGCAGAACTAATCTACGTGTACAATGACGTTGAAGACTTCGCCAAACTGGACGAAGATGGAATAGTACGGGGAATCCTTGTTGACTTGATGACAGAATTTGAATCCTACTTGTTATCGAAGTATAAAATAACTTCTAACATAACCTTCGAGCAAGTAAAAGGAAGTGACTTCAATGAATTTCTAAAGACAATCAAGCAGAGCTCTCAGGGAGTATTTGGCCTGAGTAACACCAGCATCACCCCCAAGAGGGAGGAAGTTTATCAATTTAGCCAACCCTACATTGACAATATTTCAGTTCTTATCACTAATAATTCAATGCCGTCACTGGGCTCGCTAGCAGAGGTGAATACGAGTTTTGAGGGAATGGTTGCAGTTTCAGTTCCATCATCTACCTACCTGGATAGACTATTAAAAATCAAGGAAAGCCAATTTCCTGCAATGAAAATTGAGCTGGTTAGTTCTGGACAAGATGTTATTGAAAGAGTCTCCGCTGATCGGAAGGCATTCGCTGTTGTGGATTTGCTTTATTATCTGGAATTTTTCAAAAACGGTTCGCCAATCAAAAGACATAAGGTTGGGGACGAATTGGGAGACAGATTCGGAATACTGATGCCTAAAGATAGTGACTGGAAGCACGTGCTTGACGAGTTCTTTTCTTCAGGGTTCATGGAAAGTAGCAAGTATCGAATTATTGTTTCTAATCACCTCGGCGCGAGCGCAACCAGATTGATCAGTGCTGAATCGAAAACGATAGAATAACTAGTCTAGCTTAAGATGGTGGATATGCTCATCGATAATGTCGATTCGAGTTGTAATGCTTTCAACGTATTTGGCAAGTTCCTTCTCTAGTTTCTTTGTTTCCCGATCGTATTCTTCTCCACCTGCTCGTCCGTAGTTGTTTTCAATTTCATTCACTCCGTTGCATTCTCTATGAATAAATCGCTTGAAGGCTTTGGTTGTATAGTCAGTTTCCAACTTCTGAATGTCTTTTAAAGTCGCTTCCGCTTCCGAATCTTTATCAGCTTCGAATTTTCTATTGACTATACCATACAAAAGGGTATCGTAGTGATGAATTTTATCGAGGAGTTTGATTGTCTTGTCCCGGTACGGCTTGGTAGCACAGTAATACTGGAGGCCTACATACGTGCTCAGGTCCAAGGCTTCTTTGTCCCAGGTTACTGTCAAATCATCCACTATTTCGACAATATTTTCTTCTTCCTGACCGAATACAAAAAGTGATAGAAAAATCAGAGAAACAAAGGCAGGCAATTTCATATACTAGGTTTTAAGAATTAGTTGGAACTACAAGCAACAAGTTAGAAACTTTTTCAGGAATCATCAAAGCAATAATTGGCTCATATTTGCAGCGGAATAGTCGAGTTTATACAACATTGCAAATCATTTCGACCATTGGGTAAAAAGAACAAACTGCAAAAATTTTCCGAGAACAAGTTGAACCACAATGTTATTGAGCCTGGGAAACCCATTTACGAAACGATCAGTGGCCAATGGAATTCCTACTTTGGGAATAATAACAATATCGTCGTTGAGCTGGCATGTGGTCGCGGGGAGTACACTTTGGCACTAGCAGAAAAGTCCCCAGCGAACAATTACGTTGGTGTTGATTTGAAAGGAGAGAGAGTCTGGAAAGGAAGTCAGGATGCTCTTCAAAAGGGATTAAACAATGTAGCCTTCCTTAGGACACACATTAGTAATATTCCAGAACTCTTTGCGGAGAACGAGGTGAGTGAAATTTGGCTCACGTTTCCAGACCCCAGACCCAAGGATCGGGACGAAAAACACCGACTCTCCAACAAGGCATTTCTAAACATGTACCAGCGAATACTGAATCCTGCTGGATGGTTTAAGTTCAAAACGGACAACACGGATCTTTTTGACTATACACTGGCAGTCCTGTCCGATTTTGCTATCTCAGACCACTCATTCACACACGATCTCTACCATTCAGAACTGTTGTCGGATCACCACGGTATCAAGACGAAGTACGAGAAAATCTGGACAGAGAAAGGGGAGACCGTGAAGTACATGAAGTTCAGATTTAAGTAAGCCTGTGGCTTCGTTTACCCTGTCACCTTGGTGAACTTAATAAGCTTTAGCAGGTTCTTCATCCTTTTGCTGGGAAGGAAGGCCATCTTTGTGCTTTCAATGTCCCTGGACGTTACCTGCTCCGGATGGTCTTTTCCCTTGCTTGATACATGAACACTGAATGTGCCAAATTCATCGAGCCGGGGATTATACCCTTTTTGTATTAACTCGGTAATTATCTCTATCAAAGATTCCACTACCGCCTTTACATCAGCTCGGTGTAGCGATGAACGTTCAGAGATTCGATCACAGATCATATTGAGATCAGCTATAGACCTACCCGTAAGAGTAGGGTAGTAGCGTGGAGCTCTTTCTCCGGCTATGCCACCAGGCCGCTTGGGTGTTACTTTGAAATGAATAGCCATCGGCGTTTATTTAATGTTTTGGTACGCACCTTGCGTTTGTTTGGTACTGTGCTTAGACGATTTATCTACTTAGCATACTTCTCTAAGGTAACTAGAAAACCACAAAATGATACGTATTATTTATAGAAACGATAGGTAGGATAAAGAAAGACGATACGTATGAAAACGTCAACTGACTCAATGTCTAAGTTGAGGTTTGCGATGGAGTAAATGAATGGGATAATGACGAGAATTCAAAATGTTGTTGTAGAAGGAAAATCAAGCTCAGGGAAGCTAACTTGGATTATGGATACTAGAAAGACTAAATCAAGAATCTTCCGATTTAGATGAAATAATCTTCTCAAAGGAAGATCATTGGTAATCTATCCTAACCTAGCAAACGAGATAGATCATCAATATACTATCCCCCTCGCTGAGGATAATTTTGATCTAGTTGACGAAAAGGTTGATTCATGGACTATTGATAGACCATTTGCTGTTATAATACCCAACGTAGAATCCATTATTTTTTGCGTATTTGCGTCATTCCTCCATTGCGAATAATCTTCAAGTTTTCGTGTCTTTAAGCCTATGTTCATCGCCACGAACGACAGTCCTACATTAATTGCAAAGTCAAAATCCGACTTAACTAAAAACTCATCTGAAAAGAATAATTCATTCAAATTGTTGTTGCCGATAGCTAATGCTGTTTTCCGTTAATTGATATATCATCCGATTATATCTATCTTAAGTACAATTAATTGTTTATTATTTTATAATTTACTTAAGTGTGATTTTCATCAACACTTGACCTAACTACTGCAATTATAAATATTGAAAAGTTCGATTTATAATGAGAATACTCAACCTAACCTCTTTACTAATACTCTTAATTTCCTTCCAGACCAGGGCACAAAACACCTATTTTCCTGATGGAGTAGCGTCCTCTCCAACGGTCGCTGGTCTCATTTCAGCCATAGAGTTTCCTACTGATTTGTCCTCAGGAAAACCATCTATCAGTATTCCACTATATACACTGGAGAGAGATGGAGTAAGCGTTCCAATATCACTATCATATAATGCCCAGGGAATCAAAGTCAATCAAGTAGCTGGTTATGCCGGTCTTAATTGGAATTTCAATGCGGGAGGATCAGTCACTCGATTGGTAAATGCACTGCATGATGATCACTCAAGTGGATATATGTCGGGCAGGTATAATATCAGTAGTGTCATGGAAGTTTGTTCGTCTTCTGCACAAAATCCTGATGAAAGTGCCTGTGCATCTCTTATGTTGAAGGCAGAAAATCTTGGTGAGATTGATTTAAAACCTGATGAATTCTATTTTCAATTTGGAGCGTATTCGGGTAAATTTTTCTACCGTCAACATCAGGATTCGGATTCTTCTAAATTCGTTTTTCAATCAAAGCAGGATTTAGCTGTTGAGTACTTCCGACAAGGCAATGATATTGTCGGCTTTCGTTTCACTACACCCATAGGAGTCGAGTATTATTTCGGTGTGGCTAGTGAAGACGATGTTTCTCCGGTTTTGGAGACTAAGACCACCTCGGGGATACTACATTCTTATAATTCCAGTAGTTTGGATCCCAGTCAGGCTCCTTATAATAGTTTATGGCCCTTAAGGCGAATAGTTACTGTAAATGGTCAGGAGATCAACTTTCATTACACGACCTATACGCAACGATACAATACAAAGGGAGGGGAGTGGATCAGTGAATATGAAGATAATCGCTATACCAATAATGTCCGAGTTGAGCGACATACTATTCAGCAGCCCCAACTAGACTCGATTGATTTCGGTCTTGGAACCGTGGTCGTTTCTCCGTGGGCAGGCATCAGACTCGATTATTTAGATACTGCAGCACATTTAAAAGGTACTGCACTGGGAAATTTATCTGTTCTTGATCAAAATGGGAATCAAATAAAGAAATTTAACTTTGACTATGATCACTACACAACGGATGAAAGTTTGCCTCCCTTCATACCAACTTCCTTTCAAGAGGGTGTTAGCAAACGATTACGTCTTATAAGCGTCCAAGAGGAAGGAAAAGATGGAGGACTCCTTCCTCCTTATCTCTTTGGTTACAATGGGAATTACCTGCCTAGCTTATATAATAGTGGCCAGGATTATTGGGGATACTATAATGGTCACCAGAATGGAAATTATGTTAAACAAAACATTGGCACAGCCGAGCCTAAGAAAAAGAGACAGGTTAATCCAGAGAAAAGTTCTGTAGGTATACTTAACCAAATCACCTATCCTACAGGAGGTTATACGCAGTTCATCTTTGAGTCCAATCGAGGACTACCAAGTGAGGGAGGTCTAGGGCCCGAATATTACGATACAAAAGGCCTCTCTGTATTTATTGATAAGGTAGCAGGTCAGGACAACTCGGACAATGAGTTTTGGAATGCAGTTACTGGCAAGTATGTTCGGGTTTTTGAAGTTGGACCCGAAGTGATATGGGGCGAGACGAAGATATATATGGACTTACCAGGACCGTGCCCGCTGACCGGTGAGGAGTCTACAACGTGTCCTTATCTGGTTAGATTAGATGGTGGCGCAATTCCAAATGCAAACGTCGCTACTTTTAGCAACCTTAGCCCAGGTTTACATACATTGGAAATTGTTCCTCAAAATCTAGCAACCGCTGATCCAAACGATTATTCTTTTGACGTTCTGTTTACCTGGAGGGTGCCTGTTAAATTATCAGGTGGTCAAATATATATGGGTGGCTTGCGGGTAAAAAGTGTTGCTTCGTATGCTGAAGATGAGGAACTGCTTTTCAAAAAGGATTATTACTATCGGAATGGTATTTCTATTTCCTTACCCAGTTTTATCGAAAACATATATGTAGCCGGCTTGGAAATGCCTTGTACGAGTGCCAATCAGTTTGGCAACCATGATCTAGTAGGCTCAGGATATGAGTATCCACATTATTTGGAGGTTTTAGAGGACAACTTCAAAACCCAAACAGAGCAACTACCTGATGGTTCTCAGGTTCCTACACACAGCAAGGTGGTGAGTCACTTTTCTGAGTTGGATGCCTATCCCGATAATCAATGGACTTTGCATCCCTATCCTCCACCAAACGATCTTCAGTTCCAAATGTATAAACTAACCTCTAAAGATTACTACAATGATGAAAGAAGGGTTAGGGGAGAGACTTACAGATATCTGGATGAATCCGAAATTAATGAAGATTATTATCAACAGGAATATATATTAGGAATTGCTGGATACAGAAATGTGGTCTGTGGAACAGGTGGTACTGATATAGAAGATCTTACATTTCTCGATCCGGTTACCTATAAACTTTATCGAGGATTAGATCAGGTTCAATTGATGACGGAAACATTCTATGATAACTCTGTGCCTTCTACTACTGTCACAAAAAGAGATTATGACTCACCTCATCATAGTCAATTAACCAGGACAAGGGTCTCTAGCAGTACTGCTGATAGTATGATCACAAACTACTTCTATGCGGATGACCTGATTGGGGCCGGAGAATATCTTGATGGGGATGTTAGACTCAACCAACTGAGCAAAGCAGGTAGTTTATATCGGCCGGCCATTCCATTGATCACTAAAAGCTATCGAACGCCAGACGTGGTTTCCAATGAGCAGCTCGTTTCTAACAGTCAATTGATATTCGATGATTTTGGCTCTAATGTTTCTGTCTCTGAACAGTGGTCAGCTATTGGAAATGCAGCTTTAGAGCGCAACTTCATAATTACCGAACGCAACAGTGAAGGCAATCCGGTAGAGGTAATTGGTCGTGATGGAGTGACTAGTTGTCTTATATGGGGATACGGCGGAGAATTATTGATAGGAAAAATAATAGGTATTTCCTATAACACCATTAGACAAGACGCTGAAGGACTTGTGACCTTGTCGAATGCCGATATGGATGAAGCTTCGGAAAACACACTTAGAAGCAGCATTTTGACATTCATAGCAGCATATCCAGAGTCACAAGGATCTTTCGTAACCTACGATCCATTAGTAGGTGTCACAAGTCAGACAGACCCCAATGGGATTACTGTCCACTACAAATACGATGAGTTCAACAGGCTGAGGCAAATAATTGATCATGACGGAGCTATCGTTCAGATGTTTGAATACAATTATTTCAAAGATCAATCGGGTGAATAAATACAAGAAAGGATGACGATATGATTGTCAAAAAAGAACTAACCTAAAAATGAAAATATTTCATACTTTATTATTGACTGCTTTTTCTCTCAGTCTTTTTGCTCAATCTGTTTCGATTTCCGGGCCAAGTTCATCAGCATTCGGAGCCACAAAGTCCTATACGGTAACCGTGTCTGGTATTGATCTTTCTCAGGCTGATATAGGATGGTATGCATCTTCTGGAAATTCAATTAATGATATTTCAGATACTCAGGTAAATGTCACCTGGAATAGCTCAGGAACACAGTCAGTCACTTTCGACCTTTATATTGGAGAAGATTATTATTCCGATACCAAAACCGTGACAGTTTCTGCCCCACCTGTCGCTACTCCATCCATACCGCAACTTATAACCAATGGCACATGCATTGGTCAGGCCACATTGAGAAGAGTAGGCACGCCACCATCAGGAGTGACCTGGTATTGGCAGGGTAAGAACTCCAATGGTACAAGTACGACCTTAGGTTCCGGTCAGAATTATTATCCGAATAGTTCAACCGGTGGTTCAGGCTACTATTACTTGCGTGCTCGAAACAGTACCGGTTCCTGGAGTAGCGGCTCAGCTCGATCACCATATGTCACCATTACAACAAGCCCGGAAGCTCCTGGAGGGAATAGTGGATCCAACGCATGTGGAGCAACTACGAGTTACATTCTTCAGGCTGTATCAGAGGAGACTGATATTACTGGGCTTACCCATAAATGGTATATAGGTGCAACAGGTCCAGGTACAGTTTCTCACACCGTAGTTTCTTCAGGAGGTCAATACCTGACTAAAAGGACGGTATCCTCAACTACAACGTATTGGGTCTCTGCTTTTAGGGATGGTTGTGAGAGTGCCAGGACTCCAATAACAGCTACGATTTATTCAAATACAGTACCTGAAATTGATTTTAATACACCATCGGAACCCCCATGTGAGGGTACTACATTTCAGATAAGAGTTGAAGGCGGTGTAAATAGTACGTTTCAATGGTATGACCGACTTTCAGGAGGGAGCGTTTTAGGTACTGGTTCCACTTACTCCACATCAGTAAACTACAGCGAAACAAGTAACGGTTCTGAGTCGTTTTGGGTAGGAGGTACCCTTCGGGACGCCCGAGGATGTCCCTATCCGATCAGTCCAAGGAGACAAGTAACCGTAACGGTATTACCAAATACCAGTCAGGTTAACATTTCAGGTAATACTACAGTATCGAATGGAGCCCAATCAGTCTCATATTCAGCGAGTGCTTCACATGCTTCAAGTTACTCATGGACGATAAGCCCCCTTTCGGCAGGATCTGTAACCCAGAATGGGTCTCAGTGCAGTGTTAATTTCAGTTCAAGTTTTTATGGTGTGGCAACCCTTTCCGTCACGGCTAGCAATAGTTGCAATTCAACGCAAGACTCGCACACCATTACTGTTTTACCACCGGATCCTTCCAATCCCACAATATCAGTGAGCGGTGTATGTTCAGATGATGGTCAGGCAACTTTGACAAGAAATGGTTCACCACCATCAGGAGTTACCTGGTATTGGCAAGGGAGGAATTCAAATGGGACTTCCACTAACCTGGGATCAGGTAGTTCCTATACTGCGAATGATGGATCAGGAACTTATTATATAAGGGCAAGGGATAGTAATACAAGTCAATGGAGTAGTGGATCAGGCTCACGTTCTGTAACGATTACAACCACTCCTGAAGCTCCGGGAGGGAACAGTGGATCTAACGCTTGTGGAGCAGCTCCAAGTTACATTCTTCAAGCAGCATCAGAGGAGACAGATATTAGCGGTCTTACTCATAAGTGGTACACGGGTCCAACTGGACCAGGCACGGTTGCTCATGAGGTAGTTTCTTCAGGTGGTCAATACCTGACTAAAAGGACGGTATCCTCAACTACAACGTATTGGGTCTCTGCTTTTAGGGATGGTTGTGAGAGTGCCAGGACGCCAATAACGGCTACAATTTATTCAAATACTGTACCTGTTATTGATTTTAATACTCCATCAGACCCTCCATGCGAGGGTACTACATTTGAAATTGGAGTTGAAGGCGGTGTAAATAGTACATTTCAATGGTATGATGCGTCTTCTGGAGGAAACTTTTTAGGCGGTGGTTCAACATACTCCACATCAGTAAACTATAGCGAAACATCTAGTGGATCTAAGTCATTTTGGGTCGGGGGTACCCTTCGAGATTCCAGAGGGTGTGCTTATACGATCAGTCCGAGGAAACAAGTAACCGTAACAGTCCTACCAAATACCAGTCAGGTTAACATTTCAGGTAATACTACAGTATCGAACGGAGCCCAAACTGTCTCTTACACTGCAAGTGCTTCTCATGCTTCAAGTTACTCATGGACGATAAGCCCCTTTTCAGCAGGATCTGTAACACAGAATGGGTCTCAATGCAGTGTCAATTTCAATTCAAGTTTCTATGGTGTAGCGACTCTTTCTGTAACGGCTAGTAATAGTTGCAATTCAACGCAGGACAATCACATCATTACTGTTTTACCACCCGTACCTCCAGCTCCATCATTAATAGCAGATGGTACGTGCGTAGGTCAAGCGACCTTACAAAGAAGTGGTTCACCACCCACAGGTGTTATATGGTATTGGCAAGGGAAGAACCCCAATGGTACAAGTACGACGTTAGGTTCTGGTGAATATTATTACCCTGATGAGAGCACTGGAGGATCGGGGAGGTACTATATCAGAGCTTATCACACAGCTACAAGTTCGTGGAGTTCAGCGTCGGGAGAATCACTAGGTGTCACCATTACCACGACTCCTGAAGCTCCTGGAGGGAATAGTGGATCCAATGCATGTGGAGCACCTACAAATTATACCCTTCAGGCAGCATCTGAGGAGACTGACATTTCTGGACTTACGCATAAATGGTATACCGACGCAAATGGACCAGGAACTGTGGCTCATGCAGTTGTTTCTACAGAGGGTCAACACCTGACAGAAGTATTTGTGGGGAGCAGTGCGACATATTGGGTCTCTGCCTTAAGAGATGGTTGTGAGAGTGCCAGGACGCCAATAACGGCTACAATTTATTCAAATACTGTACCTGTTATTGATTTTAATACACCATCAGACCCTCCATGCGAGGGTACTACATTTGAAATAGAAGTTGAAGGCGGTGTAAATAGTACATTTCAATGGTATGATGTGTCTTCTGGAGGAAATTCTTTAGGGGGTGGTTCAACATACTCCACATCAGTAAACTATAGCGAAACAAGTAGTGGTTCTGAATCATTTTGGGTTGGAGGTACCCTTCGAGATTCCAGAGGGTGTACTTATACGATCAGTCCAAGGAGGGAAGTAACCGTAACGGTGCTTCCTGATACAGGACCTGTAACGATCACGGGTTCTCCAAAAGTTGCTAATGGAGCCCAATCGGTCTCATATTCGGCGAGTGCTTCACATGCTTCAGATTACACATGGTCTATAAATCCTCCTTCAGCAGGATTTGTAACACAGAATGGGTCTCAATGTAGTGTCAATTTCAATTCAAGTTTCTATGGTGTAGCGACCCTTTCGGTAACAGCTAGTAATAGTTGTAATACAACGCAAGACGATCACACCATTACTGTTTTACCTCCAAACCCTCCAGCACCCATACTAAGCAGTGATGGTACGTGTGTAGGTCAGGCAACCTTACAAAGAAGTGGTTCGCCACCATTAGGAGTTGTATGGTATTGGCAAGGACAGAATTCTAATGGTACAAATATGACGCTAGGCTCTGATGAATATTACTACCCTGATGAGAGTACAGGAGGATCAGGCAGGTATTATATCAGGGCTTACGATACAAATACCGATTCGTGGAGTTCAGCGTCGGGAGAATCACTAGGTGTCACGATTACCACTACACCTGAAGCTCCTGGAGGGAATAGCGGTTTCAACGCTTGCGGTGCAGCTACATATAATCTACAAGCAGCATCTGAGGAGACTGATATTTCTGGACTTACACATAAATGGTATATCGAAGAACATGGATTGGAGACAGTTGCTCATGAGGTAGTTTCTACAGACGGACAATATCTGACTGAAGTGATTGCGGGAAGCAGTGTGACGTATTGGGTCTCGGCTTTCAGGGATGGTTGTGAGAGCGCTAGAACAGAAATATCTGCTACCATACTTACGAAACCTAATGTTGACTTTGACACACCAGGAGAAGAACAATGTGAGGGCACTACATTTGAGATTGGTGTTGGTGGTGGTGTAAATAGCACATTTGAATGGTATGAAGTGCCTACAGATGGAGTTTCCATAGGTTCTGGTTCAACAATTGATGTTAATCTGGCTTATAGTGAAACAACAGGAGGATTCAAGTCATTTTGGGTAGAAGGCACGCTTCGTGACGCACAGGGTTGCACGTATCCGATCAGCCCAAGAGAAAAGGTAGTGGTGAGCATTGCATTACCCGTTGAATCTGTAAGTATAACTGGTGAAGAGGCGGTTTGCGAAGCGGCAGAATCAGTAAATTATACTGCAAGTGCAGATAATGCAAATAACTATTTATGGTCTATTAATCCTCCTTCAGCAGGGTTTTTATCACCGAATGGAGCTGAATGTAATATTGATTTTAACCCAGGTTTTTTTGGTCCAGCAACACTTTCCGTTGTAGCGAGTAATAATGGGTGTACGCCTAAGATGGCAGAACACTTTTTGAACGTGTCGCAAGAAACAGATTCGGGTGTTGTATCTGGATCTATAACAAAATATGGCGTTGCAAGTGGCTCAATAATTCTTTCAGAACATATAGGAAGTATCCTCAAATGGCAATCAAAAACTACCGGAGATTGGGAAGACATCATGAGTACTGAGAATCCCTATCAGTACTCAAATGTGATTGAAACTACCTCCTACAGGGCTGTATTGAAAAGTGGTGAGTGTAATCAAATGAATTCAGCTACTGCTACGATTACAATATTGGATGTAGCCATGGATTTAGGTGACTGTCCGACAATCAGACCTGGACAAAAAAGCATCATATCTGTTTCTTCAGCATATAGTTCTTATCAGTGGCTTAGAAATGGTACAGAAATACCGGGCGAGGTATCTTCTCAATTGGAGGCAACAAAACCAGGCAATTATAGTGTTACTATCAACTCAGCCGGCAATGGGACTTTTACTACCGGAGATGCGATCATTTCCAGCCAGTTGAAGATGAAACAAAATGCGGTTTTCACATACAATTATCAAATATTTACGGATACTATCGAAGACCTTTTTGAGTTTAATCCGGAACAACAAATTATTTCTACGAATGTATATGACGGCTTAGGAAGGTCAATTCAGCAGATAGCACTGAATTCTTCACCCAGCCAGAATGACATAATCGTTCCTCTTGCATATGACCAGTTTGGAAGACAGGATAAGAGTTACCTTCCTTATGTTGACACAGATCTTTGTAGGATTCATAGACCAAATGCGATTGATGAGCAATTAGCTTTCTATAATCCATCGACTGCTCCTTTTTTAAACATTTCTACAGATGTAGCTCCGTTTTCAAAATCTCGATTGGAACTATCGCCACTTAACCGTCTGCTAGAACAAGGTTCACCGGGAGAAGCCTGGCAGCCGGATCCAGACCCTTTAGTAACCTTAGATAAAACAGTTAGCTACAGCTATGAAGTGAACAAATCCGCCGATTCAGTTTTACTGTTTGATGTGGAAGACTTAGGAACCAAACAATTTTATGACCAGTACGAGCTTTATAAGAATACCATAGCCGACGAAGATGGTCATCTTACAATAACCTTCAGAGATAAATTGGGTCAGGTTGTGTTGAAGCAATCATACGAATCCTTAGGCGATAAATGGGCTTCCACCTACTACATCTATAATGATTTAAATCAGTTAAGGATGGTGTTACCTCCTGAACCTGCCGATAGATTAGATGCCGAATTCTTCGCAGCAACTGGGAATGAAAGACAAGATTTTCTAGATCGCTGGGCTTTCCAATATGAATACGACACTCGCGGAAGGATGACGATGAAGAAAGTTCCCGGGGCGGACACAGTACGTATGGTTTACGATCGATGGGATCGATTGGTACTCACACAAGATGGCAACCAGAAGAACCCAGAAGTAGGTGAATCTGTTCAGTGGTCATTTACCAAATATGATTCTTTAAACAGACCAATCATTACCGGATTAGTAGACGATTATGCGACCATAGAGGCAGATGTGAAATCCTCTTCTGGAAACGACCGATCGGAGGCCTTTACAGGTTCTGGCACCACACAATATGAAAATGTAACTCAACCTCAGGGTGCCTTTGATTACTACTCAATCACCTTTTACGATAATTATGGGTTTAGAGACAACTTTGAGCTAGGTACCGAATATGGGTATAGTGATTTTTCACCTGTGTTCACCTCTCCATCAGATGTAGATACATTTCATATTCTTCCAGTTAAACATGAAAGTGTGAAAGGCCAAGTGACCGGAACCAAAACCCGGATACTTGGTAGCAACACCGGGACAGAAGACGATTACCTGGAGACAATCACCTACTATGACAACAAATACAGAGTTATCCAGATGGTCAGTGAGAATCACCTTGGTGGAATAGATGTGATTAGTACCCAATATGATTTTGTGGGTAATGTGAAAAGAGTACACAGCACACACAATGATGGATCCACAACGATTGAGCAATTAACGGCATACACTTACGATCATGCCAATAGACTTTTGAGTTGTGATCATACGCTCAATCAAGGAGAGCAGGTAAGGCTCTATACCAATGAATACAATGAGCTGGGTGAGTTGGTTAAGAAGCAGCTTCACCAAGATCAGGGAAGTATAGACTATGCTCAAACCATCGAATACGAGTATAACATTCGTAGTTGGCTCAGAAAGATCAATGGAGCAAGTCTGGATGGTACATCTTCTCCAGGTCCACCCGACCTGTTTAACATGGAGTTGATTTATAATACTACTGCACCTAACCTACCAAATAACTAGATGATGAATTCACTACAACATATTTTGAGGGTTTCATTCCTGCTTTTGATTGCAGCCCCTTCAATTCTGACTGCTAGCGAATTGGACTCATTGAAAAGTATCACGAACGAAGAATATGATTTATTTGGTACAGTTTCCTTCATTACCACCTGGAAGACGGATAACTCTGGAAGTTCTGCTGACAATCAAATTACAATTCCAACGATTGGAACAGGTTACAATTACACTGTAACCTGGGAGGACGCTAATGACGCTTCCATTAATGGCACTGCTGGTCCATTCACTGCCTCAGCTACGATCTCATTTCCTTCTGCTGGCACGTATGAAGTGAGTATCACTGGTAATTTTCCTCGAATTTATTTCAACAATGGTGGAGATAAGGATAAACTATTAACCGTCAATCAATGGGGGGATAATTTGTGGCAAAGTATGGAACGAGCATTTTATGGTTGCTCGAATTTAACAATTCCAGCCACCGATGCACCTAATTTAATTGCTGTTACTAACATGAGTAATATGTTTAGTGCCGCCAGTTCGTTTAATCAGGATATTGGTGGCTGGGATGTAGGGAATGTAACAAACATGCGTTACATGTTCTATTCATCGGGTTTCGATCAGAACATTAGCAGTTGGAATGTTAGTAAAGTGGCAAACATGGAAGGAATGTTCTACAATGCAACATCCTTTAATCAGCCCATTGGCGGTTGGAATGTAGGTGCTGTTACCAATATGAAATACATGTTGAGAAATTCTGGTTTATCCTCCTATGCATATGATCAAGTATTAACAGGTTGGTCTAATCTTCCATCCCTACAAAGTGGTGTCTCCCTGGGAACAAATGGACTATCATATTGTTCAGGTGAAGCCAGAAATATGTTGGTTAATACCTACAATTGGACGATTACAGGAGATACTCAAATTGCTGATTGCTCACCCCCTCCAGTGGAATTGCCAACCGAGGTAGCTGCTGTAACTAGTGACTCTTCAGTGATGGTTAACTGGACAGACAATGCCGTCAATGAAACAGGATATGAGATTGAGCGATCTGATGACGGAGGACAAACGTATGTACATATAGCCACAGCTTCGGCAGATAGTGAACAATATGAAGACACTGGAGCACCATTTGGAGATCTGATTTATCGGGTTAGAGCTGTTAACGATTCCAATAGTAATTCCTCTGATTATGAAGAAGTAGCCGTCACTTTTTCGGAGCCAGAACCTGACCCAGAGCCTATAAATACTAATCTCACCCACCAGCCCACCTATAATGGCAACATCTCTGCCATCCGGTGGCAGGGAGCCAATGACGATGAAGAGCAGGTGTATACGTTTGCCTACGATGGACTGAACCGCTTGAGCCAAGCACAATATGCTGCTAAAAGTGGAACTACTTATGCTTCCAATCAGGGACATTACTCCGTCCCCAATATTGGGTATGACCTGAATGGTAACATCACCAACCTGACACGTCAGGGGCTAAATACCAGCAACAATCAGGACATCATTGATGAGTTGGAATATGAGTATGGAGTAGGTACCTCCCGTCACAGCAATCAGCTACATAGTGTCACGGACACCCGAGGAAGTGTTGGCTTCAAAGATGGAAATAGGCAAGGAGATGATTACGGATATGACTCCAACGGGAACATGACGCAGGATTTGAATAAAGAGATCACGAAGATTGAATACAATAATTTGAATTTACCGATCAAGGTAACATTCCAAAAGACTGGTGATAGTATTACCTATTCATACGATGCAGCTGGAATTAAACTGCGACAAAGAGTTTATGAAGGTGGAGCTTTAGTGAAGACCACAGATTATGTTGGGGAGTTCATCTATGAAACGGATACAAGTGGTGTGAGGCAGCTCCAACTGATCCAACATGAAGAAGGTCGCATCATTCCTGTCATCCCGGCCCAGGGAGCCGGGATCTCCTACGACTATCAATATCACCTCAAAGATCATCTTGGCAACACCCGATTAACGTTTAGCACTGCACCCGAAAATTATACGATGACGGAAACATTCGAGACAGGTGAAGACAACGGCTGGGAAGATTTGCATCTACACACAAATACCAATGCTAACACAACTGTCGGTGGCGATGAAGTGGAATTGTTACAAAGTGGACAGACGGGTGCAATGGTATTTGTGAGCATGAATAAAGGAGATACAGTAAACCTGTCTGTTCAAGCAAACTACGAAGTAGCCCCAACGGGCAACGGATTCCTTGGAACAGGTTTCAACGCATTATTCAACTCCTTTGACAACGTCTATGGAAGCGGGGTAGAAGGAGGCGTGAACAGCTCGTCTGCCAATTTTGATGATGCATTAAACGGAGCAAACATGGCTGGTAAAGGAGATGCAGGCACAGCACCGCGAGCCTTTCTGAATTACATCTTCTTTGACAAAGACATGCAATACGTCTCAGCTGGTTTTGTAGGGGTAACCACTGCTGCGCAAGGCATAGGCGTGCATGAAACACTGTTTGTTGAAGATATTATAGCAGAACAAGAAGGGTATGTATTGGCGTACTTGAGCAACGAGAATACAGAAGCGGTAGATGTTCATTTTGATGATTTCGCGGTGTACCACGGAAAAACAAATGTGGTACAGAGTGACGATTACTATCCGTTTGGGTTGACGTTTAATGGGTATCAGAGGACGGCTAGTACGGTGAACTTTATGAATACTTTCCAAGGTCAAGAGTATGAGAAGGAGACAGGTTGGGTGAAGTTTAAGTGGAGAAATCATCAACCTGAGATTGGCAGGTTCTTTAATGTTGATCCTTTGTCTGAGAGCTATGTGTATAATAGCCCATATGCATTTAGCGAGAATAGAGTTGTAAATGGTTTCGAGTTAGAGGGACTAGAATTTGTTCCGATGAATGGAGATGGAATTGTAAGGAGGGTTGAAACCAAGATTAAGAAAATAAATAAAAAACTAGCTCCTGTTCGTGTCGCATTGCAAGGAGTGGCTGATGAAGTTATTCATACGATGTCTCGTATTAAGCCGCCATGGTATATAACTCCAGAAATATGGGAGCAGTTTGAAAGAGAATTTGCTGATCCAGTTCCAGTAATGACAGAGAACATTGAACCAGTAGAATCAACTACTGAGGAGGAGTCAACCACTGAGGAGTCAACCACTGAGGAGTCAACTACTAAAGCCCCCAAACCATTAACCCCAAAACCAGTAGTTGAAGATGATCCTGATGCTTCAAAGACAGGCTAATTGACGGTCAGTGATAAACACTTTTAAGTTGTAAAATGATCTATGAAATTATGTATTTTAAGAAAGGAAAAAAAAGGATTGTGAGGTGAAGTACAGTTCCGTAAATGAATCCTGATGAGACTCTCATAAATCCAAAGGAGTATCCGTAGATCAGGAAAGTTATAAAGTCTTTTGTCAGAGTTAAAGAATCGATCTGATTGAAATCATAATTTAGAAAATGTATGCAGCTAAACGACAAGGTAGAGACGAAGACAAAGGTGTTAAATCTGGTCTTTAGAACTTTAAAATTCCATTCAATAGGAGTGATACTAAATATGTAAAATATCGGACAGATATTGCAAATGATGTGACGTAAAAAATATGAAAAATATACTTAGTCTGAATATCGATTGAAGTAATTGAGATCGTGACAATTATGCTGGATAATAGCAAACTGATTGAGTAAATAATGCTCGTTCTTTTAAGGTTTAACCATAGTCTAAAACTCACTTCTTCAAAAAGAGGAATTAGAATGAGTAAGAGGATAATTGAGGCTTTATTTAGCTTACTTAGATTAGGTAGATTACTAGATTGGCTTAGTTTAATATTTTCAGGAAAAATTAAATTAACTATATATAGAAGAACAAGCATTATTAGGAACACCTGAATAAAAGTGTAAATTTTTTTCTGCTTTAATTCCTTACTGTGCAATATTTTGGGATTGACTATATATAGAAAATAGAGTTTGACAGTTTTCAATTATTAAGAGAATTTATATTCTAGTAGAGAATTTATCTTGAGCAAGATAGTAATAGAAGTAAAATGAGGAATGCATTCGTGATTATTTCAATATTTGTAAGCTCACTTACCACAGTCAATTTATTGGAAAGATTGTCTATCAAAACTCCTATGTATGGAAATTGGATAATTTGACCTCTGAACAGTTTACCCAGTATATGGGTAGGATGATCGACTGGAATATTACATTAAAGGCAACTTTTATAAGTCATTATCTAACGGGATGTATTATAGTACTCAATTTTATTCTCCATCCGGAGATAGATTGTACCATGAAGTTGCTGAGACTGACACTTTGATTTGGTTTGACGGAAGAATTAATTCTGACACGGTTGTTGATTATTTAATTGAAAACTCTGATGAAGTAATTCTTAGGTACAAGTTTAAAGTTTTGACCATCAATACAACTAGGGGTGTTGGTAGATACTATTTTTCAAATGAGTTCAAAATAGATCCTAAACCTTTCTTAAATCATAACTACGGGAATTGGGCAATAGTCTCAAGAGAAACTAGATCGCCAAGCCTCAAAACAGAAATTGAGAATGATAATTTCAGCTTGGTATTTGAAGCAATAAATTCAGGAAATGGAATTGGAAGATTCATTTTTTTGAAGTACCTAAAAAACCCTCTATTGAAACTTCTGATTACTAAGTGATTATCAACCTGTAATATCTGTGATCAGCAGTAAAAAAAAGGACCAGAAGAAATACTAAAAAATTATATAAAACCAATATGCAACCACTTGAATGGCTTGGACTATATACTAGGAGAAAAATCGCAAAACTAACAAGTAAGACTGTTGGTTCATTTGATTCTTCCAAAGCTAGTAACAACCCATACCTTGATATTTTTACTGGGGCAGCTCTTCTATTATTGATCTCATTGGCAATTGCATTGGTGATTTACTTGTTCAGATAGTTGAAAGAGTCAATTTTAGGATTGCATTGCAGAATAAACAACAAAACAAAAAATCAAAAGCCTGTCCACATTCGGATGGGTTGTTTGTTTTGGGATGTGGTGGAGTAGGTTTGGAGGGATGAGAGGAGTTCCACTTTCAGTTATAGTTACCTTGATTATTAGATGCAATACCTCCCTCTAGTCGTAGGATATAAATCAAAAGTAGACACTAGGCATTAGCACCTGTCTGCCGACAAGGCAGGTTTGCTACGCCTTTTTTATTTCGTTTGCTTTCATAGCAAACATAAGATGGGAGACAGTTATCAAATCAAAATCTGGAATTGCACAAAAAACTGGACATATAGTAAAGTGCACAATGCGCGTTATTTATCTTCAAATTAATAAAAGGTTCTTGTATACCTCGTGATTGAAAGTTAAACTCTGGGGTCATGAGTCTCACAAAACTAGGATTTGCATTTATCTTGCTACCTGTTGCACCATTGATTTACAGATGAACCAATCTAATTCATAGATCATAAAAAAGGCGACTCCTTGAGCCGCCGAATTTGTCTTCCGAGTATTGGAAGAGCTGCCTTAGTAACGCTCTATACTGATCCAAAAGCGAGAGAATGGCATCTGGGACCTACTGATACCAAATACTAAGAATTATGAAAATAATCAGGAGCATTAGAGCCATGTCAAGTATTCTTATAACGTTCTTAAGTGGCATTATTTGTTTACAATTCCAATTAAAAAATAAAGCGAAGAAGAGTAGTTCAATACTGTCATTTGGTGGTACGAGATTTATTCCTTCAGTTATTCTATTAGAGGTTTACTTTTCTTACTAGAAAGCTGATACACCAGGAAAACAGGAATAAACCCTGCATTGCGCAGGGTTTATTAAAGCATCCAACCAACCAGAAGAAGTTACTGTTTCGTGATGGTGAGTTCCTTTGTGAACCCATCGGTTACTTTTTCTAGTTCTAGTTTCCCTTCTTCCATCAGTACTATGTTCCAGTCATCTTCCAGATTTTCCAAAAGATGATCATCTTCCACCTCAAATTCCAATAGAAGTAAAGCAGGCTCCGTATTAGTAATTGCCTCCCATTCTCCTATGATCTCTGTCTCATTAAATACAGCAACAATGTCATCAAACTCATTGAAGGTTAGAGTTAAACTTTCGAATAATGCAGTTCCTTCTTCAGCTGCGGAGTAAAATGAGACGACCCATGTGCCATCAGTTAGAATCATCGTGATTTCATTAGCTTCGGCCTCGTCCTCACCTTCGTCATCGGTTTCATCTTCCTCATCTTCTTCGTCTTCTTCACCTTCGCCATCTTCATCTTCGTCTTTATCCTCTTCAATTTCAACAGCGTCCTCAAGTTCACTTAGGATTTTCACAGCCAGTATGTTGTTTCCATCTGGATCATCTGGATGTATTTCAATCGTCCCATCACCGTTTCCATCCTTTGCGCGTGATAGATCAATGCTGCCATTTGGTCCAAAAATGGTATTCAGCTCGAAGTTGATGACCAATACAAAGCCTGTGCTATCAACAACCAGATCACCTCCATTTTTTGGAAAATTGATTTCAAACTCTTCTTCTTCGTCTGTCCAGAAAGTAAATGGAACACCAGCAATATCTCCAGATATAAGTATTGACTTACCATCTAATGGAGACGAGGCGTCAGATGACGGAGCTACATCAAATTCTAGCTCATCATATATACCTTTTGGCAGATCAGCCTGTGCAAGATCCACTGCTAGTGTGTCACTTAATAAATCAAGGATGAATGGACCCTGAAACTCGTTGTCTGTGTAGACCGAATCCGTGACAGATCGCGAATCACTATCATCAATTTTTAATTCAATTTCTTCAACGTTCACAAGAAATTGACTAATACCTACATCAGCGGCTATCCTCCCGCCGGGAGCGCCATAGGTAGCGTTTCCTTTAATTGTAACCAATTTTCCCGAATCTATTTCTGGAGTTGGATCATTCCCCGAATCATTGCAACTCCACACCATTAAGGCAATCAAAGCTGCTATTACGAACTTATTTGTTTTTCTAAACATGATTTAATCTTTGTTTTGGACTAATACTAAAAAAATATTAAAAGCATGTGCATGCACATGATGTGTCTCCGGAAGAATCATCGTAACATCTTTTTTCTGATGAATTGTCCCTTGACAAGTATTAAACCCAGAGCCCCTCGAAGTTCCTACGGGTCCTGTCGATTTTTTTTAAATTACCAGCAAAAGGAAGAGGCGATGCCACAAAAACCTGGACCAACGAATGTATGTGATGAAAAGGTCTTTAGTGACCAGTTTAAGGCGCACTCCAGAGATGTTCACAATTTCCTATACTACAAGTTTGGTGATCAAAATTTTCCTCAGGATATCGTGCAAGTGGCATTTCTGAAGCTATGGGACAACTGTGAAAAAGTAACTCCTGAAAAAGCAAGATCTTATCTTTTTACCGTGGCTTACAATCAAATGCTAAAAGAACTTTCCAAGAAGAAGACAGCGTTGAATTATGCAGCCACTAAACCCAAAAGTTATACAGTTGAATCTCCTGATTATGTAATGGAAGAAAATGAATATATGATCAAACTTCAGGAGGCCCTAATGGGATTGACAGATGATCAACGTGAAGCGTTTTTGCTGAATAGAATTGAGGATAAGAAGCACAAGGAAATTGCAGAGATGCTTGGGATATCTCGGAAGACAGTAGAGAAAAGAATTTATGCTGCGGTTCGAATATTAAATGAGAAACTGAAAGTATGAAATTAATTGATTGGGTGAATAGGAATTTGATGAGTTGAACGGTTAAATAATTGTTTATCGGATAATGAAAAAGGAACAATACATAGAGAAATGGATTAATGGCACACTCAGTGAGGATGAGAAAGCTTCTTTCAAAACGTCGACTGACTTCGAATCTTTGGAGAAATTTTCCAAAGCTGCACTAAGTAAGACGGCGCCAGAATACAAGGTTGAGAAAGAACTAGAGCGGCTTCTTCAACGGAGGCCAGGGAAGGTAGTACGAATGAATTGGACCAATTCATTGTTAAAAATTGCTGCTGTTCTACTCGTATTGATTGGTGCAGGATACATTTTTCTTACAAACGATACTCCAATTTCTAAGGAAACAATTTCACTGGCGAAAGAATCCTTTTTCCTGCCAGATTCCTCCCAGGTTATACTAAATACTCATTCTGAATTGAAGTACTTAAAGTCAGATTGGACAAATGAACGACTTGTTGAGCTAAAGGGGGAGGGCTTTTTCAAAGTGAGTACAGGTTCCAGATTCGAAGTTATTACTGAGTCAGGATCGGTCAAAGTACTTGGGACTGAGTTCAATGTGAAAATACGAGAAAATTACTTTGAAGTGGTCTGCTACGAGGGGTCGGTTGAGGTTGAGAGCTCTCAAGAAAAATACACACTAAAACGTGGTCAGATGTTTAGAGAAATAAATGACGTAATTACTCAAAGTCAGATATCTTCTTCTGGGACTCCAAGCTGGATTGAGGGTGAAAGCACGTTTTTAAGCATCCCGTTGATGCAGGTGGTTGGAGAATTCGAGCGACAGTATAATGTGTCGTTAGATACTGAAGGACTAGATGTTGATCAAAAATATACCGGACGATTTACGCATAATGATATTGATCTGGCTCTGCAGGCTATCACTACACCCCTGAACCTTGAGTACGAAATAATCGACAATCACGTCATCCTCCGTAAGTGACCTTAGGAAGTAAACCTATAGTAAGCATCCTTATTTTTCTGCTTGCCAATGTGAACGTCAAGGCACAAACTGGCAACCCGATACCATTGTTGCAAATTCTTCCTGATCTCGAGCAAAAATTTGATGTCGTATTTACCTATCTGGATAGCGATTTAGCTCATGTGACGATCGAAGCACCAGATGAGAGTTATGATTTGGATACCGTACTCGCATATCTTCACCGCAATACTCAGCTACAGTTTAGGAAATTGAGTAACCGTTTCATTGGGATTAGCATTTCTGATCCAACAACATTTGATCTGTGCGGCAGGATAACAGACGCCAAAACAGGAGAACCCTTGATCGGCGCAGTAATACTCTCCGGAGATCAGATAACCGTGGGAGAAAATGAGGGTCTTTTTAACCTGAAAAAACTCACGTCGGAGGATTCCATAACGATACGTATACTCGGATATGAAACGAAAACTTTTGGCTTGTCTGATTTGCCATCGGATTCATGTCACCGCTTTCTTTTAGAGCAAAAGATTACGGTACTGGAGCAAATTGTGGTGACTAACTATATAGCCAGGGGAATCAACAAAAGGATAGGGGGCTCCTTTGAAATCAATACGGGATTATTCAACATTCTTCCCGGTCTGACTGAGCCGGACGTTTTACATTCCTTACAAGCATTGCCTGGCATCCAAAGTATCAATGAAACAGTATCGGACATCAATGTTCGTGGGGGTACGAATGATCAGAATTTGATTCTCTGGGATCAGGTTAGAATGTACCAACCGGGTCACTTTTTTGGACTCATTTCAGCTTTTAATCCTTATTTCACAGACAAAGTGGTCTTTATAAAAAATGGAACCAGCGCAGAACATGGTGATGCAGTTTCAAGCACCATCAACATAAAAACAGACGATCAGGTGGCATCTAAAATAAGTGGGGCAGGAGGCTTCAATCTTATTAACGGGGATTTACTTCTTAAAATACCGGTTTCCAATAAAGCATCTTTGCACCTCTCCGGCAGACGGTCTTTTGCAGACGTTGTAAGAACTCCAACCTTCAATCAATATTTTGACAGAGCCTTTCGCGACACCGACGTTCTAAATGTCTCAAGCACGCTGGATGGAATAGAGGTTGAAAATGACTTCTATTTCGTTGATGGGAGCGCAAAATTTTTGTATGATATTACAAAAAGAGATAAGCTAAGAATCAGTTTTCTTGATATCCGCAATGAGATCGAATATCAGGAGAATGAACTGCTAAATGGTCTGGTCGAGTCAAGAACCAGCGGATTGGTACAAAAAAGTCAGGTTGCCAGTATTTTATATAGCAGACTTTGGGGTAACAAAGCGAAAAGCTCACTATTACCTTATCTTTCTTCGTATCGCCTGAACTCTGTCAATTTTGACATCTTAAAAGGGCAACGTCTGATACAGGAAAATGAAATTCTTGATGTAGGTGTCAAATTTGACTCAAGGATCAGTGTGAGCAACAATTTAGAAATTTTGGGCGGCTACCAACTCAGTGATCTTGGAATTACCAATGTTAGGGATTTGAATAACCCGGGTTTCAGGAGCGCTATCAAGGAAGTCTTAAGAACTCACGCAGGTTTTATTGAAGGTACTTTTAATTCTACATCCGGAAGTACCAATGCACGGGCTGGCGTCCGAACTACCTACTTTGAAAAGTTTAGCAAATTGGTCATTGACCCTCGTTTTAGCTTTTCACAGAGGCTTTCAGATCGGTTATCCTTTGAGTTACTAGGTGAGGCGAAGAACCAATCTACAACTCAGGTTATAGATTTTCAAACCGACTTTCTGGGTATTGAAAAAAGACGTTGGGTATTGTCCAATGATAACGATATTCCGATTCTTCAAAGTCATCAAGTCTCTTTAGGACTCACATATAATTATGATGATCTTCTGGTTACACTGGAAGGGTACCAGAAGAAGGTAAGCGAGATTGCTTCATCAAGTCAGGGTTTTCTAAACCAATTTCAATTTGTGAATGCCACGGGGAACTATGATGCAATGGGATTGGATTTTTTGCTAAATAAGAAATTTCATAATGTTTCCTCCTGGTTGAGCTACACCATTGCTGACAATACCTTTGAATTTGATGGTTTGGTTCCTCCAACTTTTCCTAACAATTTGGATGTAGTTCACACAATAACAGTTGGTACGAATTATAAATTAAATGCATTTGAGTTCTCTTCTGGCCTGAATTTCAGAACTGGAAAACCATTCACGAAACCGGATCAAGAGATCCAGGTTTTAAACAGAGAGATCAATTATGGCCTTCCGAATAGCTCGAGAATTGAGAACTATTTTAGGATCGACTTGTCTTCAAAGTACAATTTCAAATTGAGGGATGGGGTATTGGCACAGGTAGGTATATCGGTATGGAATGTATTGAATCGAGAAAATATTATAAATACCTATTTTCAACTGGATCAGTTGGGAGAAGTGGAGCAGATCGAGCAGAGATCTCTTGGGCTAACACCTAACTTCAATTTTAGGATTACTTTTTGACGAAAACATGAAAGGATGGAGGAATTAAAGATGTTTACCGGTTTTATAATAGAAAGAATAGTAAAAAACGAAGTCTCAAAGTGTTAAGAAATAGTCATTTCATACAGGTTTTGCTGGTACTGACAATTTTGAGCGGTTGTCAGGAGGAGAAGGTTGAAATTATTGAGCCATCTCCCCAAGAAGTAATAACGGCCAATTCGACCCTGAAAGAATTGGTGCTGCGTATGACCCTGAATGATGGCTCAGTGGATAATTTGATTGATGATTCCAGCTGTATTTCGGTGAAGCTACCCGTTACTGTAGTTGTAGGAGATAAAGATATTGTAATTGACTCAGCGGAGAACCTAGCAACTTTAGAAATAATTCTCGAAGAGTCTGAAGATGATGACCTGGAAATAGTCTTTCCGATAACCATTGTCCTCCCTAACTATTCGGAGCTGCTGGTGAACAATCAAGATGAATTGGAGGATCTTCAGGATATATGCGATGAAGGAGATGATGACGATATAGAATGCCTTGATTTTAAATATAAGCTGGATCTGTTTGTATTTGATGCTCAGAAAGAAACAGCAGAAATCATAACAATTAATAGTGATAAGGAAATGTTTCTTTTTTTCAGCAACCTGAGTGATGCCGATCTTGTGGGGTTCGAATTTCCATTGTCGCTTGTCCAATTTGATGGCACTGAGGTTGAGGTAAATGATAACGTTGAGCTAGAGGAATCAATTGAGGATCTGATTGACGCATGTGATGAAGGAGATAATCAAAATCAGATAGAAGCTTTTCTTGCAGGAGGCGAGTGGGTGGTCACTTTCTTTCAAGATACCACGAATGTTTCCATCGCATTCAATGACTTCATCCTGATTTTTAATCAGGATGAAACTATAATAGTTGAAGGAGAGCAGGGAGAAAATATTGCAGGTGAATGGAAAGTCAATTTCAGTGATGACAAACAATCATTTACACTTGAGTTAGACTTTGATACTGATGAACCGCCATTCATTTGGCTTGATGCGGAATGGAATATTACTGACTACTCAGAAACCCATATGAAAATGGAAGCTGAAAGTGAATTAACCGACTTAATGAAAAACCTAACCATGGAACGACTATAGCCGATGAGTTTTCGGTCTTGGAAATTTTATTTGATATTCAATTGGACACACTACCTGCTGGCTTTCAACGCCCGGAAGGTGCCAATCCTGAAGACAAGATGGTGGATTTGACGTTAACGCTTCAGGACAATCAAGTGAGTGAAAAACTTGTGGTTGCCAATTTCAGTTCAATTACAAGAGAACCAAAGAAACTTAACAAAGAGGTGAAAAAGATGTTACGGGCTTTCTTCAGAGAGGCAAGAATTTCTTCGAAGTAATTGAATAAGAAGAATTGTGCATCTGGCATTACCGCTTTCTTAAGGCTACCTGAGAAAATCTGAAACTCCCTAGTACCCATCCTCATGCACTGCAGAGATAGCCCTTCCTGATGGATCATTCATTTCAGAAAATGCGTTATCCCATTTCAATGCAGTAGGAGTGCTGCAGGCTACCGACGGAACAGACGGAACTGTTTCAGCTGCGGAGTTTGAAGGGAAATGTTCTTCGAATATTGTTCGGTAGTAGTATTCTTCCTTGTTCATTGGCGGATTGGTAGGAAAACGATGTTGCTTCTGACTCATGTTTTGATCTGTCACCGCTTTATCCACAGTCTCTTTCAACCGATCAATCCAACTATATCCAACGCCATCTGAAAACTGCTCCTTCTGTCTCCAGGCTACACTCTCCGGGAGATAATCCTCAAATGCTTTTCGCAACACCCATTTCTCCATTCGATCTTCATTGATCATTTTGTCTTTCGGGTTAATGGTCATTGCAATGTCGATAAACTCCTTATCCAGAAATGGAACGCGACCCTCAACACCCCAAGCTGAGAGAGCCTTATTTGCTCTGTTGCAATCATAGAGATGAAGCTTGTCCAATTTCCTGACTGTCTCATCGTGAAATTCTTCCGCATCCGGAGCCTTATGGAAATACAGGTAGCCTCCAAATAGTTCATCAGCTCCTTCACCGGACAGCACCATCTTGATTCCCATGGACTTAATAACTCGCGCCATTAAATACATTGGAGTCGAGGCTCTTACCGTAGTTACATCATAGGTTTCAAGATGATAGATAACATCTCTGACAGCATCCAAACCTTCCTGAATAGTAAAGGTGATTTCGTGATGTACAGTACCGATATGGTCCGCAACCTCCTGCGCAAACTTCAGATCAGGAGATCCCTCGAGTCCAACAGAAAATGAATGCAATTGAGGCCACCAGGCTTCGTTTTTATCCTGGGACTCCACCCGTTTTGAAGCATATTGTTTAGCTATTGCTGATATGATGGAGGAATCTAATCCTCCTGAAAGTAGGACGCCGTAGGGCACATCAGACATAAGCTGCCGGTGAACTGCTGCTTCCAGACCATCTTTTATTTTAGATATGTCTGTGTCGTTTTCTTTCACATGCTCAAAAGCAACCCAATCCTTTTTATACCACCGCTTCACTTTCATATCATCGCTTGACAGGTAATGACCAGGAGGAAATAGTTCAATCTTGTTACAAATTCCTTCAAGTGATTTCAGCTCGGAGGCTACATAGTAGTTGCCTTCCTTATCCCAGCCCTGATACAGCGGAATTACTCCCATGTGATCTCGTGCAATCAGATAAGTGTCTTTTGATTGATC
>JBDVJN010000001.1:0-6614 GCA_039961455.1 Cyclobacteriaceae bacterium | reverse complement strand
CACTCTATAACAAAAAGCCCTAGGAGGTCAGTCTACTTTTAGGATACACCTTCTACAATTTGGTGTGCTTGGTGAATTCCTTGTGTCTTTGTGGTAAAAACTAAGACTTAAAAGGATTTTCACCATCGCTCAGACTTCCGTCAAACACCCGTATTGCCACTACATCTGCTTCTGCAGTTTTTTCTCCTTGTTCGGAGAAGAAGTCACATTTCAACACTGTTTTCTTTCCTTTGACTTTAACAACTCTAGCCCTAAGCACTACCACCGTATTGGGTGTTGGTTTCAAATATTTAACTGACAAGGTTCCTGTAGCGTATCGGTATTCTGGCTCTGTGTTTAGCGACCGCCCTTCCCTTTTGTAAGCATCTGCCATTGCAGTTCCCATGCAGTGACAATCAATTAATGTCGCCATGATACCACCATTCATGAGATTGCTCCATCCATGGTATTTTTCGGTGGATTCCCACTCACAAACAGATTCTTCACCATCCCAAAAACTTTTTATTTGAAGCCCTTCATGGTTGTGTCCACAGCCGAAACACACGTTCTCAGGCATGTGGTCTTGAAAATATTTGGAGTCGCTCATTTTTAATTAACTTAGAACTAGAATTTGACACGGCAATAATAGAGATTCCATCGCTTCTCTATCGAACGAAAGCCCTTGAAATTCACCAACCAACTACGCCTATGTACCATGTTATCGATTTGCATTTTCAAGGTTTTGATAGTGCCATTGCAGCCTTTTTGATTGAAACGTCCGACGGACCAGTTTTGGTTGAGACAGGACCATATAGCACATTTGGTAGTCTAGAAGGAGGATTGGCACTTCATGGCTACAAAGTTTCAGATGTGAAGCACGTGCTGTTGTCACACATCCACTTTGATCATGGTGGTGCTGCTTGGGCCTTTGCCAAGGAGGGAGCCAACATCTATTTGCATCCATTTGGTGTAGACCACATGCACGATCCTACCAAACTTGTTGCCTCTGCGACTATGATTTATGGTGACCAAATGGATACACTTTGGGGGAAAATGGAAGGAATTGCGATGGAGAACCTGAAGGCGATGAAGCATGATCAAAAGCTAAAGATAGGCGATGAGAAATTCGTGGCTCTGCATACACCGGGCCATGCCAAACATCATATAGCATGGCAGTGGGGTGAGATCATTTTTGCCGGAGATCTTGCCGGATGTAAGATTGGAGGAGGTCCGGTGGTGCCCCCGTGTCCACCGCCAGATATCAACCTGGAAGATTGGAATGATTCCATTGATCTGGTGCTCAAGAAGAAGCCATCCTCTTTGGTGCTAACCCACTTTGGCGCAGAGAAGGACCCAGTCGGCCACATGCGTGAGATGAAAGAGGTGCTAAACAATTGGGCATTTTGGATGAAAGTAAAATGGGAGTCGGGATATTCCAATGATGAGATCACTCCTCAATTCATAGAGTACACAGCAAATCAACTACGCGAAAGGGGAGTTTCAGAGATCGGCATTAAACAGTATGAAGCAGCAAATCCCCCATGGATGAGTGTAGCGGGGCTGGTAAGGTATTGGAAGAAAAAAGGACAGTAGCTATATAAGGCCTTCCAGTTTGTCAAACATAAATACCCAGGCCTTACTCCTTGTAGCGAAATCCGGAGTTTCGATTTCGAATTCTTGGACCATCGAAAGCTCGGTCTGATCTGGAGTTGTTCTCATTAAGTCAAAACGCACAATACTTGGTGGAGGTGGGTTTTCTAAGCCTAAATAGCGATAGCTAAACCGTAACCTTATAGGCCTTCTGATTTCAATGTATTCTCCCTGCACGGTAAATCTGGGCACCTTCACCTTTATAAGTTCAATACTGTAAGCACCACCTTCAACCAATTCGCATTGGACATTTCCCGTTGAGAACCCTTCCGGTCCGAACCATTGTCCTATGAGCTCTGGTTTTGTCAGCCAATCAAACAAGGTCTCCTGATCACACTTAAAGGAGTGCTGCAAGTAAACCTTATTCTCACTTGCCATCTTTCTCTTTCTTGATTAAGCCATCCAGCTTATTGAATGACTCATTCCAAAAGTTTGAATAGTAAGAAATCCACTTGAGTGATTTTTTCAAGGTCGCATGATCCAAAGAGCAAATAACAAATTTCCCTTGTTTCTTCTTGTGAACGATCCCAGCCGATTCAAGAATCTTTATGTGTTTGCTTAAAGCCTGAAAAGACATAGAGAAAGATTCGGTTAGTTCCAGGATAGAGGCGTCCTTTTCATGAAGAATTTCCACAACTTTCCGACGACTCCTATCCGCCAAAGCTGAGAATATCTGGTCGGTATGTTCTTTTTCTTTTGCCAATTAGGACAGCTCAAAACCTGAGGAAACCAAATTTAAGTTTTCTGATTGTGGTGGGGAAACCGGACCACTAGCTTTTAACTGCATTCTGAACTCATTGAATTCTTCTACCTCCTGAAGTTTGTTCATCGTTTCCTGATCCTTTGCCATGTTGATATGAACAAATGTCTGTCCATCATCCAATGCAAAAGATGCATATTGCATGCCTGCAATAGGGCTGGCCTTCAAGGTGTCCATTACCTTTTTGATATTCGCTTTATTTGTCTCTACGTATTCTGGTTTGACTGTGTACTGTACTTTCACTGCTTTCATAATATTCAACCATTTAGTTTAATGATACAATATTAGCGCGAAGCCATTAATCAACCAAATGGTTTAATAATAAAAACGTCATTTCGAACGACGTAGAAGTGAGAAATCTCGAGATCCTATGCAGACATTACTTGATCGGATTTCTCTCTGTGTTCGAAATGACGCTTGATGTACACTTGAGACGTTCTTACTTACCCTTCAATCCCTTCCAATTTTCAGCAGCCATTTTTTCCATATCTGCTTCATTTTGCAACCATGGAACGATGGTGTTGAAAGGTGAACCTTCGTAATAGTCGTTGAAAAACACATAGAGTTTTCCATCGTCAATTCTGAACGTCTCGGGATCAACGGGAACCTTCTGATTCATTTTCGCTACAGCAAATGCACAGTATCCATCAAACTGTGGTAAATACTGATGTGGGTTTGCTTTGAAGGCATCCATATTTTCCTGGCTTGAAAAATAGTAAGTCGCACCTTCATGCTCAGTTGAGAATTGTTTTGTGCCTCTTGCTGCAGTGTTAGTTGTGAAATAATTCACTAGATCGTAGCCTTGATTGGCCACATTTTGGTCGTTGGTAAATACTTGTGCTTCTGTACCCATAGCGAATAATAGTGTTAAGATTAAAAGTAAAATTGTTCTTTGATTCTTCATTTTTTGAAAGTTTAGTTCATAATCAGAAGTCAAAAGTATTTTCTATTTTTGTTCTATCAGTATCAAAAAGTACTAATAAATTATTAGAACGTACAAATATGGATGCGTTAAGCGATGTGCTCGAAAAAATCAAACTGTCTAGTGCTGTTTACTTTCAGTCGGACTTTTCTTCTCCCTGGGGCATGGATGTCCCCACCGGGCCTTTCGCACAATTTCATATCGTCACTGATGGAAAGTGCTTGCTAAAAACACAGAAAGACATGGTTGAATTATCAGCTGGGGATCTGGTGGTTTTTCCGAGAGGGACGGAGCATTGGTTGGCTGACTCTATTTCTAGTGAGAAAGTTTCAGGAATGAAGGTAGTGCAATCGATTACTTCCGGGAATTCCCTTTTTCAGGGAGAGGATGTCTCGACTAGTCTGGTTTGCGGGCATTTTGAATTCGACCGAATGGTCAAACATACATTGATCGATTCTTTACCAGAGCTGGTCTACATCACAGAGTCTGAGATCCAGGAGAAGGAGTGGCTTAGGAGTATTGTAAACTTGGTTATTGAGGAATCTGCGATGAATAGACAGGGAAATGAAGTAGTGATAAAGAAACTTGGTGAGATTCTGTTCATCCATGCTTTGCGAGCTTACATTGAGCAAAATAAAATAGAGACAGGTTTTCTTGCTGCATTGAAGGATGAACGCATCTCCTCCAGTTTGAAGTTGATTCACACTTCTCCCGGGGAAAACTGGACATTGGAATCACTCGCTCGAAACGTGGGAATGTCCAGAACCAGTCTATCAAATAGATTCAGAGACCTTGTGGGAGAAACGCCAATGAATTACTTAACCAACTGGCGCATTCTAAATGCGAAGGAATTGCTCAAAGAAAGTGATCTTTCGGTGCGAGAGGTAGCTCATAAAATCGGGTACCGGTCAGAAGCTGCATTCAATCGAGTATTTAAAAATAGAGTGGAGATTACGCCGCTGAAGTTTAGGAATTCTGTTTGATCAATCTAATCCCTTTGGATATCTATCTGCAACTAGATTTAGTTGATTGTTGTGTTCGAGGTACGCTTTCAGTCCGGCAAGGACCCAAGTAAAACCTCCGGTTGCATCTCTGATTTGGCTAATGAGTTCCTCATTGGAACCCTTAAAGCCTGTTACATGAATCGTCACGAACGTTCCCTCCTCTAGCGACTGGAATTCCCACTCAACCTGAGATTCGGGATCATCACCCCATTGAATTAGAATTTTTTTTCCATGAATAATCTCTTTGGCCGTGACTTGAAACGTATGATCGTACATTTCCCACGTCCAGTCCACTGGTTGGTCTACTTCAAGTCTTCCGCTGCTTTTCGTAAACCAGAATTTTGTCGTAATCTCGGGATCAATGAATGCTTCGAATACCTCATTTGGGTGCTTCCGGATAAGCATTGCTGCTTCGGCATAGTTGTTGGATGTAGGCGTCATGATAGAACTAATTTTTCATTCTCTAATTTAGGTAGAAACATGATTTTAGCTTTTTCGAACCCTTTTCTTATGAAGGGCAAGCTGTATTTTCAGTTAACTTCACAGCCTTATGAGTAACGTCTTGATATACGGAGCCTACGGCTACACTGGAACACTAATCATTGATGAGTGCCTAAAGACAGGGATAAAGCCAAAGATTGCTGGAAGAAATGTGGAAAAGACACGTTCACTTGGAGAAGCCAAGGGACTAGAATGGGAGGCTTTTGATATCTCAGAAAAAGCGAAGTTGGAGGCTTGGCTACAAACGGGAAATGTTGTTATCCACTGTGCAGGTCCTTTTATCCACACGGCTAAGCAAATGGTTGAGGCTTGTCTGGAGACAAACACGCACTACCTGGATATCACAGGAGAATACGAGGTATTTGATTTGGTTCAAAGCTATTCTGGAAAAGCTCGCGAAAAAGACATTATGCTAATGCCAGGAGCTGGTTTTGATGTAGTTCCATCTGATTGTCTTGCGGCAAGCTTGCACAAAAAAATGCCTGATGCTAAGAGCCTGGAACTTGCTTTTGTGGCAAAAGGCGGTCGACTGTCTCGTGGAACAGCCAAAACAATGATTGAGAGTTTTGGGGAACCACAGGTCAGAAGAGAGGACGGACACTATGCATTTGCTCCGATGGGTAAGCGGACTAAAATGGTTGATTACGGAGAATTTGAACAACTCTCTATGGCTATAAGCTGGGGCGACATTTCCACTGCTCACTTCAGTACTGGAATTCCAAACATAGAAGTGTATTCAGGTACAACCGAGAGTCAACTGAGTCAGGTCAAGAAGATGAGCCTGCTTTCCTTTCTTTTGAAGGCCCAGATAGTGAAGAACTTTCTGAAGAGTCAAATTGACAAGAAACCCGCCGGTCCTTCAGAGGAGAAAAGAGAAACTGCCAAGATGTACTTATGGGGAAAGGTGAGCAATGGATCAAGAGAAACTGAAGCATGGTTAGTTACCACGAACGGGTATTCGCTGACCGCTAGCACCGCAGTTTTAATTGCTCAACGAATTTTGAATGGAAACTTCAAGACAGGCTATCAAACACCTTCAACTGCTTATGGCTCTGATCTTATTCTAGAAGTAGAGGGGTGTAAGTTGAGCTAGGAGTCAGAATTCCAATGTGAGCTGAACTTCCTCTTTTGGTTTTTCCTCCTGCCTGAAGTTAGAAATACCAACCCCGATGAGGCGAATACCTTCCTCGTCAAGAAGATCTTCTTGCATCAAACCAAGAGCTGTTTTAGTGAAGTCATCTTCCAACATGATTCCATGATCCAGGGTTTTGCTTCTGGTTATTTGCCGGAAGTTAGCGTACTTGAGTTTTATTGTTATCGTATGCCCAGTGACTTTGTTTTTTTGGTATCGCTCGAATGAGATTTTGGCAATTCGATCAAGCTGCTCATTTATTTCCGCAAGTTCGACGAGGTTATCTTCAAAGGTTCGTTCGGCGCTAATGGACTTTGTTTCTCTACTTGGCTGCACAACTCGTTCATCAATGGCCCGTGAAATGTTGTAATAGTAGCTGCCTGATTTGCCGAATCTTAGTTTGAGGTCCTCGAGTGTTTTGTTTCGCAAATCCTTGCCAACAAATATTCCAGCCTTGACCATCTTCTCTGCAGTGACTTTACCAATGCCGAAAAATCGATGAACAGGAAGTTTCGCCACGAATTCCTCTGCTTCATGTGGCAGGATCACGTACAATCCATCGGGTTTATCCATGTCAGACGCTGTTTTTGCCAGAAACTTATTGTAGGAAATTCCTGCGGAGGCGATCAAGCCAGTTCGTTTCTTGATCTTAGTCTTGATCTCTTT